>JAWVEM010000031.1:0-10794 GCA_033856735.1 Blastocatellia bacterium
TCTTTCCGTTCGGCTTCGGGCATGTCGAGATCGATGGCCTTAAAAAGCCTTCGGCCCACGAACCGCTGGCTTAGATCCTTCAGCACGTCGTCGTCGGAATGTTGCCACTGCTTCATATGAAAGATTACGTCTGAGTCATCCATTTCGAGATGTTCGGTGATGCTCAGTGCCTGTCGATGCAGGATCTTTTCAAATGAGGTGCCCGGAGCACACCAGACCGGCTTGCCATGCTCAACCAGTTCAAGCGCCCGGCGCAACGCCGATCTGAGCACTGCCTCAGCCGATCGCAGCGTGCGATGAAAGTACACCTGCCGGAACATGTAGTAACGCGCCTGCAGGTATTCTTCCACCGCAAAAATTCCCCGCGCAGCTACATAAATGCGATCGCCCTGCTCGTCGATCTGAAGCGCGTTGATGATCCATTCAAGATCGTAGAGACCGTACTTTGCTCCCGTCATCAACGAATCCCGCAAGAGATAATCCATCCGATCCACATCCAGCTGAGAAGATACCAGTTGGGCCAACGCTGCCGGCTTGAATGTTCCCTCGATGATTGAAGCTACGCGTTCCGGCAGTTCTGCTGAATATGCTGCGAGAGCGTTACCGAGACCAGTTTCTTCGGACGTCACAGCCAGCATGGTCAAATGCTCGTGATGGACGCCCAGGACATTTTCCATCGCGTGCGAGAAGGGACCATGGCCAACGTCGTGCAGGAGAGCTGCCGCGCGGGCCGCGGCGCGATCGGCCAATCCGATCTCATACCTATCGCTGAGTTGATCCAGAATGCGCGTCATCAGATGCAGCGCTCCCAGACTGTGAGTGAACCGCGAGTGCTCGGCTCCCTGATAAGTGTACAGACCAAGGCCCAGTTGCTTGATGCGGCGCAGCCTTTGAAATTCAGGCGTGTCGATCAAACGAATCATCAACCGGCCTTCGGCGCTGTCGTCGCGCAAAGGAATGATGTTGTGAACCGGATCGCGATAAATTCGCTGGGACAAGCTCTCGAACCTATTCAATGGATTGGGTTCGGCAGTCTACCACATGGAGCCTCGTCAGCCATGCGGCAAAAGGCAGCGGTCCTGAGGAATCACAAAATGCGCCCCCCTGGGCATTTCCCGAATTTCGGACTAAAACCGAATTTTCGGATTTGGCCGGCGAGGGAAATAGCCCTAAATCAAAGCTTTCTCAGCCAGTTACAAGGTGTCCGCCTATGGCACCGCCATTGCCTAAGCCTGACCGGAATCGAATCTCTGGCGGGTTGAATACGAAGAAGAATTAGCGGCCTAACCAAACAAAGGCTCGCACCCGTCAACGAAATTGGAATAATGAAGGCCAACAGGACCGAGTGTCGGAAGTTTTTGGGAGTTGTTGGCTATTGATTAAATTAAGACAATTAGAGGTCCCCAGCCGGGGCGCTCTTCACGAAAGGACAGAGACGATGAAAAAAGTTTTTATGTTCGTTCTGGCCATGACGCTGGCGATGTTTGCCACTAGTGGAATGGCCCAGACGAGCACGACAGGATCTATCGAAGGAACTGTCACTGACCCGAACGGCGCGGCAGTCAAAGGCGCTACGGTTATGGTGACTAGTCCCAATCTGATGGCGTCAAAGACGGCTACGACCGATGATAACGGCCGTTATCAAATCTTGGCGTTGCCGCCGGGTACTTACAAAGTTGCGGTCGACGCGTCAGGATTCGGCAAGTATGATAAGAGCGACGTGGCAGTCAACCTGGGAAGAACTTCCAGCGCCGACGTCACGCTATCCCTGGCAACAGCAACCGCGACTGTCACCGTAACTGGCGGAGCCGCGGTTGATGTCGCAGCGAATACCAGCGGATCTAATATTTCTACCGAGCAGTTCTCAAACTTCCCCACGTCGCGCACGGTGCAGGGCCTTTTTACGATTGCTCCGACTGTGGCGCGCTCTGGGTTGAGAGATGCTTCAGGACGTGACCGTGACCCGTCGGTTGCGGGCTCTTCGGGACCGGAAAACAACTACATCCTGGATGGCGTGAACACCAGCGATCCGGCATTCGGCGGATCAGGCGCCAATCTTCCGTTTGAATTTGTTCAGGAAGTTGAAATCAAGACCGGTGCTTACGGCGCCGAATATGGCAAGTCCACTGGCGGTATTTTCAATGTCATTACCAAGAGTGGCGGCAACGAATTTCACGGTGATGCCTTCGGCTTTTTCTCGACGAAGAGCTTGGTGCGCAAGACTAATGAGTTCCCGTTCCAGGGCGCTGCACCTAATGGCTTCTCTGAGCTTGATGCCGGCATTGACGTCGGTGGACCGATCAAGAAGGACAAGCTTTGGTTCTTTGGCGCTTTCAATCCGCAGCAGCGCAAGAATTACTTCTTGACGCAACAGTTTCATGCGCCGGTCAATAACAAAGTTACGACTCCGTTCTATTCAGGCAAGATTACCTGGGCGATGAATTCGAATAATACTTTCACCTTCTCGACGTTTGGCGATAAAACCAAACAGACAGGATTCTTGTTTGGCAATTCGGGCTTTGGAGCGGATCCGAATAGCTTCCAGGGCACGATTGAAACCGGCGGTACTAACTACACGGCGCGCCTGAACTCAGCGATCAAGACAACCATGACGGCTGAGATTGCTTTTGCGGCGCACTTCCAGCGTGCGAATACGCTGCCATTGGCGGCTTTGCAGAGCGTGCCGTTGGTGTCCGATAACTTTGCCGTGGTCAATTCGTCCGGAGCCGTTATAACTCCGACGAATACCGCTACCAGATCCGCGTCTACACAGAACTTTATCGCGTTTGTGGACGGACGTAATGGGGGCACTTTGCAGCGCGGCTTTATCCGCCAGGGTTTTGGCTTGTTCACAAACCAGGATCGGAATCGCTGGGAGGCTTCGGCCAGATTCCAGAATGTTGCCGGGAAACATACAGTTAAGTACGGACTTGAGTTAGGGCGGAATATCTACAAGATCAATCAGATCTCAACAGGTACGCCGATAACCTATCCGGATCCCAATGGCGCTACCGGCGGCGATGGCGATAATGTCACGATCGGTCAGCGCATCACCAACAATTTCGGTGTATGCATCGCGGTCTCGGCAAATTCTGCCCAGTGCCCGGCGAGTGCTCTGACAACTCGCTTCCAGGCGCTGATTACAGCGGGCACAGGACCTGCGGGTATCACCTCGGTGACGACGAACTCCGGTATTGCGGCGGCGTCGTTTTTCACCAATCCTATCCTGATACTTTCCAGCGTGCGCGCGCGTGATTTTCGCCTGCAAGCGCCGGACGGAACACACACGGATATGGAAGCC
Source organism: Blastocatellia bacterium (assembly GCA_033856735.1). Taxonomy (GTDB): domain Bacteria; phylum Acidobacteriota; class Blastocatellia; order Pyrinomonadales; family Pyrinomonadaceae; genus UBA11740. Next base: position 3,302 of record JAWVEM010000031.1, read on the forward strand.
TTCTATGTCCAGGATGACTACAAGTTCGCTAAGAACTGGCAGTTGAACCTGGGTGTCCGTTGGGACTATGAGCAGGCTGTCGGCCGGGGTGGCTTCAGCTACCTTAAACTGAACAACTGGTGGGACAACCTGGCGCCGCGCTTAGGGCTGGTTTGGGATTTCACCGGCAAGGGCAAAGGCAAGATCTTCGCCAATTACGCAACTTACATTGAGACGCCGGTGCCGCTCGACATTAACGTTCGCGCCGGCAGTGACACAACTCAAACGGACCTGAACTTCAACGTTTCGACGTTGAATGGTCCGGCTTCGTCTTACGTGGTTGCAGACGTTGGCAACTTAGGTGGTACTCATACGCCAATCGATGCCGGCCTCAAACCGCAAAGCATTGGTGAGTACACCGGCGGCGTTGAGTACGAGATCAAGAAAGACCTCGTGCTCGGTGTCCGTGGCGTGTACCGTTTCCAGCGGAACGTTATCGAGGACGGATCGTTTGATGACGGCAACAACTATTTCCTGTTCAACCCAGGCCGCAGAGGTGATTCGACCCATGGTATGACGACGGAAGATAGCGCATGTTTAGGCGCCAATGGCTCGCCCACGGCGCGTTGCTTCGGTCCGGCTCGTCGTTATTATCGGGCTCTCGAAGTGACAGCTACCAAGCGCTTTACCAACAATTGGCAGCTGCTCGGTTCGTATGTGTATTCGAGTCTGACCGGTAACTACGAAGGCCTGTTCCGTAACGACAACGGTCAGTCTGATCCGAACATTACTTCTTTGTTCGATTTGGTCAGTCTGTTGGATAACACTTATGGGCACCTGCCCAACGATCGTCCGCATCAGTTTAAGTTTGACGGCAGCTATCGCACGCCGTGGAAACTTCTGATCGGTGCTTCGTTCCGTGCTCAGTCAGGTATTCCGTACAATCAGTTGATTCCGCATCCGGTTTATGGAAACAACGAAGGATTTGCGGTGCCGCGCGGTACGGCGGTCGTGCCCACGGTTGGGGTTTCGCAGGCCGGTTTCCCGAATGTTGTTGACAGCATCGGTACAACCCGCACTCCGTTTACCACTAACTTGGACATGAATGCCTATTATCCGATCAAGATGGGCGAGAAGCGCGAACTTCGTCTCTCCGCTGATTGGTTCAACGTTTTCAACACCCAGCGCGCAATTCGTCTGGACGAGACGTTCTCAATCAACAGTGGTATTCCTGGCGTGGCGAACATTCCAGCGAACCGCTTCCCGAACCCGTTCTACGGCTCTGGAACGATCTTCCAGTTCCCGTCGTCGCTACGTTTGGGTGTCAAGTTCAGTTTCTAAACTTGTGACTTTCACGAGGCGGGCCAGCCTCGCCTCGTGACGTTCTTTGGCAAGGAGAAGCGCATGCAATTTGCGCTTCTCCTTTTTCTTTTCTGGTAATCTAACCCAACTTCGCACCTACTGGTCATCGCCAGTCATGCCCTTTGGGCCGTGCATTACGACGAGGTTCGCGTGATGTCGTGCTATATGAAAAGACGAATTCCCCCAATTGCCAGTCTCGGGATGCTCTTCTGCGTGATACTGGTTTGGGCCCCCGCGATCCGGGCGCAGGGCGGTGGAGTCAACCAAACCGGCACCGGTGGCCAGCATTCGATTCAAGGGCGAATCTATTTCCCTTCCGGTCGCCGCTCGGATATACGGGTGATGGTAAAACTCGAGAGCTATAATGCCGGCGGCCTTTCTGTCTTATCGGATGCCAACGGAACATTCAAATTTACAGCCCTGACACCCGGTTCCTATGTTGTCGTTGTTGATGGCGGTGAGGAGTACGAGCCCGTCAGGGAGCCTGTGAATATCGAGAGCGAGGGCGTTAGCGTGCCCCCGGGGGTGACGATGCCCTTGATGCCAAGACGTTACACTGTCGACATCTCGCTGCAACCGAAGAAAAGCAACACAGCAAAAGCTGGCGTCATAAATGCGGCTTTGGCAGCCGTGCCCCAGGCCGCTCGCGATCTTTATCAAAAAGCATTGGAAGACTCGCAAGCCGGTAATAACAGGAAAGCCATCGATGAGCTAAGATCCGCGGTGATCGTCTATCCGGACTTTCTCCTGGCGCTCAATGAACTTGGGGTTCAATACCTCAAACAAGGACAGGCGGACAGGGCCTCGGAGGCTCTTGGACGCGCGGTCAAACTAGCACCTCAAGATTTTCTCCCCAGACTCAACCTGGGAATTGCGTTGCTCAATCAGCGCCGGTTCGCGGATGCCGAAGCGGCATTGAGAATGTCGATTAACTTGAATAACTCTCCGCCCACGGCACATATGTATCTGGGTATCACATTGGCTATCGAGCGGAAGTTGGAGGAAGGCGAGAAGGAATTGAAAATCGCGATTGATTCCCGCGCCGCTGAGGCGGCGCTCGCGCACCGTTATCTTGGCGGAATATTTTTGGAGCGACGCGAATACGCGCATGCAGCCACCGAACTCGAGACTTATCTCAAATGGTTCCCTAAAGCATTGGACGCTGAGGTGCTGCGTCAGAAGATTCGAGAGCTACGCAGCAAAACCTAAGCGAGAGGGTTAGAACCTTTGGATTTCAGATTCCGCAAAGGAAAATGCCAGGTGCTTATGTCGAAAAGCGCAATCAGGCGATATGTTTTCCCGGCCGCCGCGTTGGCGGTATTGATTTTCACGGCTACTACTTATGCTCAAGGCGGAGGTGTCGGAAGCACGCGCGGCCTTCCCGACTCAGCCGCGGGCATTCACACGATCGAAGGGCGCGTTTACCTCCCCTCAGGTCGGCGGGCAGGGGCCGGCATTACGGTCAGCATTGAGGGACATGTCAACGGTAGCCGTCGTGCTGCCACAGATGGAGACGGCATGTTTCTATTCCGTTCTCTTCCGGCGGCAGAGTACACAGTGCTGGTGGATGGCGGCTCTGAGTACGACTCAGTCAGAGAGTCCGTAACAATCTACGGCACAACCGGAGGGACGGGCATCAGTCCCACGGGTCAGACCATGATGCTTGACATACACCTACGACCGAAAGGTGGTACGGACGCCGAAAGAATGTTAGCTCAGTTTCCGAAAGCCGCGGTTGACAGCTATAAGAAGGGAATGGACGCCGCGCATAGCGGAGATAGCAAGAAGGCTGCGGAGTTCTTGAAACAGGCGGTGGTTGCCGCACCTACTTTCGATGCAGCGCTAAGGGATCTTGGGCTGCAGTATCTTAAGCTCAACCAGATGGACAAAGCTGCGGAAACGTTTGAGGCGCTGCTGAAGCTAAAGTCCGCAGATCCGGTCGGTCATCTCAACTTGGGCATTGCCCTCTACAACCAGAACAAGTCGGACCAGGCTGAGACGCATTTGCGAGAGGCACTAAAGCTAAATGTTACCGGCCCCTCGGCGCATTACTACCTCGGTGTGATACTAATCAAGACCAGGCGATATGAGGAAGCTCAAAAGGAATTAGAATTAGCGATCTCAAACGGCGGCGACAACCTGGCTTTGGCTCATAAGTATCTGGGCGGACTCTATATGAGCGCGCACCGCAACAACGAGGCGGCCGATCAACTCGAGAAATATTTGCAGCTCGATACTAAGGCTCCGAATTCCGATCAAATTCGCGGCACGATTAAGGAGTTGAGAGGTGCGCCCAAACCCTGAGCCTGGCGCGCCAGTGGGAATGATTCGCGGGACCGGAGCGAATTGAATAAGAGACGCGGTCTTACCTTGCCTGCAGATCCAGGAGGTGCCCCATCTTCTCTTTTTTGGTCTGCATGTACCGGGCAGCCGGTTCGGAGGAAGCAACTTCAATAGATACGCGTTCGGTAATCTCGAGGCCGGCTTCTTCCAACGCCTGCAGCTTGCCGGGGTTATTTGAGATCACTTTGACCTGGCACAGTCCGAGGTGAAACAGGACCTCTGCACACTGGCGATACTCGCGCGAATCCACCGCCAGACCCAGACGCTCATTCGCTTCCACCGTGTCGGCGCCTTCGTCCTGCAAGGCATACGCCCTGATCTTGTTGAGAATTCCGATGCCCCGCCCTTCCTGTTGCTGGTAGACGATGGCCCCACGGCCTTCTTCCTCAATCATCTGCATCGTGCGGTGCAGTTGTTCACCGCAATCGCACTTCCTCGATCCGAAGACGTCGCCGGTCAGGCACTGCGAATGGATCCGTACCAGAGTCGGCACGTCCGGCCGCATCTCGCCCTTGTAAATCACGACAAATTCTTCAGTGGTGATTAGCGAGCGATAGCCCGCTATTTGGAAATCACCCCACGCGGTGGGCAACTTGGCCTCAGCCACGCGTTCGACCGTTAATGTCTGCGGAGAGTTAGGACAAACGTATGGTTCGACCTCAACCGGCGCCTTGCTCGCATTACATGCCATCTAAGGCTCCTCACGATAAGTTCGCATCCAAAACGCAGGCCGGGCCGGGCACGTCCCGGAGCGAAAGCTGCTGGAAAAAAAGAGTCACTGAAATTATAGAGGCATGGTTAGCCCATCGACAAGTACGCCCTTTCTGATACGGCGCGGGCCGGCGCCGCGCGAGCGGTGTCAGAAGCCCGACCGTAGCGACGGGCCAGACTCGGTGAACACTCGCAATGAGAAAATCGGCGGCGAAACGTTTTGTCGAATGCCGATAGTCGACCGATACGAGTGTCGCCCTTGCTTACGCACAGGCTTCTGACGCGCTCTCTGTTGCTGCGGGCGTTATGCCCGCGATAAGATACGCCCCTGGGATTTCACGCATCTGCCGGCTGGGTTCTCCGATCAGCGCGGTAGCGATACCCAAATTTTAATGGCGAATGATTCTGAAGACATTTCGGTAGTCAAAGAGCCGGCTGAAATCGACACTTATTCCGGGCAGTATCAACGGCCCGGTGAACGCCGGCCCGCCCTCGTCTTCCTGCGGGGAGAGTTGCTGGCGGTCCCAATCCCGCTCGACCGAGCTGAGGTCACCGTGGGCCGAGCGCTCGACGCCGACATCCGCGTCAACGACTCACGCGCCTCACGCCTGCACGCTCGCATTCTTACGGAGGTCGACGACGCGACCAACGTGACTCGTTATCGCTTGAGAGATCTCGATTCAACCAACGGCACCATTCTCAATGGCAAGAAGATCGATCAGGCGCTGCTGCAGGACGGGGACAAGTTCGAAGTGGGCGATCAACTGATCCGTTTCGAGATGCTCGACGAGATTGATCGTGAGTTTCAGCAACAAATTCATCGTCTCCTGGTCCACGACGAATTGACCGGATTGCTCACCAGCAAATCATTCTTTTCGGAGTTGCGCCGCGAAGCCGCGCGCGCTGCCTCCGAGTCGATGCCCTTCTGCGTCCTGATGATGGACCTGGATTATTTCAAGGAAGTGAATGACACCTTCGGTCATCTGGTCGGCAGCGAAACCCTGGAGGAAGTCGGCGCAGTGATCAAGCAGACGTTGCGCGCCGGCGACGTCGGCGCTCGGTTCGGCGGCGAGGAGTTCGCAGCTTTTCTGCTTGATGCGGATTACGCCCAGGGCATGGTGGCGGCTGAGCGTGTGCGTGCGGCGATCGAGGAGCACGATTTTCCGGCAGTGCGCCGCGGCAGCGCTGAACCACCCCGCAAACACAAAATCACGATCAGTGTTGGTGTTGCCGGGTTTCCTGAAGATGGGCGAGATCCGCTTCAACTGGTTGAGTTGGCCGACTCGGCGTTGTATCGGGCCAAACGCAGTGGCCGCAACTGCGTCTGTGCTTATCGGCCGTCCGGCGCCGCTGAGGTAGTGCGCCTGCGGCCCCGGGTCCAAAGCTGATCTTGCGATAGCAGAAACTTTGCGACTGAACGTGGAATCGGCGTTCGGCGCTGAGCGGACAGAAGGTCCGCTCTCAACGAATTGGAGGAAATGAGCAGATGCCGCCAAGAGTTTACGCGATCATTTTCGGGCTGATACTCGTATGCACGGGCTGTAAATCGACGGACAGCAATGCTCCGGCGAACGTTTCGACTGCCCCCGGTTCCAGTCCGGCAGCGATGACAAGTCCTGCAGCCGCCTTACCTGCCGCGCCGGAAACCTCAGCAGTGAAAGCCAGGGTTGACGTTTGCACCCTGCTCACCGCCGATGATCTTAAGAACGTCCAGGGTGAGAAATTCAAAGAAGCACAGAGATCCGATCGCCGCGACGGGGCTTTCATTATCGCCCAGTGTTATTACTCTCTGCCTACGACTTCAAACTCGGTCGTGCTGAATGTAACGACCCCCGGCGACGGCCAGGCTGCCGGCAACCCCAAACAGTTTTGGGAAGACACCTTCGGTAAAGACGAAGCGAAGGGCGGCGATCGAAATAAAGAACGCGAGCGGGAGAAGGAACGTGCTCAGGCAAAGAAGGACAAGCCGAAAGAAGGCGGCGCTGAGGAAGAGGAAGGGGCCGCTCCGGAAAAAGTCAATGGCCTTGGATTCGAAGCGTTTTGGATCGCGAGCCGCGTAGGCGGCGCTTTGTACGTGCTGAAGAAGGATGTATTTTTCCGAATTAGTGTCGGCGGCGCCGGCGATGAGAAAGCTAAGCTCAAGAAGTCGAAGACTCTGGCGCAGCAAGTTCTGAAGCGAATATGAGAGTGGTGTTGTAATGCTGGAGGAGTCAAACCTAAGGAGATCCAAAAAATGAGACAGTTTTTATTTATAGTAACGCTGGTAGTCTGGTGCGCAATCGCTGTCGCCGCGCAACCACCTGCCGAACAACGCTCGGCCCTGACCGATGCCGCGGCGGCTTCAGATGCCAAGGGCGCCCCGGCCATCGAAGGAAAGTTGTTGACGACAGTGCTTAACGGATCAGATGACTCACCCGTGACCAACGTGCGGCTGGTGATAAAGAACACCAGTCCGAACTTTTACACTTATGTGACCGGGTGGGCCACATTCTATGACGCGGGCGCAGTGCGCTGCGGTGAAGGACTATTCAAAGTTGATGCCCTAGCTCCGGGTGAAAGTTCAGAGGTGGACACACCGGGGTTGCGTCTGCGATGCACGCCCGCGAGTTGGCGCATCGTGGCTACGAATCTGTTGACGCGTGCGGCCGACACGGCGCAACAAGTCGTGTTTGCCCCGCCGCCACCGCCGGAACCGGCGCCCGTTGAAAAGCGGCCCGTCGGTAACTTTGTTCTCAACATCAGTGGTGAGGATCATCCGATTCAAGTGGGCAATCCTGTCGTCGTAAGAATGGGCGGTAAGAAGGTGACGATTGTCCTGCGCGAGCCCGGCCACGCCAACTGATTCGCGCGCTCTCCAGCCTGCTCTGACAAAACTTTTAGGTTTGTCGGCGCAATGAATCGATTGAACTATCGTTTGGAGATTGTCTCCTTAAATGGAAAAGGCCGAGCCCTCCCACAAGCCCGGCCTTTCCCGCACAACCTAGGGAGGTTGTGTTTTTTGGGCGGAGACGTTCAGCCTCTATTCGATTAGTGTCCTCACCCCACTAATCGCAACGCCCTGGTTGGCCCGGTATTTTATTCCTCATTGAAAATTTGTC
>JAWVEM010000032.1:0-3885 GCA_033856735.1 Blastocatellia bacterium
TCGTCGAGCATGATGTGACCGTCGAGCATGTCTTCGATGACAGCTTCAAGGCGGGGGCGTATTTGCATCTTTCTCCAGTCCTATTGGGTTATGAATCGAATCTATGAATCAGTGCATGTGGGTTCGGTAAGAATATGTCGCCCCTTCAGAGCTCAACTGAATCTTTCCTAACTCCTAATAGAAGCGTTCGCTCCTGGCTATTACATTTCACGCTCTCGGCGTGACGGACAATGAACCAATTTGGGTTGGGTCATTGAACAGGTTGTTTTGGAGTGCGCTGACTTGCCAGCGACTTGGTCGGCGCGACTAGTCGCGCCTTTGAAAGCGGCGACAAGTCGCCGCACTCCAAACAGGAATCCGCGGACTCCAAATTAGAGCTTCTCGCCTACGAGCAATTCATAGGCTTCCAGATAACGAGCAGTGGTTGCCTGAGCCACTTCGAGCGGTAGAGTCGGCGCCGGCGGTTGCTTGTCCCAATTGATACTTTCGAGATAGTCGCGCACGTATTGCTTGTCAAAGGAAGCCTGGGATTTCCCGACTTCGTAATCGTCCAGGGGCCAGAAGCGCGATGAATCGGGCGTCAGAACTTCGTCAATGAGAATGATTTGGCCGTCTCGATCCCGGCCGAACTCAAATTTGGTGTCGGCGATTATAATGCCGCGGCTGCGCGCATATTCGCTGGCTTCCTGATAAATGCGAAGGGAAACATCGCGCAGGAATGCAGTCACTTCGGCACCAACGATTGCGGCCATCTGCTGTTCGCTGATGTTTTCATCGTGCCCGGTTTCAGCCTTAGTGGCCGGCGTAAAGATTGGCGCGGCCAACTTTTCCGAGTCCCGCAAACCAGCAGGCAATTGGTGGCCGCAGACCTGCCCCGTTCGCTGATAGTCTTTCCAGCCCGAGCCGGAAAGATACCCGCGCACGACACACTCCACCGGAAAGACTTCAGTGCTCCGGACGAACATCGTCCGGCCGCGTAATTCACTTGTGTGACCACGCACCACGTCAGGCATTTCATCAATATTCGTGGTCAGCAAGTGATTAGGAACAATGTGGCCGAGTTTGTTGAACCAGAAGCGCGAGAGCGAGGTCAGCACTTCGCCTTTGCGTTCGATCGGCGTGGGCGAAACGCTGTCGAAGGCCGAGATGCGATCGGTAGCGACGATTAACAAGCGATCTTCATCGACTGCATAGACGTCGCGAACCTTCCCTCGTCTGACAAGTTTGAGATCGTTGAAAGTTGTTTCGAGAACTGGAGCGCTGGAAGCCATTTTACGTTCTTTCGAATTACCGTCTGATGATCAAATATTTTTCTGATCAAAAAGTTCAGAAATGAAGCGAGCGCGATTTTGCTTTTTCGCTTACGTGGTGTCAAGAGAATGAGAAAAATAAAACGGATCGATTTGAAATTTTGATGTCACGATCTACGAATGAAGTATTTCTAACATTGCCTTTACATAATTCTTCGTGCCGTTTTGTGTTATTCCTGGATCGATTCTTTGCCTTTTACAGCAGTCGATCCTCGGAATAGCACGAATAACGAAAAGGAAAAAAAATTTCTCAGAGAGAAGATGGGCTGTGAGCTTCGATGCGCTCATCCGTCACGATCGGAATGGAATAAAGGGCTATGTGCCGTGGGCCCTTTCCCTAATCCCCGCCCAGAGGGAGAGGAGCGCGAAGACTTGAGAGACCAAACTATGCGGTCGCGGCTGTGTTTTCTTCACTGCTAATGAGAGCTTCACGCAGGCGGCGAATTTGTGCGGCGTGATTGTGGGCGTGCGAGGCGTAGATCGTCAGCCAGTCTTCGATACTGTACGAGCCGCTTTCGGAATGCGTACCCTCGCGATGCCAGTCTGTATCGCTCATAAACTCGAACAGTTGCGCCGCTGTGGCGCGAGCGCTACGGAACGCTTCGAGCGCCGGGGCCATCTCGCGATTGTTGTAATTCAAACGGCCGGCATATGCGTCCTGATCATACCCCTGGATCAGTGGGTGATCTTCAACCAGCAAGCGGCGGAGTCTGACGCCGCTCGTCGTTTCACTGTCAGCGAGATGATGAACTATCTCAGCGGCGCTCCATTTCCCTTCAATCGGGTGGGCGGTCAACGAGTCAGCCGGAAAACCTTCGAGGCTGCGGCTGACTTCGTTATAGCCTTCCCTGTATTTGGCGATTAGCTCCTGTCTTTCCTGAGAAGTCATGCGTTTTATTGCTCCTAATTAAAAAGAGTGTCAGAAGCCCTCGCGTAAGCAAGGGCAACTGAGCGTTGAAGCCTGAGTTAGCGTGCCTTCCCTCACCGTCCCACCCCACGCGGGCTGCCCGCGCAGGGACCCCCGCGCAGGGACCCTGGGGTCGGGCTTCTGATGCTAGCGACTCAGGATGAGCAGCGTAAAACTTCCTGGCAACATTGGTGGGCGCGGGCGCGGCTGTTCGGTTGTTGGTGCTGGCGCCGGTCCGAATTCGGCCGTTACGGTATAAACCTGATGGGTTTTCGCATCGAGAGCCATCGTCCGCGCACGTCTCAGCGTTGGTACGTTCTCAACCACGGTGAACTTATCCGGCGAATCCTCGTGAACCACCGTCAGCGTGCCATCGCCATTTGAACTGAAGGCATAACCAGTTTCCGGATCGAAGCCGGCAGCATCGGTGCCGGACCCGATTGGAAGCGTGGTGATGATTTTCCCGTCGTTAGCATTAACTACTACCATCAATTTGTTTGAGCACACTGAGAAGAGGCGGCGGTTTTTCCGATCGATTGCCAGCCCACTCGGTTCCTCGCCCGGCGCAATCTTCCAACGATTCTCGACCGCAAGCTTCTTGGAATCGAACTGCACAATCTCGCTAGTATCCTCGATGTTGACGAAGATGTGCCCCTTTTCATCGGCGACTGCGAATTCGGGTTTTCCTCCGAGGGCAATAGTGCCGGCCACCGTTCCCGTCTTCGCATCGATGGCAGTAGCATCCTTGCTCGCGCCATTGAAGGTGAAGACACGCTTTGAGGCAGGATCGTAGATGATCGCATCAGGATTCTTTCCGGTGGGCGTCGTCCCGGTTACCTTAAGGGTTTTCACATCGAAGATCGTGACGTCGTTAGCCCGGCCATCGCTGATGAAGCCCTTATCCATGTCCGGCGCGATCGCGATTCCATGCACGCCATTTGTATTTGGGATGTCACCGACCACGGCGCCTTTGTCGGCGTCAACCACCATCACGTGCGTACCGCGCGAGATGTAGATGCGCCCTGCGTTGACGGTTAAGTAATCCCAACCTCCGTCGCCGCCAAGCTTGACGGTCTTGGTCACATGATATCCGGACGGCCCAGCGGTCAGGATCGCGCCGCCGAGCAGCACCGAAACACTTACGAGAAGCGCGCGTCGAATAGATAAATGCATTTTGAATGTCTCCTGCGAGTGGAATGGAACAAGCGGAAACTACTCTTGTCGAGGGTCTGGCGTCAAGGCGACTGTCTCGAAAATCCTTCGCTCTGTCCTGATGCAATTGAGAACTGAAATCATACGCTCGCCCTCCAGCTCTTTTTTGATCTTAAACCAGTCCCAGGCCAGCTAACACTTTTCAAATCACCGCAAAAACCTGCACGCGGCGCGTTGGAATAATGTTTGCAGTTCATCCCGGCGTTGCAAAGGCAACTTTGATTAGATCTTACTTTCGGTATGAACAAAGGAGACAAGAGATGGCCGATCAACAGTCAGAGAGCAGACGCGTGGTAGTTGAGACACCGAGCGCGAGGCGTGAGGTGGTCCAGTCAGAATCAACCAGCTATCCCGATCGGAGTGGTATATCTGGCGCCGCGTTGGCGGCCATTGTGGTGGGGGTGATTGCGCTTGCTGCGATCATAATTCTGTTTGTAATGAACCAGCAGAACAACG
>JAWVEM010000033.1:0-22655 GCA_033856735.1 Blastocatellia bacterium
CTGGGGATTTTGATTACGCGCAAAAAGCGTCTGCGCGGGCCGGTGCTGGGAATCGCGAATGTAATGCAGACGATACCCAGCCTGGCTCTGTTCGGCTTTCTCATTCCCTTGCCTTTCATCGGCGGTATCGGACCTCGAACGGCAATCGTCGCGCTCGTCTTTTATGCTTTGCTCCCAATCATTCGCAACACGGTCACGGGAATTCTCGGTGTCGATCGCAACGTGCGCGAAGCGGCGGTCGCCATGGGCATGACCGATCGCCAGGTCTTATTTCAAGTCGAATTGCCCCTGGCGATGAGCGTGATTCTGACCGGCGTCCGCGTAGCCGTAGTGATCACGATCGGTGTGGCGATTATTGCCGCTGAAGTGGGCGCCGGCGGTTTGGGTGAGTACATCTTTCGCGGGCTGAGATTGGATGATAACCGCCTGCTGCTGGCCGGCTCAGTCCCTTCCGCGTTGATGGCCTTGATTGCCGACTTTGGCTTTGGCGTGATCGAGAGACACTTCGATCCAACGATTCAGAGAAGTCGCCGCCGACCTTTGCGAATGCTGATTGGGACCGTGCTGATCGTTGCGATTGCCTTGACCGCTTTCGCCACGTGGCGCGCGATGAGAGCACGATCCACTTCGTCTCAAAGTCATGGCCTGGTGACCGTCGGTTCAAAAGATTTTACTGAGTCAGAGTTGCTGTCCGAAATCGTAGCGCAAATGTTGGAGAGCAGGAACATGGAAGTCGATCGCCGCTTCGATCTCGGCGGCAACCTATGTCAAAGCTCGCTGGTCGCGGGCAAGATAGATCTTTACCCCGAATACACGGGTACCTCTTTCACGGAAATTCTGCATCACCCTCCGATCACCGATCCGCGCGCGGTCTACGATCAAGTCAAACGTGAATACGCCGAAACATTCAATGTCGAAGTCAGCGCGCCGCTTGGCTTTGAGAACACGTTCGCGATCCTGGTGCGCGGCAATGACGCTCGCACTCTAAAGCTGAAAACAATTTCGGATGCTGCCAAGTACGCCCCGCAATGGCGCGCAGGTTTTGGCCACGACTTCGTTTCGCGAGCCGACGGTTATCCCGGATTCTCGCGCACATACGGTTTGCGTTTTGCCGAGGCGCCCCGTGAAATGGCTCTGGATCTGACTTATACGGCGCTGGCTTCGAAGAAGGTCGACATGATCGCCGGGAACTCGACTGACGGCCGCATTGCCGCGCTCGATCTCGTGCAGCTCGAGGACGATCGGCATTACTTTCCGCCCTACGAAGCCGTGTTCCTTACCCGCAAGGACGCTTTGACGCGGGCGCCGGCGCTCGGTGAAGTGCTGCGAAAACTTGAAGGCGCGATCTCAACTGAAGAAATGCGAAAGCTCAACTACGAAGTTGACGGCCTGAAGCGCGACAAGAAAGTTGTCGTGCATGAATGGCTGGTTAAGAAGGGATTTCTCTAGTATTCAACCATGATATCCCGTCGCCCAACGAGAGAGGGGTTGGGGACACGGTGCGAAGCATGAGCGATATGCAAGCCTCTTCCCCGACCTTTCTCCCAGAGGTGAGAAGGGCGATCAGGCAATCCTCCATCGTAATGTCGGCCCCTGAAAATATTCGTATCTAATCTCTCCCGTTTCAATCCCGCGTTAATAGAACACTCGTACCGCGCGTCCTCTTAATGGAACCTCGGGCGAATTTGTCGTCTAAGGTCCAAACTTTTGTTGCCGCCTCGTCGTACTTGAGTTCTGACCGGCGAAAAGCTATGCGGTATCTTTTCTCATTTTATTCCGACGCTGCCCGGATCGCGCTCCAGTCGATCCTCGCGCATAAACTGCGCGCTTTTCTTACATTGATCGGAATAATCATCGGCGTGGCCGCCGTGGTGGTGGTGGGCGCTTCGGTCAGCGGGCTGAACACCTACGTGACCGATAAAGTAGCCAAGCTGCTCGGCGCAAACCATTTCATGATTGCGCGGATTGCCTCTTCAAAGCATCTTTCAGACGATGAGTATGAGCGCATGAATCGCCGGAACAAGCGCCTGAATTGGGACGACTATGAGTGGGTGAAAGCGCACTGTGCCGGCTGCTCTGAAGTCGGCGCCGAGGTCGGCAGCCAGGTCGATCTAAAGCAGGACGGCATTGAATTTCCCGGCGCGATTGTTTTCGGTGTCACCTCGAACATGCAGGACATTGAAGACAAGATAATTGTCGAGGGCCGGTTTATCTCGAATGATGAAGTGCAGCGGTCGGCGTTAGTTTGCGTGCTGGGCGGCGACATCAAAGACAAGTATTTTCCCAACACGAATCCGATCGGGCAAACACTGAAGGTCCGCGGCCTGCCGATGCGCGTCGTCGGCGTGGAAGAAAAGCGCGGCGCCTTTTTTGGCGATTCGCTCGACCGGCATATCTATATTCCGGCCACGACTCACTTACAGATTTTTGGCCGCAATGGTTTGCAGATTCACGGCAAGGCCCCGACCCGCGAGAACTTTCAACCGACGATCGAAGACGCGCGCCTGACGATGCGCAACAAACATCGTCTCAAGGGCAATGATGAAGACGACTTTGGCCTGGTCAACGTTGAGGAACTCAACAACCAGATCGATCAGTTCACAGCGAGCATCGCGGCCGTCGTGGTTCCGATCACTCTAATCACTCTGCTCGTCGGCGGCATCGTCGTGATGAACATCATGCTCGTGAGCGTGACGGAAAGAACCTTCGAAATAGGTTTACGAAAAGCCGTCGGCGCCACGCGCAAACAGATCCTGATGCAATTCCTGATCGAGTCGGGAATGCTGTGCGCCTTCGGCGGCGTGTTGGGTCTGTTGGTGGCTTACGGAGCCGTCACGGTGATTACGGCGCTGGCCAGCATCACGATGACGATAACGATTGGCTATATCCTGCTGGCGATTATTGTCTCGAGTGTCATCGGAATGATTGCGGGCATTTATCCGGCATTCAAAGCCGCACGATTGGATCCGATTATCGCGTTGACGAAGACGACATGATTAACCACCAAGACACAAAGGACACTAAGACCGAGGACGAAAGCGTCGCGCTAAAACAGAGCGGCAACAGAGCCGCATTAGCTCCTTCGATTTCTCTCTTTTTTTCTTAGTGCCCTTCGTGTTTGTGGTAACGATCTTATGAAACTCAGAGTCCCAAAAATTCTGCTGCGCGAAACGCTCACGATGGCTCTGGATAACGTGCGCTCAAACAAGTTTCGCAGCTTTCTCACCGTGCTGGGGATCGTTATCGGGGTCACGGCAGCGATTGTCGTTGCGTCGATTCTCACCGGCATGCGCCAAAGCATCGTCGCGATCATCGAAGAGTACGGGACGAACAACATCTACGCCTTTCACCTCACGACCGGTCCGCGGACAAACACGGATCGCGCGGAGCGCCTGCGAAAGCCGCTGACGGTTGCCGATGCCGACGCGATCAAAGCCCAGGCCGGCGCCGTTGAAGATCTGGCGGTTACTGCGCCTAACGTCGGTTACAGCGGCGGGCCTTTCGACGACAACATTAGTTACCAGGGTCACAACTATCGCTGGGGAGACACTGAAGGCGTGACGCCTAACTATGCGTCTATTGCCAACGTCACCATTCATGAGGGCCGGTTTATTACCGAGGCAGACGAAGAGCAAAGACGCAATGTGATGGTGATCGGGGTTAATGCGGCCGACGCGCTCTTTCCCGGAAAGCAGGGCAACATCGCGGGCACCGAAGTGCGCATGGGCGGTTACAACTTCGAGATTGTCGGCGTGCTGGAAAAACGCAAGGCCGGTTTTTTTGGCGAGAACGAAGAAGACAACGCCGTATTGATTCCACTGCGCACTGCGCAAAAGGTCGCGCCTGGAAGGGGCTGGCTGCTGTTCGTGATTAAGGCACGCTCGGGCCAGCTCAATGAAGCTCTGACTCAATCTGAAGATATTTTGCGTCGTCGCCGGAACGTGAAGTTTGAAGATCCCAATAACTTCGACGTCAAGACTGCCGATAACTTCGTCACACAATTCGACAGTATCTTTGCCATGATTGGCCTGGTGGCGATCGCGATTTCCAGCCTCGGGCTTTTGGTTGGAGGAATCGGCGTAATGAATATCATGCTGGTCAGCGTCACCGAACGAACAGCCGAGATCGGGATTCGTAAAGCGCTCGGCGCACGGCGGCGCGACATCACCAATCAGTTTCTCTTTGAGGCCATGACGCTAACGTTTCTGGGAGGAATGATGGGGGTCGTGCTGGCCATCGGCATCAGCAAGTTGGTGATGTTTTTGTTTCCCAGCCTGCCTGCGTCGATCCCCATGTGGGCCGTGACGACCGGAGTCACAGTCAGCACCGGCGTAGGATTGATCTTTGGCGTCTGGCCCGCTCGCAAAGCCGCGCGTCTGGATCCGATTGAGTGTCTCAGGTACGAATGAGCTAGGCGCTTGGTTAACCGATCACATTCATTTTCCACTTATCATTTGTCATTTCTCATTTTGCCATTTGGTCATGACGCGATGTAAATCCCCAAACAGTCAATGACCAATGACAAATCAGAAATGACAAATGGAAAATGCTCTTACACTGGTTCGCTTAAATCTCGCATCGTTTGAGCCTTCCGCTGCATCTCCTTCAAACTTTCCGGAATGAAGGAAGTGATCTGGTGGGTTGCGGTGTGGCCGTCGGCGAAGGCTTGATACAGCGTGAAGTCAGGCAGCGACAGGCAGGTCAGCGGCGATTGCAGGTTGTAGCCGGTGTCGATCCCGATGGCGCTGTTGAAGACATAGATCCCGTGACGGCCCAGCCGGCCACGCCAGGGCAAAAATGGTGTCGGCGTGTGCCCAAACACACAGGGCTTGCCATAGTAGCTCTTGTAGAAATCCTCGTCGCGCGTCCAAAGCAAAGCGTGGGGCGCACTCTCGCTTGGATGTTTCCCGTTTTCCAAACCCGCGTGAACATAGATCGCGTGATCGTCTTCGTGATATAGCGGCAGTTGCCGGAGAAAGTCTATTTGAGGAGCCGGAATTTTTTCTGCGAGTAGATCGCGCGCTCGATCAAAATCAGCTTCCGCGCGCAGACGCAGCGACGTCTGAGTGTACTGTTCGAAGGTGCGATCTCCGCCGGTTGCGGTCTCGATCCAAATCATGCTCACCTTGTCGACAAAATCCAGAAGCATTTGTTCGTGATTACCACGCAGGCAAATTATCTTTATCGGATCTTCGCGGCACAGGTTCAGCACGTGCTCGACGACACCAGGCACATCCGGGCCCCGGTCGATCAGATCGCCGAGAAAGACCAGCGTGTCCGTAGGATGTTCAAGAGGCAGCATGTCGAGCAGTATCTGAAGCTGCGCGCAGCGGCCGTGAATGTCGCCAATGACAAAGGTTTTCATAAGATGAATTCCCTCTCCCTCTGGGAGAGGGTTAGGGAGAGGGTCTTAGTATCGCGTCTCCCGAATTATCCTTCTGTCTCACAGCAAGAGGCTCTGTGCTCGAGAGTTTCAAGCTTCGCACCCTCACCCCTAGCCCCTCTCCCAGATTGGGAGAGGGGAATAGGAAGCGGATTCCAAAACTGCTGGTGCTACAAGCCCTCTCCCCCGGCCCCTCTCCCAATGGAAGAGGGGAGAAAGCCAGCGCTTTCATCGAGCACTTTCTCAGTATCGTTGAGAACCTGCTCATTCGTGAACCGCAAGACTCGTAAGCCTTGCGCGATCATATTGCATCGCGATTTTGGTCGTGATGCCACTGCTCGTTTGGTTGATGCACTGGTCCGTCACACTCAATCACTAATTCCGCTTCGTGACAATAGAAGTCTGCGACGTAATCTCCAAATTGATGTTGTCGTCTGAACTTGAATCCTAGTAACCGACGGTTCCGAATTAATTCCCGGAGTAGTGCTTCGGCGGATGTCTGCTCAGCTCTAAGTTCGCGAGCAAGTTCCTTTAACCCCGAAAACTGGTATCCGCCACGGTATTGTCTTGCCTTCCTCACTGTGTTGGTTTTCTCAGTTGCACAGCAGAGCGGAACTCTATCAAGAGTGCGCGGTGCGATCACCCCTCCTCGTCCACCGACGTAGGCGTGACAATAGAATTAACGATCTGCTGATACTCCGGATCGTTGCGCAAAGAATCCCAATTCTTATCAGTTTCAAACCAGGGCTTGTTCTGATTGCCGAGTTCAATCGCGCGGGCCAGCCACTTGAGCGCCGCATCGCGCTCGCCTTCCATCGCGTACGCAGATGCCAACCAGTAAGCGACGTCGTGATCGGTGTCCGCGGTCTTGATTACTTCGTCGGTGATTTGCTCGCGGGCCTCGTCATGCCACCCGAGCGCGCTTAGGAAAGTCGCATAGATGGGCCGGATGCCGTCGAGCTGCGGCTGCTGTTCCAGCACCTGCTCGAGAATCTCCGCAGCTTTTACCGGCTCACCGCGGTAGTAAAGCGCCCGCGCACGGAAAGTTCTGATCAGCGGATGATCCGGTTCGACCGCGGCGCCCGCGTCCAGCTCGGCCAGCGCCTCGTCGTAGCGTGCCTGATAAGTAAGCAAGCGCGCGCGATTGTAGCTGACCACGACCCGCTCTGCGGGATTCAAGCGGGCCATGCGATCGAAACTGCGCAGCGACTTGTTGTAGTCGCCATCGAGCCGCGCCAGCACGCCGCGGGCAAAATGCACGCCGACATCGTTGGGGGCTTCCTGCTTCAATTGATCGGCCGTGCGCCGGGCTTGTTCCTTGTCGCCGCGGGCCATATAGATGAACACCATGTGCATGCGCGCCTCGAGCAAATGCGGATCGAGCGCCAGAGCCTTCTGGAAGGCGGCCTCTGCGTGCGCGTGATCGCCGGCCTCGCCAAAACCCTTCATGACGCGATTGGCATAAGCGCCGCCCAAAGCGCTATGGGCCAAAGCAAATGACGAGTCGAGATAAGCAGCCCGCTGAAAATGTTCGATAGCTTCGTCGACGTCTTTGCGCGCGATGGTGTGATAGACGTAACGGCCCATGCAATCGCGGCCGCGCAAGTACTCGTCATAGGCTTCCGCATTGGCGGTCTTCGGCTGTTCGAGCCAGACCTTTTCATCGGAGGTCAGCTCCAGGCGCAGGCCATCGCAAATCTCCTGGGTGATCGTGTCCTGCACGTTGATGATGTCGGTCGCGTCGGCGTCAATTTTATCGCTCCAAAGCAAATCGCCGGATTCTACGTCGACCAATTGCGCGGTCACGCGAATCCGATCGCCGGCGCGTAGAAAGCCTGCTGACAGAACGGCGGCGACGCTCATGTCGCGTCCGGCCTGGCGCGGATCGACCTGCACGCCCTGATATTTGACGATCTCGGAAGAGGGCCGCACGACCAGCGATCGCACGCGCGCGAGTTCCGTGATGACTGCATCCGCGAGCGAAAACTCGTAGAAGCTCGATGCCGAATCGTTACTGAGATTCTTGAAAGGAAGAATCGCGACACTCTTGCGTTCACGATCGGCGACACTGGTTACCGGCGTCTCGTGCGCCGGCCGCTCGGAAGTCGAGACGCGTTGAGTCGCAGTTCGCTCGCCGGTGACGCTGCGCAGCCAACGCAGCGCCCGTCCCATGCGGCCAGTGCCCGAAAGATGACGCGGCGCGACCGGCCTGATGGGTTCGAATCCCTGAGCGCCGCCGGCCTCGACCTCGCGCAGCACCGCGCGCAAGTCGTCACGCAGTTCGCCGACCTTTTGATAACGCTGCTTTGGATCTTTGGCCAGCGTGCGATCGAGAATCAATTGCAGTTGGGCCGGCGCGCCGCCCGGTCGCGCTTCAGACAGCGGTTCCGGTTCATCATGGAGCACGGCGTGCCGCACATCCACGCTGGTCTTTCCCTGAAACGGCCAGGTGCCCGTCAGCATTTCGTAAAGCAGAACGCCGGTGGAGAAGATGTCCGCGCGCGCATCTACTTTATCGCCCCGCGCCTGCTCGGGAGCGGCGTAGGTGGCGGTACCGTATGGAATACCAATTTCGGTGAGATCGGTATGGTGGATGCCGCCCGGGATTGCGCTTTCGCCGTCCATGAGTTTCGCCAGGCCGAAGTCCAGAACCTTCACCTGGCCGGAGGGCGTTACCATGACGTTGCCGGCTTTGATATCGCGATGGATGATGCCGCGCCCGTGCGCCGCGTCCAGCGCGTCGGCGACTTGAATGCAAATCGAGAGGGCGCTGCGCAGATCGAGGGGCCGTCCGTTAACCAGGTCGCGGACATTCTTCCCTTCGACATACTGCATCGCGATGAAGTGAACGCCGTCGATATCGTTCAAATCAAAAATGGTGCAGATGTTCGGGTGATCCAGCGCCGAGGCCAGACGCGCCTCGCGCTCGAACCGTTTGAGGTTGGCTTCTTTGACGGTTAGTTCCGGCGGTAAGACTTTGATGACGACTGCGCGTCCCAGCTTGGCGTCGGCCGCCTTATAAACTGTTCCCTGCCCGCCGGCGCCAATCTTTTCGAGGATCCGATAATTCCCAAGTTTTGCGCCGATCATTCTTGGCTCTATTAAACTCCCGCAACGCGATGGGTGCAACCAAAGCCGCGGAGCGGCAAAAGATCTGTAGCCCATGGCGTGAGCCATGGGTCAAGAATAACAATGCAAACCAGCCCCAGCAGGGGCGAAACCCTTGTCGATCCCGTGTCGAGTTTCGCCGCTCCGCGGTATCTCTTACGCGGCAACCTTACCCGCGGCTGACGCCGTGGGCTACAGATCATTTTGCCGCTCCGCGGCTGCGCAGACTATCTTCGTCCCTGTGCGATCTTCGCTGCCTCGGGCAACTGGCGTAGCCTTAGCATTGAAATCACTCCGAATAAAGGCCCGGGCGCAAGAATCACGAACGCATAACGCCAGCCAACCAGATCGACAAACCGCGGGATCAATTCGATCGAGATCACTGTGAGAAGGAATCCGAGACACGTTTGCATCGTCAGCGCCGTACCGATGTAGCGCGGATCACCAAGCTCAGTCACGCAGGCCGAAAACTGGGCTGAGTCCGCCACCACGCTCGCCCCCCAAATCGCTGCAACGATCAAAAGCAGAATCGGATTCGCACCGAACAGGAAACCAATGAACAGACAACAACTCCCACTGATCGCCATCGCCGCCGACGTAACTATCGTGCGGCCGACGCGGTCAGCGACTAACCCGGCGACGACACAGCCCGCAGCGCCGCACCCTATCACCAGGAATGAAGCGACTTCGGCCAGCGATGGATCGCTTTTGTGAAGTGACAGGCTGGCGCGAATCATGAACGGAATCCAGGTCCACATCGCATAGAGTTCCCACATGTGTCCGAAGTAACCGAGATTGGCGAGACGCATGGGACGACTACTAAAAACTTTTCCGGCTTGCTTCCAATCAAAGCGCGCAGCCGGCAAAGCGTATGGTCCATCGCCCACAAACAACAGCACAATCAGACCGCCGGCCACTGCAAGCACTGAAACAAACATCACGTTGTAACGCCAGTTCTGGCTGCCAATGCCGTTAACCAGATAAGGCGTCGCTTTGCCCAACGTCAATGCCCCGACGAGCACGCCGAGCGCCAGGCCGCGACCGTGCCGAAACCACGACGCCAGAATTTTCATTGCCGGCGGATAGACCCCCGCGAGAAACATTCCCGTCAGAAAGCGGAAAGGAATTCCTACCGAGGCATTGTGCGCCAGCAATCCGAAAGCTGCATTCGAGATCGCGGCCGCGATCGCCGTCAGCGTGAACAAATGACGCGGGCTGATGATGTCCGGGAGATTAAAGAGCGCGCTTAAGAGAGTGCCGGCGACAAAGCCCAACTGCACCGAGAGCGTGAGCCAACTCGCAGCGCCGGTGCTCAAATGCCATTCTTTGGATAGGGCCGGCACGACTGCCGAGCCGCTAAACCAAAGCGACATGCCCAGCAGTTCAGCAAACGCCAGCAGCACGAGCGTGCGCCAGCGCGAAGGAGCGGCTTCGTTCGATGAAGCGGGATTCTGCAAGCGTGGGATTGTAACGCAAAGGTGTAGCGCAAGTTGTTAACTTGCGTTCTTTTTTTCCGACTAATCGCAAGTTAACAACTTGCGCTACATTTACGCCACGGCTTCAATTCGTGGCTTGATGAAGGTGGGCGGAACCATTTGGCGGGAGCGCTTGCGGCGCTTGTCCTGGTACATGGCCCGATCTGCGCGGGCCAGCAGATCTTCAATCGAGTGGCTTTCCTCATCGTCGAAATGCGCGAGGCCGACACTAATTGAAAGATCGTACGCACGGCTGCCACGTTGATTGCTCGCGCGGAACCTGTCCTGCAGCCGGCGCGTGAGCGATTCTGCTTCCTCTTCAGGATCGAGTGCCGCCAGTACGACAAACTCATCGCCACCGAGGCGGGCCACAATATCAGTGTTGCGGAAAGCTTCCTTGAAAATTTCAGCCGCCGTCGCTAGGGCACGATCGCCTTCGTGATGCCCCAGCGAATCGTTAATCTCTTTCAATCCGTCCAGGTCGGCATAGAGGATCACCGGCACTCTGTCGTTGCGGCGAATGGAAGCCAGGTGCTGCTCAGTGACCGCCAGGAAACCGCGCCGGTTATAAAGCCCCGTCAGCTCGTCTACCAACGAAAGACTTTGTAGAGCCGCCTCTGCACGCTTGCGCTCCGTGATGTCCTGGATCTGAAAGATGAAATGCACCGGGTTGTTGTCTGAGTCGCGCACCAGCGAAACACTATTGAGCGCCCAAACGATTTGACCAAGGCGATGAACGTAACGCTTCTCAACCTGGCACGTCGGAGTTTCACCCTGCATTAGACGATAGAGGTTCGCGAGATCGTTCCGCAGATCGTCGGCGTGGGTGACGGCCTGAAAGTTTGCGTCCAGCAACTCCTGCTCGCTATATCCGATCAACTCGCACAGCGAGCGGTTCACGCGCAGCCAAGCTCCCTGCGGCGAAACCAAAGCCATGCCGATCGCGGCATAGTCAAAAGCGTTGCGAAAGTGCTCTTCAGTTTCACGCAAAGCGCGTTCGATGCGTCCCTGTTCGGCGATGTGGCGATTGAGTTCCTCAACGTGACGGCGCGCCAGTTGGGCCTGGGCGGCGGCGCCCTCGACGTTCTTCATGTAAGTCCAGTAAGTGAAATAGACGATGGCGATGATCGGAATCGTGGCGCTGAAAGCAAAGAAGCCGACGTTGCCGATGAACCGGGCGATGAGTCCCGCGGCCAGGGCGCCCGCGAAATAGGTGATCGATGTCCACATGAAGTTCCGGCGCCAGGTGGACCAGACGGGCTGACTAACCTTGAGCGCCGCACTCGTGGCCACCAGAATCGAATTGCCGGCATACTGCACGACCGCCATGGCGCACAGCATCACGAGATAGTTTGAAGAGTAAACGTCACGCCCGGTAATTGTTTCGCCAAAACAAACCCGCAGACTCCAAACCGTTAGGAAGGTCGCACACGCCATCACGGCGGCATTGAAAAGGTGCGTCAGGGTTCTCTTGCTGATGCGCACCGACGAACAGAGCGCTTCGGTTGTGGCCAGCACGATGGCTGCCTCACCACCGAAGAGCAGGAGAGAAAGAAAAACGAAAGTGTCTGAAACCGAGATGTGGGCTTTCACGCGCGGGATCGGAATGCTTAGACGCGGACCGATCAATACAGTCACGAGCGCCAGGAGTAGAAAGCGAACATCGATCTGCGCCAAATTAAGGTGCGCGCCTGAGAACACGACGACGGCTGTGCCGGCGGCGATTACGATCCAAACAAAGATTTGGTTTAGTCGGGGGGTACTCATTTTGGTTCAAGGGCGTTGGGGACCGGGTTGGGATCCCGTGCGCGCAAATGGCAATGAACGTTCCACGTCCCATAGAGCATGAATCGCCAGTAAATACAGGGGCTTTACCCCGCCAAGCCGGCGGCGCCGGTCAGAAAGGTCCAGTCACTCTGGCACTGTCTACCTCAATCTGAACGATCGCGTTCTGAGTACCGACTTTAGTCGGGCTCGTTCCCCTGTCATAAAAGCCCGAGTGAAGTCGGTACTCGGTACGCCTGCTTCCCAAGTCAAGAGACCGCCGTCCGCAGCGTGAGTTTTGAGACCACCATCCTACTGCGTTAGAATCCGAGCCCGATTTGTTTTATTCCGCGGTAACTTATCGGAAGCTTCTCAGAAGATCTAAAATCACATGTCACTATTGCTTGCCACGAATGTTCATCCCCTTACCGGAAATCTGTGCGTCGACTTTCCCGGGTACTGCGACATCATCGACAAGACTGCGGCGAACATCAGCCCGCTCTATCAACTCGATGCGTTCGACTGGACCGTGCTCGTTATTTACTTTGGCATCCTGACGGTCCTGGCAATCTATGGCGTCTATCGGGTCAAGCAAGTGATCGACTTCTGGCGCTACTCACGGTTCCCGCCCAAGCCAAAAGGTGAGTTCACGGAAGACGAACTACCGCGTATCACCGTGCAGCTTCCTCTCTTTAACGAGATGTATGTGGTCGAACGTCTGGTTCAGTCAATAACGGAAATTGATTACCCGCGTGACCGGATGGAGATTCAAGTACTCGACGATTCGACTGATGAAACCGTCGGCATCGCGCGCGCCACAGTCGAGAAGTATGCGGCGCAGGGTTTCGACATCCACTACATTCATCGTGACGATCGCACCGGGTTCAAGGCAGGCGCGCTCGAGAACGGCATGAAGACGGCCAAGGGAAGTTTGATCGCGATCTTCGATGCTGACTTTGTCCCCAAGCCGGATTTCCTGCGCAAGCTAATTCATCACTTCACCGATCCGATCGTCGGCTGTGCACAGATGCGCTGGTCCCACATCAATGGTTCCTACAACCTGCTGACGCGTCTGCAGACGATCATGCTCGACGGGCACTTTGTTGTTGAGCAAACGACGCGGAATCGCTCCGGTAACTTTTTCAACTTCAACGGCACCGCGGGAATCTGGCGGCGCGAAGCGATTGAGATGAGCGGCGGCTGGCAGCACGATACGCTTACCGAAGACACAGATCTGAGTTTTCGCGCCCAGTTGATGGGTTGGCGATTTGTTTATCTGCTTGACGAAGATGCGCCGGCGGAAATTCCGGTGGAGATTAACGCCTTCAAAGCGCAACAGCGCCGTTGGGCCAAGGGTGTGCTGCAAGTCTGGTTCAAACTCTACAAGCGCATCTGGCACGCGCCGCTGCCGATGCGAGTGAAACTGGAAATGTTCTTTCGCCTGACAGGTAATATCAGTTATCCGTTGATGATCGTGGCCAGCTTCATGCAGTTTCCGCTGCTGTTGGTTCGCTACAACCAGGGCCTGCATCAACTGATGTTGCTCGATGTGCCTTTGCTTTTCTTCTCGACGGTTTCGGTAGTTCTTTTTTACGGTACGGCGGTCTGGTACCTGGATAAAAAACGCGGGATGCGGATGCTGCATTTGCCGCTCGTAATGGGCCTCGGGATCGGACTGGCTTTCTCAAACGCGCGCGCGGTCCTGGAAGCGTTGGCCGGGGTCAAGTCTGACTTTGTGCGCACGCCCAAGTATCGGGTTGAGACAGCGACCGATGAATCATGGAAGGGCAAGAAGTACAAGCGCAAGCACGGATGGCTGCCGTTGCTCGAGTTAGGCTTCGCTTTCTATTTCGTGTTGGCGATTGGTTACGCGGTGCGCATGCACATGTGGGGTCCGATTGCGTTTCTCATGCTGTTCTGCTTTGGCTATGGATATATGGGCACGATGAGTTTGCTGCAAGCGGCCGGAGGCGGCGGTCGGGCGTCCTTGCCACGCCCCGCGCCCAAGACCAGCTAGGCATGTCAGAAGCCCGACCGTGAGGGAGGGCCGTCGCAAACGAGGCCCCTGTCAGGCTCCTGACCCGCGACACTCCCGAAACAAATAGTAACCTGATGGTCCTGCTGAGCGTCTTAGGTACCGAACTCGCAATAAAAGTCTCGATCACGCAGACCGCGAACCACAAATTAACGGAGGATTTTTCTAATGAGAAGATTGTTTTTGATTGCCGGACTAATGACTGCGTTAGGCTTGGCCGTTGTCGCCGCCAGCGCATTTGCGCCGGCCAATTTTGCCGGCACCTGGTCGCTGGACAAGACCAAGAGCCAGGGCCTTGACCCAAGAATGCAGAACGCCGAAAGTGTGACCTGGACCATCACGCAGGACGATAAACAGATTTCAATTGATTCCAAAGTCGTGGCCGGCGCACCTGCGGCTGGCGCCCCGAGCGGCCCCGGCGGCGGCGGTGGCATGGGTGGAGGCGGAGGCCGTGGTCCGGCTGGCCCGCGCGTGTACAGCCTCGACGGCAAGGAAGCGACTACCGAAGCCCAGGGCGGCAGCAACACCACGAAGGCAACCTGGTCCGGCGACGGCAAGGCCCTCGAACTTTCATCAGTTCGCACCGGCAGCCGCGACGGCAATGAGTTCAAGTTCACGACCGTCGAAAAGCTGTCGCTGTCCGGTGATGGCAAGGTTCTGACTGCTGTACGCCACAGCGAAAGCCCGCGCGGTGCTGTGGATTCGACGTTGGTTTTGAACAAGCAGTAACAACCCCTACTGGATAAGGCGACCTGTCGCAGGTCTCCATACGAAACCGACAGAGCTGATGGGCGATGGCCCGCAGCTCTGTCGTTTCTATTTAGGGCATTCCAAGAAGAATCTGAGCAGTCTAAAGCGGACGGCTAAAGTTACAGACCCGCGAGCCGAAGCGAGCGGGATAAAGACTCAAGCTCAAAAAAGTTAATCGGGCCAACGGCGCGAAGGTAATAGGCTGGGACAACGCTGGTAGCGCGCATTCTCAAACGCAGCTACAATTGCGCGAGTGCCGACACGATTCAGATGGAGTCTCATTTCGGATGAGCGACTGCTCGACACTCGTATCTGCGATCTGCCGATAAAGATCAAGGGATCATTCCTCGAACCTCACATCAAACGCCTCTACAGCGAGCTCAACGACCGCGGGATCCGTTTCAAGCCGCACGTGTGGTTGTCGGCGGAATGGTTTACGCCCGACGGGGTCCCGGGATTCGCCATCCCTTTTTACCTGGCCCATCCGCGCCTGATGAAGCTCGAACGAAAACAGATGCTCGAGGTCGAAGGCGGCACCGATGTTCAGTGCATGCGCATCCTGCGTCACGAAGCCGGCCACGCCATCGACAATGCTTTTCGCCTGCACTTCAAGCGGCGCTGGCATCGAGTCTTCGGTCTCTTCACTCAACGCTATCCCGAATCTTACAAACCAAAACCGAACAGCCGTCGCTATGTCCTCAACCTCGACGCCTGGTACGCGCAGGCGCATCCGGCGGAAGACTTCGCGGAAACGTTTGCGGTTTGGCTGCAACCGCGCTCAAACTGGCGCCGGCGCTATCGCACCTGGCCCGCGCTGCTCAAGCTGGAATACATGGACGAAGTGCTGAAAGAAATTGCCGGCACGCGGCCGAAAAACCGCGTTCGCCGAAAGGTGGAAACGCTGCCCGAGATCAAAGTCACTTTGCGCGAACACTATGAACGCAAGCAGCGCCAATACGAATTTCAGTGGCCGGCTTATCTCGATGCCGATCTGCGGCGCATTTTTTCGGCCGAACCGCGAAACAAATCGCGCATGACGGCGGTGAGCTTTCTCAGGACGATCAAGCGGGAATGCGAGCAACTGGTGGGTGACGGCACGGGCGTGCACAAGTACGCCATCGATCATGTCTATGAATTGATGATTGAGCGCGCCGGGCAATTGAAACTGCGCGTCAACGGCAGCCGTGAACACGCCAAACGCGAAACCATGATCATGCTTACGGTGCAAACCATGAACGTGGTCCATTCCGGTTACCACAGGATCTCATTGTGACTACAGAAACCTTTAAGAAGCTTCGTGTCATCGTGTTGTGCCACGAAGATCTGGTTCCGCCGGACAGCATCGAGGGTGTGAGCGCCAAAGAGATCGCGCCCTATAAGACCGAATGGGACGTAATCTCGACGCTGAAAACGATCGGACACGACGTAGCGGCGGTGGGCGTCTATAACAACCTGGGAGTAATCGGCAATGCGTTGATGGAGCACAAGCCGCACATCGCTTTCAACCTGCTGGAAGAATTCCACGGCTACCCTTTGTACGATCAGCACGTGGTCAGCTATCTCGAGCTGATGAAGCAGCCGTACACCGGGTGTAATCCTCGTGGGCTCACGATCTGCCGCGATAAGGCGCTCTCAAAAATGGTGCTCGCTTATCATCGCATTCATGTGCCCGCCTTTGCCGTCTTTCACATGAACCGCAAAGTGAAGCGATCGAAGCGGCTGAAGTTTCCGCTGCTGGTGAAATCAATCAGCGAGGAAGGTTCAGTCGGCATTGCGCGGGCATCGATCGTAAATGACGATGAAAAGCTGGCCGAGCGGGTCGAGTTCATTCATCGCGTGACCAAGACGCACGCCATTGCCGAACAATACATCGCCGGCCGCGAGATCTATGTGAGCGTGATCGGCAACCAGCGTCTGCAAACTTACACGCCGTGGGAATTGGTGATTGAGAAGCTTCCGGAAGGCGCGCCCAACATCGCGACTTCAAAACTGAAATGGGATCCGGCTTATCAGGAGAAAGTCGGCGTCGTCACCAAAGCAGCCGAGATTGATAAAGCGATGGGCGAAAAGATCGAACGTCTTTCCAAGAGAATTTACCGGACCCTTTTCCTCAGCGGTTACGCGCGCCTGGATTATCGGGTGACGGATGACGGACAGATTTACGTTTTGGAAGCTAACCCCAATCCGCAAATCGCCAATGGTGAAGACTTCGCGGAATCCGCGCAGCACTGCGGCATAGACTATGAGGGCCTACTGCAAAAAATTCTCGCGCTCGGTTTGAGATATCGCACCGGCGCCTAGTGGCACAGACTTCAGTCTGTGATTTTTTTAAAGCCTGCGAATGTTATCTACAAAAAAGATACGCGCCTCGGAACATCAGTCCCGAAGCGCGCCCTGCCAACCTTGCTGAGCAAGATTAATTATTACCCGTGACTGCTGCGCCGTTTGCGCTAACTACCACGTCCTGAGTGGAACCGCCGAAGGTGAAGCCGATCAATTCGGCAACGCCGCCTTTGTCCAGCGTTCTCACTGAAGTATTCCTGGCCTTGTCGCTGCGCATTTGCAGTTGCGCAGTCGTCTTGGCCTTAACCTTTCCATCTTTCAGAATGGACAACTCGCCGGTTTGCTCGTTGAACTTCACCTGGTACTCACCGGCTTTCACCAACGTGCCGTTGACCATGGTATCCGACTCGAACACCACCGTACTGGTCCTGACCTTGTCTTTGGCGGCGGCAAAAACCGAGATCGACGCCAGCGCGCAGATCACTAATGCCGCAAATGTACTCTTCATAAATGCTTTCATAACTCTCCTCCCTGTTACTTGAACCACGCTCTCCGCGCCCTATGCGCCGAGCTTCTCACTGTTCGTTATCTAGTTAGTGATAACGCACGGCGAAAGGTTGCGGTTGCAAATTAATTTTTTCATTTCATTCATTTGGTGAAGGTGTATGGGATGTTGGAGGAGCATCCAGAGAACTGAACAATAGCGATCATTTTTCTGAATTTTCCGCGTCCAGCCAATCACGCGTCACATCGCACCACAACGCGAGGCCGCGCCACGAATTAAAACGAGAATAGAAACGTGAAATTTTCTTGTCGCTGGCGACTCGGCCGTTGTTGCGCAAAAGCGCGAACCGCGCGCGCGTCCAGGAGTCCAGCGCCAGGCCGTCATAACGGCCGATCAGTTTCAATAAGTTTTCCGCCGCATAGTTGCCGACACCCTTGACGCTCTTCATTTCTTTGATCAGATCGTTCAGAGGAAGTTCGCTGGTCAGCCACGCTTCCACATTAAGCGATTCGGATGCGACCCGCTCCGCCAGCTCAGCGAGGTACTGCGCGCGATAGCCCGAGCGGATCTGGTCGCGAAAAAACCCAACCGGCTTTTCGGCCATCACCGCAGCGGTGGGAAATGATCTGCGGCCATCTGCCGATTCCTGGCCGAGTTCGCTCACCAGTGCGCTTACCATTTTTTCGGTCAGCGCCCACGAACAATTCGTGGTGCAGATCATTTTCACTAGATCTTCGAAGACCGTCGGCGATCGTAACAGCCGGCCTGCGCCCTGCCGGGCCACCCAGGCAAATTCGGGATCGTCCGTCAGCACTTGGTAAAACCCGCGCAGGTCATCATCCAGACGAAACATATGACGGACGTTACGCTCAACTTCCGCCGCAGCTTTCTTTCCCAGTCGCCTCGCGGTACGAATATTTATTTCCCGGTTCTTCGACGCGATGTGTACAGTCACCGGCCCAGCCTGCGCGAGGTCAAGCACCCGCACCAGCGTCCAACTCTTCCGATCCAACTCGAACGGCTGAAGCGCGCACCAGCCGTGACTGAGCACTGTGCGGCGAAAGTTAAAGTCGCGCGGTGTTTTGATCGAGAGCTCCATGGATTGAGCTTAACAGAAAGTTTCGGTGGGCTAAGCGCGCGGCGATGAGGCCTGTAACGGGAGCGGTAGGTGCTGTCTGAAACTCATTGGTCTCAGCGCCGAAGGCGAGAAATGTAATAGCCTGGGTCAACGCGCCCCAAGTCGAGTGCAATGGGCGCGAAAAGGTCGGTAGTAGCTGAATCGGACATGAGTTGCGTAATGATGGCCACGACCCGAACAGCGCCAGCAAAACCAGACGCTCGGGCCAGCCTCCGATCCCAGGCCGTTATAAGTTTGCGGATTTTGTTAAGGTCGGGGCGCCGCTTACAGTGATTTGCGCGGTGGTTGTCGTGTTGCTGGCGCCGTTGATCTGGCGAGGATAGTTGAAATAGAAGGAAGGCTACACAAGCGCTCTGTATGTATCAGGTGCGGTCAACATGCTACTTGACCAAACCGCGTCATGAGATTAAGATTTGGGCATAACCAAGATGAACGGAAGGCTGTACTCGCTGGCTCCTAAAACTTGGTTCTCAGCGGGAGAAGAGTCAACACCGAGACTCTCTACGGTTTAGGTTTCTTAAGAACCGCTTCCAAAAATAGCTGCCGGAGCTTTCCGGTGCGCGCTCCGTCGCCCCGCAGGGGAAACCCTTCGGGGCGATGTCGTGTCTGGGCTCATCACTTTAAATTTTTCCCAACGCTTTTCAGCGGCCACATCAGCGACGCGCATACCGACGCCAGCAGTATTGCCGCTACGATCCCCAGCGCAATCCCAATCGGAATGTCTTGGACGCCGTGCAGCCAATTCCCGACTGCTCTATATCCCAGACCCTGAAAAGCCGCCGTCAAGAGCTTCGTCAATAAAGGCAGGAGCATCTTCACGCCGATGAAACCCAGCACGACGCCGAGCCCAACTTTGAGGTAGTGAAACTTCTCGACAACTCCAGCCAGCAGAAAGTAGAAGGTGCGCAGGCCGAGAATGGCAAAGACATTTGACGTGTAAACGATGAAGCGGTCGGTCGTCACGCCAAAGATCGCCGGGATTGAGTCCACCGCGAACACCAGGTCTGTCACCTCGACAACAATCAACACCAGCAATAAAAGCGTGCCGACGCGTTTTCCGTCAACGAGAGTAAAAAATTTGCGGCGCTCGTAATGACGCGTAATGGGAACGTAACGGGAGACAAACCGCACCACGACGTTGTCCTCAGGCTCAATCTCAGTCTTTCCGCCCCGCAGCATCTGCGCCCCGGTATAGACCAGGAACGCTCCGAAGAAATAGATGATCCAGTGAAATCGATCGATCAGACTGGTACCGAGGAGGATCATCCCGACGCGCATCAGCAGCGCCCCCAGCACCCCCCAATAGAGAACCCGGTGCTGATATTTTGGCGGGACTTTGAAGTACGAAAAGATCAGCAGGAAGACAAACAGATTGTCGACCGAAAGGGAGAGCTCGATCAGATACCCGGCAACAAACTCGAGACCCTTCTGATGGCGGGCTTCTCCGAATAATTCCCAACCCAGAGGGCCGAACAAGAGTCCCGCGAAAATCAGGGCCAGCAAGACCCAGACTGCGCTCCAGACAGCGGCATTGCGGTTACTGATTTCGTGAGGTTTGCGATTGAAGAGACCCAGGTCAATGGCCAGCATCGCGAGAATGAAAACACAGAAACTGACCCAGGCGATTGTCGAAGTTGCGAGTGAATGCATCTGTGCAGCTAAAATATCATTCGCGCTGCAAGCCACGCAAAAACGAAACCTCTGAAGTTTGTGAAACAGCCGTGCCGAAGGGGCGTGGCAAGTTGCAGCCTGCACTTCGCTCAATTAGAATTTGTAGTTCGAGTCTACACGGAAAAGGTTTCTATCAATGCTCAAACAACTAAGTCGCTTTGAACGCACAAGCAAAGTCCTGATTCTGGGGTTCGTGGGACTGATGGCGGTCAGCCTGGTCCTCTTTTTCAGGCCTAACAGCGGATCGTCGGCCCTTGAGGCCACCAAGAGCGCCGAGGTGCTGGCGACTGTGGGGGGCGCGGACATCACCGTGGGCGACTTTGCAACGCAAAAGCAGAATATTCAGACTCAATTCAGCCGGTTCGGCGGACAGGTGAGTCTGACTCAGATGGGCTATACGGACGAACGGATTCTCGACGGCTTGATCTCAAAGAAAGTGACTGAACAGGAAGCCGCGCGGTTGGGTCTGGGTGCGTCCGAGGCAGAAGTCAGAGATAGAATCGCCAAAACATTCAGCGATGCTTCGGGCAAGCTGACGATCACGGACGCCTCGGGAAATGTCGATATGAGTAAGTACCAGGAGCGAGTCGGTGACGTAGGCGTTTTTGAACGCGGTGTCGCCGAAGACATTGCCCGGGAGAAGCTCGAGGCTTTCGTGGCCGCCAGCGTGCGCATTTCTGAAGACGAAGTACAACAAGAGTACAAGCGCAAGAATACAAATTTCGATCTGACGTACGTGGTTGTTTCCGCCGACAAGCTGGCCGAGAAAATTCAACCCGCGGATGACGAGATGAAAGCGTATTACGAGAAACACAAGACCGACTACAATATCCTCGTACCACAGAAAAAGATTAAGTACGTTTTTATTGACCAGGATAAGTCAGGCCAGAAACTGCAAATATCAGACAAAGAACTCCATGACGAATACGACAGTCTGAAGCCTGAATTCAAGCAGGCCGGCGTTAAAGTCCAGCAGATCATCTTGAAGATTGCCCGCCCGGATCTCGACGCCACGGTCAAAGCTAAAGCCGACCAGTTGGTCGCCAAGGCACGCGGCGCCCAGGAAACGACAACTGAAGAAGCGTTCGCCGAGTTGGCAAAGGGTAATTCCGAAGATCCGACCACGGCCCAAAATGGCGGACGTGTGAATGGTGTCGTAAAGAAGAATCCCAACCAGACTGCCGACCCGTACCAGCAGGTACTCGATCTGCAGCCCGGCGACGTTACCGACCCCATCAAATACAAGAACGCTTATTACATCCTGCGTCGCGGTGAGCCGGTGCCAAAGACGTTCGACGACGCCAAACCGGAGTTGCTGGTTTCTCTGCGCAATCGCCGGGGTTACACCGTCGCCCAGAAAATTGCTCAGCGCGCGCAGGATCGCTTGAAGGAAACAAAAGATCCGCAGAAGGTCGCGCAAGAGTTCGCGGCGGAAGCCAACATGTCGGCCGGCGACATGGTGCGCGAAACACCGTTCGTGAAACCCGGCGACGACGTGCCGAACATTGGCAGCTCGCAGCAATTCGAAGAATCAATCGCCCCTCTGAACAATCCCAACGACGTCGGCGAACGCACCGGAATCAAAAATGGTTTTGCGATTCCGATGTTGGTCGAAAAGAAGGGTCCGCGCATTCCGGAGTTCGACGAAGTTAAGGACAAGGCGGCGCAAGGGGTAAAACAGGAAAAAGCGAAATCGCAGTTGGAAGCAAAGGCCAAAGAGCTGATCGCCAGCGCGAAATCTCCTGGCGATTTGAAAGCCGCCGCAGCCAAACTCGGGCTCGAAGCAAAGGCCGAAGCGAACTACAAACTATCTACGCCGCTCGGCGAGGCTGGATCCAGCGTGCTGCTTGATGATCCGCTTTACGCCGCGAAGACCGGTGAAGTGCTCAAGACGCCCATCTTTCTAAATCAGAATTACGTGGTGCTGGGAGTGAACACTCGCACTGAAGCTGATTTAACAGAGTTCGCCAAGCAGCGCGATTCGCTAATGCAGAGCGCACTCACGGAACGAAAGAACCAGGTCTTTGATGACTACCTGACGGCAGTGCAGCACCGCATGGAGCAGGACGGCAAGATCAAGATCTACAAAGATGTGCTGGCCAACATGATGGAGACCGAAGAGCCGGAAGCCGCCCCACAGAGGCGTCCTCCGCTGCAATTGCCGAAGAAGCAGAGCTAGGTTGATGGTCGCTCTAAGTTGCTTGGGGCTTCTTTCCACTTGAACAGGAACGATCCACCAATGCACACGAGGTCGCGCGCACAATGGCTGCGGTTCGTGTGTTTCGTGGATCGTATTACCCGCCCCGAAATCTCTTAAGTTGAACTCGCATGTCATGCGCGAACCGTCACGCTTGAAATTCTAGAACATCACCACAACCACTCCAGATTCCACTTCGTCTTCCCCATTTATCGACCCAACGCGCCTTGCGCAGGCGATTGCCACGGACACTAAGGCGTCGCTCGTCAACTGCTTAAATCAAAATCGCAAACATGGTTGCATTGATTGAGGCCTGGGTTTATGCTACGCGACTCTGAGGGCCTCT
>JAWVEM010000034.1:0-8164 GCA_033856735.1 Blastocatellia bacterium
GGTTGCTCTGCTATGAAAGCATTTGCCGCGGTTGGCTCAGTTATCGCTTCCGGAACAACCTCAGCCTCGGCGGCAGCCGAGATTTCCTCAACCGAAGGCTCGGCAATTTCTTCTGGAACAACTTCAGGCTCAGCTTCGGCTGGGACTTCTTTGACGGACAATTCTGTCGCGGTCTCGGCGGCGGGAGGTTCGACTTCGGGCCTGTAGGCTGGCTCGGGTTCGGCAGCTCGCGCGGCAGTCACCGGCTGCGCTTCCACAGGCGCAGGCTTTTCGGGCTCGGCCTGTGCCGCAGGCGTCACGGCCTCAGGTTCCTTCTCAGGCACGGCGCGCGGCGCCGATGCCAGGTTAATTTGCATTCCGGCAACTCGCGCCAACAACTCGAGCGCATCGACATTCAATGCGTTGGATTCGTTCGACACCGAATCGGCGTAAAGCACGGCCACGACTTTTCCGCGCACGACCAGGGGCACGGCCGCGGCCGCCTGCGGATGGCCGCCCAATTGATCGATCAAGAGACTGTCTTCCGAATTGGATCCCGGTGCGCCGGTCCAGGTCGAATGGGATTGGGCCGCACGGCCCAGCAACGTGTCCGCGCTGAGCGGCAGAGAGACGCCGCCGATCATTTCGAGATTAGTTGGGTCGGCCGCTTCGCACTCGCGCCAGCCGATTGCCTGTCCATTCCGGATGACAAAGATCGCGGCCCGTTCAGCGAACTCGGCGGCAGCCGTCAGCAGTGCGCCCAGAATATCAGCATGCTTCTGCTGGCCTTCGATCGATTCGACCGCGCGCTTGAGGTTCGAGATCGCACCTGAAGCTTGACCCTGATCCTGCGTTGCGCCGCTGAGTTTTTGCGCTCGGGCAGATTGCAAATGGGCGAAGATCGTAGCCGATAACGATGAAGCTTCCAACGATTCGCTGTTCGAGCTTTCGCGTACCCGCTTCAGCGCCTCGTCGAAATCACTCTGCAGACGCGAAAGCTGTTCATCAATTGCGGCCAGGCGCTTGCCGAGATAGCTCTCGATGGCTTGCTGTAGGCTGTTTTCTAATTCTTCGCTCACTGGCCTTGATGTCCTCCTACAAAATTATTACCGCCCGATGTGTTTTGAAAGTAGCAAAAGTGGCGGGATTTAGTCTGTGATTTCGCAAGGGCCGCACTTCACAGACTAAAGTCTGTGCCACTAATCGATTATGGAGGTCGGCTTGAAAGCTAGTCAAGCACTCTTTTCAGGGAGTAGTTGCGGCCTTCTGGTCACTTGTCAGAAGCCCGCGCGTCAGCAAGGGCGACGATCGCGTCGGGCGGCTATTGGAATTCCACAGAACGTTGCCGATCTCTATCAGGAGTGCTTGCGAGTGTTGCCCTCCCTTACGGTCGGGCTTCTTACATGCTCTCACGCGGGCAGGCCTGTGCGCGCGATCGTCGTCATAACTTCGCAGAACCGGTCCAGTTCTTTCAGAGTCGTATATAAATTCGGCGTGATGCGCAGGCCCTGGAACTCTTCATGAGCGATAGGGGTGGCGAAGATGCGATGCTGGCTAAACAGATAGCTGCCGATTTTGTATGAATCGATTCCTTCGATTTGCACGTTGGCGATGGCGCACATCTGCTGTGGGTCTAATGAAGTATTAAAGCGGACCTTCGGAATATCTTTGAGGCGATCCATCCAGTATCGCGAAAGATAGCGCAGGCGCGCTTCTTTCCGTTTGCCGCCGATGCCGTGATGAAAGAGCAGCGCTTCGCCGATGGCCAGCT
Organism: Blastocatellia bacterium; assembly: GCA_033856735.1. Lineage (GTDB taxonomy): Bacteria > Acidobacteriota > Blastocatellia > Pyrinomonadales > Pyrinomonadaceae > UBA11740. The sequence continues at coordinate 1,751 of JAWVEM010000034.1, forward strand.
TAGGCGCGGCTGAGTGCGTGCCGATCTCTTCGAACTTGCGAATGTCTGTCCTTTGCTTTTCCTCAGCAGCGAACAGCGGCCAAACCTTCCCGATCTTGTCGCGCTTAATATAAAGCAATCCCGTGCCCTTCGGTGCATAGAGCCACTTATGAAGCGAGGTCCCGAAGTAATCGCAGTTCAGATCCGGCTGCTTGAAATAGAACTGAGCGAATGAGTGCGCGCCATCGACGATAGTTTCGACGCCGTGCCCTCGGGCCATTTCGCAGACGGCTTTGACCGGCGTGATCTGGCCGGTGAGGTTAATCTGGTGCGCGATTTGAATCAGGCGCGTACGTGGGGTAATCGCTCGCTCAAACGCCCCCGTGATCTCCTGAATGTTTTTAGGTGGAATCGGAATCTTGATCAGGTTCAGCTTAATGCCTTCGCGTTGCTCACGCTGCCGGATCGTGTTCAGCATCCGGCCATAGTCCTGAGTAGTCGTCAGTACCTCGTCGCCTGATTTTAGATCGAGGCCAAGCAAGAGCGTTTCGAGAGACTCAGACGCATTACGCGTGATTGCGATCTCTTCCCGATCACAGCCGAAGAGTTCGGCCAAGCCGGTGCGAATCGTTTCGGATTGCGGCTCGAGAATCTGCCACATCGTGTACGCCGTCGCGTCTTCCTGCTGCCAGATGTAACGCACCAGCGCTTCAGTAACGAGGCGCGGACTGGGCGAGACACCGCCATTGTTCAGATTGATCATGCCGCGCGTGACGGTAAAGGCCTGCTGAATCTCGAACCAGAAATCTTCGTCCAGCGCGGCCTGCTCCGGCGTGAGATGCGCGACCGTCCTGGTTGCCGCATGAATGTTACCGAGCAGAGATGCCACGGTTGATGATGAAAGTGCGGCGAGGCCCACGCCTTTGCCGGTGAGTGACAGAAAGTTCCGACGGTCGAGTTTGGTTGGCTTCATGTTTAAGTCTCGTTGCAAAGTGGCACAGACTGAAGTCTGTAATTTCGACCGTCATCATATTCGAGTTAAGAAATCACAGATTGAAGTCCGTGCCACTTAAGCCGGCATCTCCACTTCATATCCTGCGTCAATCCAGGCTTTGGTGCCGCCGATGACATTGAGCAAATTCGTAAAGCCGGCGCGCTGCAAGATGCTGGTGCCGGCCGAAGACCGATAACCACCGGCGCAGATGACTGCCGTTTGCTTAGTCGCGTCTAAATCCAATTCGAGTAACAACTCGCGCAGGCTTGCCAGCGGCGCCGTGACAGCTCGCGGGGCGTGCCCGCTCTCGTACTCAGCCGCCCGTCTTACGTCGACAATCTGCAGCTCCGGTCGCGTGTCGATCATCTCTTTCAATTCGGCCACACTGATTTGGGGCACCACCTCGAGTTCGAGCCTCGCTTTCTTCCACGCTCTCATCCCACCCGCTAAGTAGCCCTGAACATTTTCCAGGCCTACACGCGCCAGACGAAGCTGAGCTTCTTCAACCTTTTCCTCAGAGCCGGCCACGATCACAAGCGGCGCACTCATCGGAATCAGCGAGCCGGCCCACGACGCGAACTGTCCGCCGAGTCCTATGTTAAGCGACCCGGGAACATGGCCGGCGCCGAAGTCTGCCGCATCGCGGACATCGAGAATTACCGAGCCATCGCCCGCAAGTTTGGAAACCTCAGCGGACGTCAGCGCCGCGGCGGTCGGCAATCCCTTCAACGACTCCGCGCCAGTGCGATTGATCTCCGCGTCTTTTGAAAAGTAAGCCGGAGCTTCCGGCAAGTCGGTGGTCAGCAACTTGATGAACTGTTCTTTACTCATCGGCTGCAGCGCATAGTTGAACTTGCGTTGCTGGCCGATGGTCGAGGAAGTTTCGGTGGAAAGATTTCGGCCGCACATCGAGCCCGCGCCGTGCGCCGGAAACACCTCGACCGCGTCGTCCAGCCGCAAAAGTTTTTCGTGCAGGCTCTCGTACATCATGCCTGCCATCAACCGCGGCGTGTACCCTTTCGCGCCCGCCAGATCGGGACGGCCCACGTCGCCGACGAATAGCGTATCGCCGGTCAGGACCTTTTGCGGCTGGTCCGAGACCTCACTATCAGAGACCAGCACGCAGATTCCTTCCGGAGTGTGCCCGGGAGTTTCCAGGATGCGCAGTTTCACTTTGCCAATCGTCAGCTCGTCACCGTTTCTGACGGGCTGATGCGGAATCGTAGCTTTCGCTTGCGCGCCAAAAACTATCTGCGCGCCGGAACGCGTCGCAAGCTCGCGGTGTCCGCTGACAAAGTCCGCGTGGAGGTGGGTCTCGATCACGTACTTGATCTTAAGGTTCTGCGCCGCCGCTTCGTCCAGATACTGATCGACATCGCGCTGCGGATCGACGACGACAGCTTCGCCTGCTGAACCAATCAGGTAGGAAGCATGAGCGAGACAGTTGAGATAGAACTGCTTGAAATACATAAAGCTCCTAAGGCTGGAAGCGCCGACGGTCCGGTCCGCAAAGCGAACGGTGCTCGCTTGTTTCTCTGGGACCGAAGCGCAGAACAAAATTCTATCGAGGGATTTTCTCCCAAAAACTGAGGTACGGCAAGATGCTTCGAGCTGAAATGGTTGCGGAGTAGAGAGCCCCCGGGCTCATTGCATGTCCGCGGACTTGACGGGCAGGATCGCTTGCTGAGCAATAGTCAGATATATATTCATGCGAACGTCCAGAGAGTGAATCCGATCCGCCGCGGCTCTTGCTCGCTCAAAATTGACCAACGCCAAAGTCCCCAAAGTCTGGGCCAAAGGCTTTGCGGTCTCGGTTACTGCATTACCATTGTGCGTCAGCAGCTCCCCATCCTGGTAAAACTTCTGACCAAATCCATTCAAGGTTAGGGCTGCCGCGCTTAGATCATTAAATTGATCTACCAGAGGTTCGACAATTTCGAAAGCACGGGTCGAGTCATATTTTGAAAAGGCCCGGGCAATCGCTAGCAGCGCGTACATTTGCTGCTGATCTTCCGCCTGCGCGGATGGGCCGAGCATGTTTCGCGCCTGCTGAAGGTACATCAGCGCGGTCGAGGTCTTAAGACCGGGACCGATCCGAGTCGCTATTTGACTAAGTATCTGCGCCCGTTCACTGAGTGGGCGGAAATTGCTCAGGCTGCGCAGCGCTTCATCAATTTTCCCTTTGGCGGCAGCGCCGTAGATTGCCTGTTGGTCCAACATTCTCAGGGCCTGCTGACGTTGCATGGGATTCGTGAGGTGGTCAGTGATGATTTGCCGGGCGCGCGTAACGTCTCCGGCGGCCGCGATCCTGGTGGCCGCTTGCTGGTAGAGTTGGTCCCTCATTTCTCGCGGGGCCTGATCTACAGATTCGAGGGCAGCATCGGGAGTGCCGTTGTTGATTGCAGTCTGAAACCGCTCCCTTAACTCGCCTTGCGGATCATTCAGATTGTTTAGTTCGCGCCATTTCTTTTCCAGGGCCGCCGCCCGGTCGGGAGCATAGCGCTGCAAATCAGCACTCATCTGCTTAAGCGTACTGAGGAGATTTTGCGCGATGTTCCGCTCGGAAGTGTAGGAGTTGATCGCCGGCGGCGAGTAAGAGAGAACTTCCGAGAGTACCTTTTGAAACAGATCTCGAAATTCGTCTTCGGAAATTAGACTTGTGTTGGCCGCGCCTTCGCCGTCACCCATCTGCGGTTTTGCCGGTGACCGAACGATGCGAAGGAAGCTCGCCGCCAGATACGCTGCGTCGGGATTTTTAAGTAACCGTTCGTTAGTTATCTTTGCGGCGATGTCGTGCGCGAGTTTCGCCGCCAACTCCGGATCCTTTTCGCGCAACCGATTCAGAGTGTCGGCCAAACTTGGTGAGGCGCCCTTCTTGAGAGCTTCCTCAGCCATTTGAAAGGCCCGCTTGGGATCCGAAGAAGTAATTTGGCTGGCCAGTGAAAGTTCGAGTTGGAGTTCCCGATCTCCCATGGCTCTGGCCTGCGCGCCCTCAGGATTCGCGAGGGTGCGGGTTGCGCGGAGAAAGTTCAACGCCATCTCAGGGTCGTGCGGCGCCAGCGCCTCGATTAGTTGTTCCCTGAGTTGCATGGCGATCTCAAAACTCTCGTAGTACTCCAGCTCGTTATTATCGATGTTGGAAATGAATTCCTTGACGCTGTCGATTGCCTGATCCATTAATTTCGAAGCGCGCTTGTCATCAGAGTCCCAAAGCAATTGAGCGGCTTGTATCTGGAACGTGGCGCGTGTCTGCGGGCGACGCAACTGTGGGAAGTTTTGGGTTGCTTCGATCAGCAGAGCCAGGCCTTTCGCTTTTACGACTTCCTGATTCTTTCCTGCTTGCAGTTCCTGCTCAGTCGCCTTTCGCAGCTCGACAATCTTGATTTCATAACGACCTGGCGGAGGACTCGGATCCAATGGTGACACTTCAATGCGATAGACTCCCGCAGTCTGGGCAATCACAGTTACGTCTTCCGGCCCATCTGTACCATTGGGAGTGTCAACCTCGCGAAGTCGCCGACCGGTGGGCGAGAAGGCGCGCACGACTACATCAATTCCGCGTTGATCGACTACGAGCTCCAGGAACTGATCCGCTTCCAGAGTGATGTTGTAGCTGTGTGATTGGCCTGCCGCCAGAGTGCGCTCTATGGGCGTGCCGATCTGCAGAGACGTGGGACCGGCCTGAGCATTCGCGGCTTGAACTGCGAAGAGAAAGATAAGGAGCAGCGGCAAAAGAGTCTTGCATTGAGGCTCGCGCATATCAGCTCCCTCCTGGTTCAGGAAAAGTGGGGCGGCTCTAAGGATGACGCGCCTAATCGAAATATCGAACTGTGCTCGTATGACACCAAATTGATGGAAAAGGTTCCGCAGCCAGGGACCCGGTGAATCTTAGGAGATGATCGACCGGCGAAGGTTGCCTCGCACTATTGCTTTCCAGCCAACTTATAAAACTCCCTTGCCGGCTTCAAAGGCCGCAGCATCCAGTAAGGCCGCCGCGTGCCGTCCGGCGAATGCTGGTCGGCAGGCCGAGTCATCGCCAACCATTTCTGATAAATCGCGCGCGACTTTTCAGTGTCCACGTTGATGTCGCCATAGCCGTCGGTGCTTTCAGCTTTGCGGACGCGCACGGCCTGGTGCCAGCAATGCATCCCCGAAATCGGATCGGGATGGACCGGGAAAGTCAGGTTCTGATGCACGCCCACATCGCTCCACCAGATGCGCAAGCTGTCCGGATCAGTGGATTCGTATGGCCCCGTTCCGCGTTCGCGCTTCATGCCCCAGTCGTCGCCCTCGTGATCGAGTCTGACCGTGGCCGTTAACTGTTTCTGTCCGCTCTCGTGTGTCTTCCAACGCCCCATGTGATGGCTGCATGCGACAATGCCGGGCTTAATGCCTTCGGTCACCCAGGCCTTCACCACAAAATAACCAATCTCGGTTTCTACTCGCACCAGATCACCCGTCCGCACATTCAACGTCGCTGCGTGCGAAGGATGCAGCCACAGCGGATTCGTGTGCGCAATTTCATTCAGCCACTTCGCATTGGCGCTGCGCGTGTGAATTTGAATCGGCAGACGAAATGTCGAGATCAAAATAGTCTGATCCGGTTCGAGATTGTCTGGATGAACATGACTCTTGATGTAAGTTGGGATTGCGTATTCACGCCATCCCCACTCAGCGAGGGTCCGTGAGAAGAACTCGAGCCGACCGCTGGGCGTCGGGAAGCCACGCCGGATTTCGCCATCAACTTTCACGCCGACGAGGCGACGGCCTTCTGCGTCTCCGTCAGGACTCGGAACCGGCACGACGTTTGGCGATGCAGGTTTCGCCGCGCGAGTAAACACGCGACCCATTCGATCTTCGCGAAGGTCTTCCAGCTCTTCGCTCGGCACCATCTCTTCATAGATCGCGCCGACTCTTCTGCTGATCTCAAACGACCCATACCGTCGCATGAATTCGAGAGGCGTTAGACCTTCCGTCGCCGCTTTCTCAGGCAAGCCCGGCACGGAGTTCTCAAAAATGAAGCCGTAGTATTCGTCAACGCTGAGTCTCGTTCCCGGGTTCTTCTTCGATTCCACGAATTGCCGAATGCCAAGCGAACCATCGCGGTCGATGCGCCAGGTCAACTCCATCCAAAACTCGTTCTCTTCCCAAACCTCGCCGGGATTCACTTCGCGTGTGTCGGTGATGTCTTCGCCATCGCGTTGGCGTGCGGCGCGCATGACCGGCTGGCGAAAGCCAAGCCACTGTGAATCGTGCGTCTCGTATGAATGTAAATCATGACGCTCAGGTCCCAGCCCCATCGGCAGAATGTAATCCGCAAAGTACGTAGTCTCGTTCCACACCGGCGTCAGAGCAACATGACAGCCAATCAGCTTCTCGTCGGTTAATGCTTCAATCCAGGAGAAGCCGTCAGGGTTTGTCCACACCGGGTTATAAACTCG
>JAWVEM010000035.1:0-15202 GCA_033856735.1 Blastocatellia bacterium
CGACAGACTAAGCCAGGCGCGCGTCCAACACTTCAAGGACGCACTCTTTATGGAGCCGCGCATCGACATCGAGAGTAGTGCTACGAGGAGGATGCCAACACTCTGAATTGCCAGTCCAACGCTTGCAGTCATTTTTTGCTATCCGAGAATGTGAGTTAGGTCCGAAGAAGATAGCGAGAAGAAGGAGGGCGATACCCTGCTCGCCTTTGGCATTCTACCGAAAACGGGACCAGAAGCGCCAGAGTTTTGTTTTGAAGGCAAAAAGCCGAGGTTTTCGGGGCGATCTGAACAAATGGGGGAGCGAAGCCAGGTTCGAGATCGCGGAGACGGCATTATCTGAAGGCCCGAAGGGTCGTAAGGAAATAGCCACGACCGTCAGCTCGTGGATCGAGAGCTGATCAAGACGAATTGAGCGCCGAAGGCGCGGCGCGGAAGCTGAACCGGCAAGGGGATGTGTCCCTACTCTCTCGGCAAGACCGGCAGAGGGCCCAAGCGCCCGGCTATCTCTGCAACTCTGCCAACAGCTTCTTATGCAGCTCGGCATCAATCGGCTTCAGCAGACGGCTTTGCGCCAACGCCGACGCGCGATCGCCTAGTTCGAGATAGGCCAGACCGAGGTTGTAATAAGCTTCGGGCTGGTCCGGCCGCAGCCGGGCCGCCTGCCGGTAAGCATCGATAGCCTCGTTAAAGTGCGCTCCGAAAAAATATGCATCGCCCAACCTGTTATAGGTGTCGGCTGAGGTAGGCTTCAGTTGCAGCGCTCGCCTGTAGGCGCGAATTGCTTCATCGTTGCGGCCCTGCTTAACTTTGCAATAACCAATCTGAATCCACGTCTCAGGCCGGCGTGGATTGCGATTAGCGGCTGTCTCGAAATAGTTAAGGGCGCTGTCATAGTTTCCCAGCCACAACGAATCGATTCCGCCGCGATACCACAACTCAGCGAGTAGCTCGGGCTGCGTGTTTGATTTGTTCTTCGCCGCGACCTGATCAAAAGACATCAAGGGGCCTTTTGCCAAAGAGGTGATGCGCGTTACTCCCAAAGCGAGATTGATGTTCTGGCCGTTCGTTACTTTGACGGTCACTATGCCGATCACCTGGCCGCGCATGTTAAGGAGGGGGCTGCCACTGTTCCCATGCGAAACCGGCGCCGTGATCTGGATGATGCGGCCGAGGTCGGGCACCTCGCGCACCGCGGAGACAATGCCGTCGCTGACCGACCCTTCCAGCCGCAGGGGATTGCCAATCACGAAAATCTGCTCGCCTTCATCAGGCAGAGTGTTCGCGAAGATTAGCGGGCGTGAACGTTCCGCGGGCAAGTCGACTTTCAGTAGCGCCAGATCGGCTTCCTCATCGACGGCCAGCGCGCCGGCTACAGGATAGGTGCGGCCTTTGGCGTCGAGCGTGTGAATCTCGACCCGGTGCGCGCCGCGAATGACGTGCATGTTGGTGACGACTTCACCGGCCCGGACAAAGAATCCGGTGCCGCTAACCAGCGGCTCTCCTTTCGCATCATAGGTCATCACGGAAACAACCGAAGGCTTAATGCGACGGACAAGATCAGGAAGCGACTCCGGAGACTGGCGAGGCAGCGGCTGTCCGACAGACGTTACATCGTCGACCTTTGCCGAATCCGAAGATGAGACCTGAGCGGGCGCAAGAGCCGCAGTGGAGAGTAGAAACAGACTGAGAGCAACAAGCAGACGGGGGATACTTCTATTCAAGGGGATAACCTCCTGCTTCGAACTGCAATTATGACTGAAGCGAGCGACAGCGTTGCCGCCTTTAAGCGTGCCCGGTTGTCTGAAGTTTCAGCGCTGCGCGTCGTCGCAGCGTTACGGTCGGGAAGACGGAGGCAACTGGGGTTAAAGGCCTCGCGGGGATATTAACCTATGCCGGGCCCATTGGAAAGGGAATTTAATAAATCGCAACCTTGATGGTAATTCAATTCAACGCGAGGAGTCTCCTGCGCACTGGGAACGCGGGCGCCCTCGCCCGCAGCGTAACATGGGACGCAATTTCTCCTTGATTGACTAATCTTCGCGCTGCGCATACGGGCAGGAACGCCCGCGTTTCAGAGGAGGTTGAGCTTTTCAACCAGGGCAATTATGGCGCTTACTCCAAAAAGCAGAACACCCGCCGAAGCGGGTGTTCTGGAAAGGTTGCGACTTCGGGCCGGCGGACTATTCGTCCTCGACCTCAGCCACCTCGAGCTCTTCTTCCTCGTCCTCTTCAGCATCGGACTCTATGGCAGTTGCCGGCACCGCCGCATGCGGCTCTGGCATCGGTAACCGTGCTTCCATAATTTCCGGTAGCTCGTCGATCTCTTCGCGCTGAGATTCGCCGATCGTTTCGTCGCGCTCGATATTCACGTTGCGGTAATACTCCATGCCGGTACCCGCCGGAATCAAGCGGCCCATGATCACGTTCTCTTTCAAGCCGCGCAGGTAATCTATGCGGCCGGAGATGGCAGCTTCGGTGAGCACTCGAGTCGTCTCCTGGAACGACGCCGCCGAAATGAACGAATCGGTCGAGAGCGAAGCCTTGGTAATGCCCAGCAACAAAGGCTCAGCCGAACTGACTTCACCCTTCTCGCTGCGCACCCGTTCGTTCTCGTCCTGGAAGCGGAAGCGATCGACCTGCTCTTCAAGCAGAAACTCGGTATCGCCGACTTCCTTGATTTTCACCCAGCGCAACATCTGACGAACGATCACTTCAATGTGCTTGTCGTTGATGTTCACGCCCTGCAGACGATAGACCTCCTGGATTTCGTTCGTCAGGTATTCCTGCAGACGGTTCATACCGAGCACGCGCAGAATGTCGTGCGGATTCAGCGGTCCGTCCTGCAGCGCCTCGCCGGCCCGGACGCGATCGCCTTCCTGTACGTTGATGTGCGTGCCGCGCGGGATATCGTACTCGCGCTCTTCCCCGTCGTCGCCGACGATGATCAGTTTGCGCTTGCCCTTTGCGATGGGGCCGAGTTTGACGGTGCCGTCGATCTCTGACATGACGGCGGCTTCGCCCGGCCGGCGAGCTTCGAACAGCTCGACAACGCGTGGCAGACCACCCGTGATGTCCTTGGTCTTGGTCGTTTCACGCGGAATCTTCGCGATGACGTCGCCTGGCTCGACTTCTTCAGCGTCGTTGACCATCAGGTTCGCGCGCACCGGCATCTGGTAAGTCTTCAGTACCTTGTTGCTGGTATTGCGAATTTCCAAACGCGGCTGTTTCTTTTCATCCGGCGAGTCCTTGACGACCATGTGCGACAAACCAGTGACCTGGTCGGTCTCTTCGTCGTAGGTCACGCCTTCTTTCAAGTCCTGGAATTTCACCTTGCCGCCAACCTCGGTAAGAATCGCGAACGTGAACGGGTCCCAGCTGGCCAGCAATTGATCCTGTGCCACCGTGTCGCCGTCTTCAACCAGGATGTGCGCGCCATAAACAATCTGATAACGCGCGACTTCGCGGTTACGTTCGTCGAGGATCGTCAAAGCGCCGTTGCGATTCATCGCCACGCGCTCGCCCTTGCGGCTCTTGACCGTTTGCAGTTCGATGTACTTGATCTTGCCTTCGACACGCGCTTCGTGTTTGGAAGACTCTTCCAGACGCGCGGTACCGCCGATGTGGAACGTACGCATGGTTAGCTGCGTGCCGGGCTCGCCAATCGACTGCGCAGCAATTACGCCGACAGCCTCGCCGATATCCACCGGACGACCTGTGGCCAGGTTGCGTCCGTAGCACTTGATACAGCAGCCCCGTCGCGATTCGCAGGTCAAGACTGAACGAATACGAACGCGCTGGACGCCGGAGCGCTGGATCTCCGAAGCCAGATCCTCGTCAATTTCCTGATTGGATTCAACGATGACTGTGCCTTCGACCGGGTCGATGACATCCTCGAGCGCCGTGCGGCCGACGATGCGGTCGCGCAAGCTCTCGATTTCCTCGCCGCCTTCGACAATCGCCGCCGAAGAGATGCCCTTCAAAGTACCGCAGTCCGGTTCGGAGATAATTACGTCCTGGGCCACGTCGACCAAACGACGAGTCAGGTAACCCGAGTCGGCTGTCTTCAAAGCCGTATCGGCCAAGCCCTTGCGTGCGCCGTGGGTCGAGATAAAGTACTGCAACACGTTCAGGCCTTCGCGGAAGTTTGACTGAATCGGCGTCTCGATAATTTCGCCCGAGGGCCGAGCCATCAGACCGCGCATGCCCGCCAACTGGCGAATCTGTTGCGCCGAACCTCGCGCTCCCGAATCCGACATGATCAGGATGGGGTTCATTTCCTTGGTCGCCTTCTCGCGATCGTCCATCGCCTTGAACATCTCTTTGGCGACTTTGTCGGTCGCTTCCGACCAGATCGCGATGACCTTGTTATAGCGCTCTCCGTTGGTGATGACACCGTCGCGGTACTGCTGCTCGACGGTGATCACGTCTTTCTCGGCCTTGCCGACAATCTCGGGCTTCGAAGGCGGCGTCACCAGGTCGTCGATGCCGATCGAAATGCCGGCCTTGGTCGCATACAGGAAACCCAATGTCTTCAGATCGTCGAGCATCTTCACAGTCATCTCGTGGCCGAGACGAATGTGCGAATAGTTGACCAAAGACTGCAACCCCTTCTTGCGCAGCGTGCCGTTAAAGTAAGGCAAGCCCGTCGGAATTGAGTCGTTGAAAATCACGCGGCCAACCGTCGTATTAATAACGCGGCGCACGTTCTCCTGCGCGGTCGCGCGCAGAATGTCCTGCGAGTCGTGCTCCTGCGTCAGATCGATCAAATCACCGCTGATGCGAAGTTTGATCGGCGTCTGGGTCGTTACTTCCTTGGCGTCGAGGGCCAGCAGGACCTCGTTGCCCGAAGCGAACACGCGGCCTTCGCCCTTCGCGCCTTCTTTGTCACGCGTCAGGTAGTAGATGCCCAGCACGATGTCCTGCGAAGGCACTGCGATCGGCTGGCCGCTCGCCGGACTAAGAATGTTGTTCGAGGAAAGCATCAGTACGGCCGCTTCGATCTGTGCTTCCGGTGAAAGCGGAATGTGGACGGCCATCTGGTCGCCGTCAAAGTCGGCGTTGAATGCCGTACAGACCAGCGGATGAATTTTGATTGCCTTGCCTTCGACGAGCACGGGTTCAAAAGCCTGAATGCCCAAGCGGTGAAGCGTCGGCGCGCGATTCAAAAGCACCGGGTGCTCGCGAATAACTTCTTCGAGGATGTCCCAGACGACCGGCTCCTGCCGCTCGACCATTTCCCGCGCCTGCTTGATCGTGGCCGCATGACCCTGTTTTTCGAGCTGGTTGTAGATGAATGGCTTGAACAGTTCCAGGGCCATCTTCTTTGGCAAACCGCACTGGTGCAGCTTCAGCTCAGGACCAACAACGATGACGGAGCGGCCCGAGTAGTCGACGCGCTTGCCCAGCAGGTTCTGACGAAAACGACCCTGCTTGCCTTTCAAAGTTCCGGACAAAGACTTCAGCGGACGATTGTTGACGCCGCGCAGCACGCGACCGCGACGGCCGTTGTCGAACAGAGCATCGACGGCTTCCTGCAGCATCCGCTTTTCGTTGCGCACGATCACTTCCGGCGCCCGCAACTCCATCAACTTCTTCAGACGGTTGTTGCGATTAATAACGCGGCGATAGAGATCGTTTAAGTCCGAGGTCGCAAAGCGGCCGCCATCGAGCGGCACCAGGGGGCGCAGCTCGGGTGGAATCACCGGAATCACGTCGAGGATCATCCATTCAGGATGATTGCCCGACTTGAGAAACGAAGTCGCGACCTTGAGCCGTTTGGAATACTTCAGCTTCTTCTGCTGTGAAGTCTCTTCCCGCATGCGGCGTCGTAATTCGACCGCGAGCTCTTCGATGTTAACCATCGAAAGCAGTTCCTTGATCGCTTCGGCGCCCATCTTGGCGACAAACTGCGCCGGGAAATCGCGTGTGAGTTCGCGAAAGCGCTCGTCAGTGAGCAGCTCTCGCTCTTTCAGTTCCTTAACGTCACCAGGATCGATGACGATGTAGGATTCGAAGTAGAGCACTTTTTCCAGCTCGCGCAGCGGAATGTCGAGCAAGTGGCCGATGCGCGAAGGCAGGCCCTTAAAAAACCAGACATGCGAACAGGGGCTGGCCAGATCGATGTGACCCAGCCGTTCACGACGCACTTTTGCCTGGGTGACTTCGACGCCGCACTTGTCGCAGATCACGCCGCGGTGCTTCATGCGTTTGTACTTGCCGCACAAGCATTCCCAATCTGCCACTGGCCCAAAGATGCGGGCGCAAAACAAACCATCGCGCTCCGGTTTGAACGTCCGGTAGTTGATCGTTTCCGGCTTGGTAACTTCGCCGTGCGACCACTGACGAATCTTGTCCGGCGAAGCCAGCGAGATGCGAATAGCTTCAAAGTCAGGCGCCAGTTGCGTTTTCTCTTGATGGAATCGAAACACGTTTTATCTCCATTTCGGATTGCGAATTTCAGATTGCGAAGTTGAAAGGTTATTTCTAACGCAACCTGAAATTCTACGTCCTCAAACTAACTCATCCATTTAGGATTGCTGACTTGAATTGCTGTTCGAGAATTCGCAATTCGAAATTCGCAATCCGCAATTCCTATATTCCGCTGGTTATCAACGCCTCGGCGATAGGCTCATCAGCGTCATCCTTCTTCTGAATCAGCTCAACATCCAGGCACAGCGACTGCAGCTCGCGCACGAGCACGTTGAAGGACTCAGGCAAGCCGGGATCGAAATCAGCCTCGCCCTTGACGATAGCCTCATAGATTTTCGATCGCCCGGCCACGTCGTCCGACTTTGCCGTCAACAGTTCCTGCAGGATGTGCGCCGCGCCATACGCTTCCAGCGCCCACACTTCCATTTCGCCGAAACGTTGTCCGCCGAACTGCGCCTTGCCGCCCAGGGGCTGCTGGGTAATCAGCGAGTACGGTCCAATCGAGCGCGCGTGAATCTTGTCGTCCACCAGATGCGAAAGCTTCAGCATGTAGATGTAACCGACAGTTACCTTCTGCTCGAAAGCGTCTCCGCTCAGCCCGTCGTACAGAATGGCCTTGCCGGACTCGTTAACGATCTCAGGCAGTCCGAGTTCGCGCGCGCGGGCGCCGGACTCTTCCAGTTTCTGCTTGATCTCTTTTTCAGTGGCGCCGTCAAAAACCGGCGTCGCGAAATGCATACCCAAAACGCGGGCCGCCCAACCGAGGTGCGTCTCGAGAATCTGCCCGACATTCATGCGCGAAGGCACGCCCAGCGGGTTCAGAACGATTTCGACTGGGGTTCCATCCGGAAGATAAGGCATATCTTCTTCCGGCAGGATGCGCGCAATCACGCCCTTATTTCCGTGACGGCCGGCCATCTTGTCGCCGACTGAAAGCTTGCGTTTCATCGCGATGAAGACCTTCACCATCTTGATCACGCCCGGTGAAAGCTCGTCGCCCTGTCGCAGCTTGGCGATCTTCTCTTCGTAGATGTCCGAAAGAATCTTGATCTGGCGCTCGGTCCGATCTTCGTATTCCTTGACCTCGCTGGCCGCGTCCACTCGCGCGGATGCCACCTGGGCCTTGCGCAGAGCCTTAGGCTCGACCGCTTTCAGCATCTCCCGGGTAATCGGCACGCCCTTCTCAATCACGACTTCGCGATTGCTGGTCAGGTCATGCGAAAGCTTGCGGCCCTCGAACAATTCGTAGATGCGTTCGTCACGCTGCTCGTGCAGAATACGAATCTCATCTTCAAGGTCGCGTCGCAGACGCTCCTCTTCGCCCTGTTCGATCGACAGCGAGCGCTGATCTTTTTCCTGACCCTTGCGGGTAAAGACCTGCACGTCAACGACGGTGCCGTCGATTCCCGGAGGCGAAACAAGGGATGCATCTTTGACGTCGGCGGCCTTCTCGCCAAAGATTGCGCGCAGCAGTTTCTCTTCCGCGGTCAACTGCGTCTCGCCCTTGGGCGTGACTTTGCCGACCAGAATCGATCCGGGCTTGACCTGAGCGCCGATGCGGATGATCCCGCTCTCGTCCAGATCGCGCAGCATGTTTTCGCCGACGTTCGGTATGTCGCGAGTGATCTCTTCGGGTCCGAGCTTGGTGTCACGCGCTTCGATCTCCAACTCCTCGATGTGAATCGAGGTGTAGTAGTCCTCTTTCACCAACCGCTCGGAAACCAGAATCGCGTCTTCAAAGTTGTAACCACGCCACGGCATGAATGCGACCAGAACGTTACGGCCCAGCGCCAGCTCACCGCGGTCGGTGCAGGGACCGTCGGCGATTACCTGGCCCTTAGCCACCCGCTCACCGACGTGCACGATCGGGCGCTGGTTGATACAGGTGTTCTGGTTCGAACGCTTGAACTTAATCAGCGTGTAAATATCGGCCGTCACTTCGCGAGAGATAGTGCCGTCGACGTTGTGGTCGGCCTTAACGATGATGCGTTCGGAATCAGTGTAATCAACGACGCCATCGCGCTTGGCAATCACGACCGCGCCCGAGTCGCGCGCTGTCACGTCTTCCATGCCGGTCCCGATGTACGGAGCTTCGGCACGCAGCAGCGGCACCGACTGTCGCTGCATGTTCGAACCCATCAGCGCGCGGTTCGCGTCGTCGTTCTCGAGGAACGGAATCAGCGATGCGGCCACCGACACAAGTTGCTTCGGCGAAACGTCGACGAATTCTATCTCGTCGCGCTGTGCCAGAATGAACTCACCGGCTTTGCGGGCGGCATTACGGTCGTTGACGATATATTCGTTCTCGTCCAGTTGAATATTGGCCTGACCAACGACGTGCTTGTCCTCTTCCCACGCCGTCAGATAAAACGGAAACGGTTCAAAGATCGCCTTTTCGCCGGAGCCAACCCGCTTGTTGGCCTTATCGACGTCCTCCTGAGGCACGTGATCGTTCGGTTTGAACTTCGTGTCACCACCGTTAATGACCCGGACAAACTCAGTCACGATGCCATTGACGACTTTCCGATAAGGCGATTCGATGAAACCGAATTCATTGATCCGCGCATAGCACGACAGCGATGAAATCAATCCAATGTTCGGGCCTTCAGGAGTCTCGATCGGGCAGATGCGGCCATAGTGAGTCGGGTGCACGTCGCGAACTTCGAATCCGGCGCGCTCACGGCTCAAACCGCCTGGTCCCAGTGCCGACAAGCGGCGTTTGTGCGTAATCTCTGAGAGCGGATTCGTCTGATCCATGAACTGGGACAATTGTGACGAGCCGAAGAACTCACGCACCGCAGCCGTCACCGGCTTGGCGTTGATGAGATCGCGCGGCATGGTCGTCTGCATCTCCTGATGAATCGACATCTTCTCTTTGATCGCGCGTTCCATGCGCTCCAGCCCGATGCGAAACTGATTTTCCAGCAGCTCGCCGACGGCCCGGACGCGTCGGTTACCCAGGTGATCGATATCGTCAGCCTGATAGATCGGCTTCTTCTGCTCATCAACCGGGTTGCGGCGCATCTTCAGGACGTAGTTCACAACTTCAAAGAAGTCGCTCGCCGCCAGTAGCGGATCCTCGATCCGCAGCATTTCGGGCTTGCCCATCTTGATGTTGAACTTCAAACGGCCCACGCGCGAAAAGTCGAACTTGCGCGGGTCAAAGAACATGCCCTCGAGCAGACGATAAGCAGTCTGCACCGTCGGCGGATCGCCGGGACGCATCTTGCGGTAGATTTCGAGCAGAGCATCGACCGGCTTGCTGATCGTGTCCTTCTTCAAGGTTTGCGAGACGACCACGCCCACGTCGTCGCGCTCGGGAAAGAATACCGAGAAGTTCTTTACGCCGCTTTCGGCAATCTCCTGCAGCTTGGCCGCCGTGATTTCGTTATTGGCTTCGAGAATGACTTCACCGGTTTCGGTGTTGACGACATCGGCCACCGCGTAAGCACCCTCGAACTGCGCCAGATCGATCTCGACTTCGCCGATGTTTGCCTTGCGCAGGGACTCCAACGAGGTGCGGCTGATTTCCTTGCCCTTGCGGACAATCGGATCTGGACCGCGGCCCTTGATCTCGAAATCGACCTTCATGCCGATCAGGTTCGTCCGACCCGAGTCGGGAACCTGCACCATCAGGCGCCCGTCTTCGATGCGCACCTCGTCGACGGTATAGAAAGATCGGAGCAGGTCTTCATCTCGAAAGGATGAATTCTTGACCGCCTCTTCCAACTGACCATCGCTGCCGAAGGATTTGCTGTTGAAGTCTGAACCCAGCCAGACGCCCAGCGCGCGCAGAAATATCGACGCCAGAAACTTTCGCTTGCCGACCCGCACGTAGAGCAGGTTCTTCTGATCGTACTCAAACTCGACCCATGAACCGCGGTAGGGAATGATTTTAGCGACATAAAGCGCGCCGCGTTTGAAGAAGACGCCCGGTGAACGGTGCAACTGAGACACGATAACGCGCTCGGTTCCATTGATGATGAACGTGCCGTTGTCGGTCATCAACGGAATTTCACCAAAGAAGACTTCCTCTTCCTTGATGTCCCGAATAGATTTGACGTTCGTGTCAGGATCTTTGTCGTAGACAGTCAGCCGGATCTTTACCTTGAGGGGCACGCTATAGCTCATGCCGCGCTCCTGGCATTCCTGCTGATCGTGTTTATGCTTGAGGCCGACCGGCTCGCCACAGTTCGGACAAAGTTCCGGACGCACATTATTAAAGGTGCCGCACACGTGACATAGCGTCTGGCCCGGTCGCAGTGGATCTACTTTGATACTGGCCTTGCAGTTCTTACAGGCCGCGCGCAGATACTTCAGTCCTTCGAGATTTCCGCATTTGCACTGCCAGTTACCGATCTGATATTCGACAAAATCGAGCGTGGCCGTTTCGCGAAAGTCAGAGATCGGAAACACCGATCTGAAGACCGCTTGCAGGCCGGTGCTTTGACGCTCTTCGGGCAGCATATCCATCTGCAGAAAACGGTTGTAGGATTCGCGCTGAATCTCGATCAGATTCGGGATCGGCACCGCGGTCTTAATCTTTGAAAAGTCGTGTCGCTTCGGCGCCTGACTTGTGCGCCGTCCCAATCCAGTATTTACAGTGTCAAGTAGATTTGCAGACATGAATGTTTCCTATTCTTTCAAATTACACTCGCTGGCGAGGTCAGCATTTGGCTCTAAAGAGAGCCAAAACAGACGTATACGCGGCCAGAGCGCACTTTGCCCCGACCGCTTCAAATGAGCGATTGCATTTCTCGTCAGATTTTTCCGGGAGTAACGCCAGCGCTTTCAATACTCCCCTAAGTTAGCCACTCAGGAACAAAAGGTCAAGCCGCCAAAACCGGAGGCCGTAGATAAGGGATGGTGGGCGCCGGCAAGATAACCGGCGCCCGAAACCTTATTTAACTTCGACAGTTGCCCCAGCGTCCGCCAGTTTCTGCCGAACAGTCTCGGCTTCTTCTTTCGAGACGCCCTCTTTGACTGCCTTTGGAGCCGCTTCGACAAGATCCTTCGCTTCTTTAAGACCGAGTGAGGTCACTTCACGCACGACTTTAATGACATTAATCTTTTGACCGCCGGCGGCCTGAAGAATGACATCAAATTCAGTCTGCTCCTCAGCCGGCGCAGCCGCATCTCCGCCACCGGCAGCAGCGGCAGGCGCAGCCACCGCGGCAGCGGCCGCCGAGACGCCAAAAGTCTCTTCCATGAGCTTTACCAACTGAGACGCCTCAAGCAGCGTGAGCTCTTTTATCTGATCGACGATTCCCTGTAATTTATCCGACATGATGAACACGTTCTCCTGCATTCGTTCTCGCAAATCCGGGATTTGCTATTTTGATTGACCGCGCGGGTGGCTGCATCGCCGCTCACGCTTGTCTTTGTCCATAGCCGCCCCACTGACAGGAGCACGACGGCCGCCTATGAATTTCGCGAAACTAGAACTTCGAATTTGTTACGCGCCTTGCGCTTCCTTTTGCGCGCGAATTTGCTCTGTAACCACCGCGAGGTTGCGCGGCACGGCGTGCAACACCGTCACCAGGCGCTGGGCCTGTGCATTGATCAGGAACAATACTTTCGAAAGCAAATCTTCGCGCGACGGCAGGCTGGCAATCGATTCGACTTCCTTCAGCTCTACGACCTTGCCCTCAACCAGCCCGACCTTGAAACTGAAAATCTCAGGATTGGCTTTAGTGAATTTCGAAATCGCCTTTGACAGCCCCACTGGATCGTTTGCGCTCAGCGCCACGGCGGTTACGCCTTTGAACTGATCCGCCATTGGCTCGAGCGGAGTGCCGGCGGAAGCCTTGCGCGCCAGCGTATTCTTCACCACTGAGTAGGTGACACCCGCTTCGCGCAACTGTCGGCGCAGTTCCTGATCCTTGCCGACGGTCATATTTTTGAAGCTCACCAGCATCGCCGCATTTGCGTTCTTAAACTGCTCAGCGAGGGCGTCGAGGTCCTTCTGTTTCTGTGCTTTGTTCTTCATTCTTAGCTCCTCACTTATTTGGCAAATGCCGTTTCGTCCAGGAGCAAACCCGGACTCATGGTCGCTGCGATATTAACTTTCTTAACGTACTTGCCTTTCGCGGTTGACGGCTTCGCCTTCACCACGGCTTCGATCAGCGCGCGACTGTTATCCGCGATCTTACTTTCCTCGAACGAAACTTTACCGACGGCGGTGTGAATCACGCCGGTCTTGTCCACCCGGTACTCGACCTTGCCCGCCTTGGTTTCGCGCACCGCAGTCTTGACGTCAAAAGTCACAGTGCCCGTTTTGGGATTGGGCATCAGACCGCGTGGTCCCAGCACCTTACCCAGTCCACCGACGAGGCGCATCATATCGGGGGTCGCAATCACCGCGTCAAAATCCAGCCAACCTCCTCTGATTTTGGTGACCATGTCTTCGCCGCCAACAAAATCGGCGCCGGCTTCTTCGGCTTCCTTAATCTTGTCTCCCTGAGCGATGACCAGAACTGTTTTCGATCTGCCCAGGCCGTGCGGCAATACGAGCGTGCCGCGCACCAACTGATCCGCTTTGCGCGGATCTACGCCCAGCCACATCGTCAATTCGACCGTCTCGTCGAACTTTGCGAACGCAATCTCTTTGAGTTTCTTGACTGCCTCATCGAGACTGTACTTGCGCGCGGGCTCGAACTTTTCCAACGCGGCGCGATATTTCTTTCCGTGCTTTTTCATTTATCGACTCCGAGGTTCCAGCGAGCGTTCAGCTCTCCCTCTTTAAATTCTTATCGGCGGATGTCGGCTTTCGCCGGCATCACTTAGCCTTCGACCGTAAGACCCATCTGCCTGGCAGTACCCTCGATCGTGCGAATGGCGCTCTGCAGGTCGGTCGTGTTCAGGTCAGGCATCTTGGTCCTGGCGACCTCTTCAAGCTTGGCGCGAGTGATCTTGCCGACCTTCTCTTTCTTCGGATTGCCTGAGCCTTTTTCAACTCCGGCAGCTTTCTTCAACAAGTCGGCGGCCGGCGGCGTCTTGGTTTCGAAAGTGAAGGAGCGATCCGCATAGACCGTAATCACGACCGGAATCTTCATGTCCGGATCCGCCTGCGCGGTCTTCGCGTTAAAGGCCTTGCAGAACTCCATAATGTTAACGCCGTGCTGACCAAGCGCCGGACCAATCGGGGGCGCCGGGTTGGCTTTGCCCGCCGGGACCTGCAGCTTGATATATCCTGTAATCTTCTTTGCCATGATCTAAATTATTCTTCTTCCGTAAACGTTACCTTCTCGACATCCAGAAAATTCAACTCCACCGGCGTCGAACGACCAAAGATCGTCACCGTGACCTTCAGCGTGGACTTGTCTTCATTGACCTCTTCAACCTTGCCGGTGAAACTCTGGAACGGACCCGACTTGATGCGCACTGTCTCTCCAGCGGCGTAGGAAAACTTCGGCTTGGGTTTTTCCGCGGCCTCGGCGACGTGATGCACGATTTGATCGACTTCCTGCGGCGTCAGGGGAGTCGGACTCTGTCCGCCTACAAAACCCGTTACCTTGGGCGTCGAACGAATTGCGTGAAAGACGTTGTCCGGGATATGCCCGCGCTCGTCACATTGGATCTGGACCAGCACGTAGCCGGGATAAAACATGCGCGTGGACTCGACGCGTTTATTGCCGCGCATCTCGACCACGGTTTCGGTGGGGACCAGCACTTCGGTTATCGCTTCCTGCAGATCTGTGCCGGCGACCCGAGCTTTAAGGCTTTCGCAAACCTTCTTCTCGTGGCCAGAGTACGTATGAAGTATGAACCACTGATTCATTGAAAAATCTTTCGCTTTGCTAACCGCCCAACCAGGTGCGCAGGTGATCAATCAGAAAAGACCAGACTCGATCAACGCCGAACAGGTAAATCGCAAAGAAAATAACCGCAATCAAGGTAATGATCGTGGTGTTCTTTACTTCGTTGGCACTGGGCCATGAAACTCGCCGCATTTCTGCGCGAGTATCCTGAATAAACTGGCTGGTGCGTTGGAAAAACCCCGTCCGCGGGCCGGCCAATCCGCGCTCGCGGCGTGCGCCCCGGCCTTCCGCGCCCTCGCCAAACCTGGCCGCACGTGGGGACGGAGATCCGATGGGTTTTACCACGGAGGTATCGCGCGCCGGTGCCGGTTCAGGCAGAGCGCCAAAGTTTTCGGTTTCGTTTTCTTCTTTCGACACGCGAATTTTCTATCCCAACTTGGCAGGGGTACCAGGATTCGAACCCGGACTTTCGGTTTTGGAGACCGACGTGCTAACCGTTGACACTATACCCCTAGGAATCATTGCAGATTGCCAATTTCCGATTGCCAATTTACCAAAGCTTTCCGTCCGGGGCTTAATCGGCAATTGCCAATTGGCAATCGACAATGCGATCACTTGGTCTCCTTATGATCGATGTGCTTACGGCAGCGACGACAGAACTTCTTGAACTCCAGACGTTCCGTCGTAGTCTTCTTGTTCTTGGTAGTGACGTAGTTGCGACTCTTGCACTCGGTGCACTGCAATACGACATTGTCACGCGGCATAATTCAAGCCTCCAACTTCCTTCAAATCGCCAATTTCAAATTTCAGATTTGAAATTCCCAAAACCTATTCAACGATGTCTGAAACGGTGCCGGCGCCAACCGTGCGGCCGCCTTCGCGAATTGCGAACCGCAAACCTTTTTCCATCGCGATCGGCGCAATCAACTCGATATTCATTTCCACGTTGTCGCCCGGCATCACCATCTCGACACCTTCCGGCAAGTGCGCGACTCCCGTCACATCAGTTGTTC
>JAWVEM010000036.1:0-14368 GCA_033856735.1 Blastocatellia bacterium
GTCGCCACCGTATCTGTGGGGACCTTCCAGCCTCCGGGCAGGCCTTCCTGGCAGCCCTGCGAAGCGTAACTTATCTGTACCCGTTCGCCGTCCAGGTCGTAACCCGAATCTTCGAGGGTCGGCGGGCCCAGTGACCTCTCCACGTCGGCGCGGGTAGAGCGCAAGGGGACTATTCCTCTCCAACCCCTGGCGTGCGCGGCCCCGGTGGTTAACATAATCATAAAAGCGAGCACCACTGTCGTCGCGGAAATCTTCATACTGATGATCAGGACTGATTGCATTTCGCTGTATTGGGAATAATAAAGGTGGCCCGGGCCTGCCGCCCGTCAGTCACGCGCAGGATGCGCGTGCCACGATCGACGACTCACTTTGTTTGGGTTAACTCCTCCGGCATTTCTTCCGGTAGCTGCAAAACCTTTTCCCAGCCTGAGCCGTCGGCCTGCATTCTTTCCGTAAGCTCGTCACGCAGTTTGGTCAAGCCATCGCTCAACGTGCAGCGATAGCTGCCCAGATCGCGAAAACGTTTCATTTGATCTGCGACAAAAGCCTTCTGCTTTTCGATTGAGGGAATAGCCGAATGCTGGCCATTCTCCCAGAACGGTTGCACGAGCCGTTCAACGGTCACGGCGCCGGGAATTTCCACTTGTTCATGCTCGAGGCCGGTTACGTCCGCGACGTAATTGCCCGCGGCATCAAGGCCGCGAAAGACCTGCATGCATCCGGGCAGCGTGGTCTTGTCCAGCGAATTGGAGGCTTTCAATGTCGGGCGGCCATCGATCATACAGGCTTTGAAAATGACCCCGGCCACGTTCTTAACTTCGCTGGAGAGTTTCGTGCCGATGCCAAAGCCGGCGGCTTCGGGAAAGGTGGCGACTATTCGCTGCACCTTCTCGACATCCAGATCGCCGGTCAAATTTGGCCGCAGATGCTTAAGTCCATTCGCTTCAAAAAATCGCAGACACCACTTGCCCAGCTCGGCCAGATCGCCAGAGTCCACCCGGAAACCTTTGAACGCTTTGCGCCGGACTTCGCTGGAAGTGGCCGCCATCGCTGCATGCACCGCACCCATGTAAACATCGATGGTATCGAGCAGAAGAGTGGTGCCGTTGGGATTCGCATCGAGCCAGCGCTCGAAAGCGACCTGCTCGAAATGCTTAGGCTGCCCCGTGCGCGGTTCGATCTCAGGCTCGTACAGGTATTCCAGGTAGGCCTGTTGCCAGTAATGCGCTTCGGTGCCGACCGCTGGGATGTCCAGGCGGTGCGCGGCTTCCATGTTCGAGGTGTCGTTAAAGCCGCCGATGAATGCATAGGTCGCAATGTCCACCGCGCGTTCGATGTCGCCGTTGCGCCGCAGGGAAAAATCAGAGAGCCAGCGAGTGCCCGCCGCCATTCGAAATTGCATGGCGACGCTGGCGGTCGTCATCGGTAGATCGAAAGCATGTTCGAACTTGATCTCCTGCGCTTGGGTCAGTCCGAACTTTCCGGTAATGTCGGCGACCGGCTGCTGCGCAAACATGATTGTGCCGGGACGCACAGTGCGAATGCTTCCGGCAAACTGGATGTCTTCGATTGCTTTGGCAAATCTCTGGAGGCCGCCGCGATCCTGTTCGAGAAAACGCAGCCGCGGCCGATCCATTTGACTATCGACGAGCAGCCGAATCAGCCGCTCATGACCTAACACCGGGGCGAAAGGAAGCTTTCGCTGGGTCACATAAAATGTCGCGATCATTTCGCTGAGAGGTTTGCCGTGTACGCGCGTGACGTCCTTGTAAGACGCGTCGCCCATGGCGGCGTGATAGCGATCAATATTCAGCGTGGCCATCGGTGGGAAATGATATCACGTCACACGGCGCCATCCAGAGTCGATCGATTCGCTGCCCCTTTTGAATGGTCGTCTCCAGTAGTATCCTAGTGCCTCTCCTCCAGAGTTAGCCGGATGCCCCCCCCGAAGGCATCATCAACTGACAGCGCGGCCGCAATCGCCGCGCAAATTCCAGTTTGACGGAAAAGGAGAAAGCACGATGAAGGTCACTACGTTGATTATCAGGTGGAGCCTGGCGTTGTTTGTTTGTCTGGGAGCGTTTGCCGCGGCAGGACCGGCGGCGAGCGCGAGAAACGACTGTAAGGATCGCTGCAAAGAACGCTATAACTTGCGAAAAGATATTTGCAAGGCCATCCCGTTAAAGCGTCAGAGGCATAGCTGCGAAGACGCCGCGAAGCACGTCAGGGATGAATGCAAGCATCGCTGCCGTTGAGCAAGAGGAGTGGGCTGGGCCTTAAGGTTTCCGTGCATTGGCGATCCTGTTCACAGATGTCGATTGGGTCCCGGCAGCTGCCAGGCGCGGAACGCTCGTGATGACAAAGCCTGAAGTACGACTCAGCGCTTTTGTCACGAACCAGTCAGTAGTATTCTTCTGCCAGGCCCCCGCCGTTGACGACGCCGGCATCCGCCTCAAGCTGGCTGCACAGTTGATTCGCGCCGCATTGTCTGGGACGCGAAACCACCACTCTCAAAGAGGAGCTAAGTATGAAAAAAACAAAAATGCTGCGATTGGCTTTAGCTTTGCTGTTTTGCTTAGGAGCGTCGGCGGGTCTTAATCCCACTTCAGCAGCGGGCGGCGATCGCCATGACCGCGATTGTCGGCGGAGATGCGATGAGGAATACGAGCGACGCAAGAACGAATGTCGTAACGAGAGAGGCAGGGAAAAACATCGTTGCGAAGATAGAGCGAAGCGGGAACACAAAGATTGTAAGCATCGTTGCCGGTAGAAGGCACCGCCGAGAGACGCAGTGGGCCGTATGCGATTTATTCTCCTCCGCCCACTGGTTTTTTCTCAACACTGACAATCTGCGCGCCTGCTTGACGCATCTCCTCGATTGCTTCAACGCCATCGTTTGGATTCAGGTTGACCGGGCGCATGGCGTCGGCCAGCGCCTTTACTTCAAAGCCTTCGCGCAAACCATCAAGCACGGTGTGTTTGACGCAATAGTCAGTGGCGAGTCCGCCGACCCAGACTTCTTCGACTCCCTGATCGCGCAATAGCTGCGCGAGGTTCGTGCCGTCGAATCCGGAATAACCATCAGCGCTTTCGTCAACGCCTTTTGAAATGATAGTGATCCGTGAATCGTCGAACAGGCCCGCGCGGAATTCGGCGCCGGGAGTGTGCTGAACGCAGTGGACCGGCCAGACGCCGCCATACGCCGCAAAGTGCTTTGACGCGGCGGGATGCCAGTCGCGGGTTTTGAAAACCGGTTCACCCCGGCCAAGAAACTCCTGGATTAATTTATTTAGCGGCGGGATGACATCGTCTCCGTTTGCCACCGCCAGAGATCCGCCGGGACAAAAATCATTCTGCACGTCTACTACTATCAGGGCTTTCTTCTTGTCGTTAGCCATATAAACTCAACTCCCTGTTTAGCCCGCCCGCGGTCGGGCAGTAGCCCGACTCTAAACATTTCGAATCGTTGTTAACCTTCCTTAGATTAGCCTTCGCTCGAAGGTGCTGCAATGTGTCAGAAGTCCGACCGTAAACGGAGGACTGCCCGTCGAAATTCAATAGCCCCCCTTCACGGTCGGGCTTCTGACACCAAATGCGCGGCAGAAATTTCATTGACTTTGATCCTCCGTTCGATTAGAAGCATCTCCGCAATACCGCCGAACTTATATAAATGAATCTCTGAGAGGTGCCGCATGTTAAGAACCACCAGGATGCAGCTTGCGATCGCGTTTGTATTTTCCGTCTTTGCTCTGGCCCAGGCGCAGCAGCCAAACATCGACGCGCTGCGTTATCGCTATATCGGGCCGGTCGGAAATCGCGTGACGTCGGTGGCAGGTGTGCCGGGCCAGCCTTATGTCTATTATGCCGGCGCTGCGTCGGGCGGTATCTTCAAAACAATCGATGGCGGCATCCACTGGGAAGCGATCTTCGACGGTCAGCCGGTGGCGTCGATTGGTTCTTTGGCCGTGTCTCTATCCGATCCGAACATCGTCTGGGCGGGCACGGGCGAGGCTTGGATTCGCAGCCACATCTCTGTGGGGCAGGGAATTTACAAATCGACGGATGCGGGCAAGACCTGGAAGCTGATGGGTCTCGAGAAGACGGGCCGCATCGGCCATCTGGCGATCGACCCGAAGAATCCCGACGTCGTGTTGGCCTGCGCGCTCGGGCATGCGTATGGGCCGCAACAGGATCGCGGCGTGTTTCGCACCACTGACGGCGGCAAGACCTGGAATCGCGTGCTCTTTACCGATGAGAACTGCGGCTGTTCAGACATCGCGATGGATCCAAACAATCCGAGCATTCTATTTGCCGGCATGTGGCCGCTTGAAATTCATACGTGGGGAAGAGAGAGCGGCGGGCCCGGCAGCGGGCTTTACATGTCGCGCGACGGGGGCGCCACCTGGAAAAAATTAACCGGTCACGGCTTGCCGACGCGCACGACCGGCAAATTTGCCTTGGCGATTGCCCGCTCAAATTCGAATCGGGTTTACGCGCTAATCGAAACGGGCGACGGCGTGCCTTACAAAGGACAGGAAACCGATCGCGGCAAGCTCTGGCGCTCGGATGACGGGGGCGAGAATTGGCGGCTGGTTAGTTACGACCGCAATCTCGGCGGCCGCACGCACTATTATTTTCGCGTGGCCGTATCGCCCGACAACGAAAACGAAACTTACTTCCTGACGGCCGCCTATAATGTCTCGCTCGACGGCGGCGAGACCACGCGGACGACCGCCGGTTTTGGCGGCAGCCCCGGCGGCGACAACCATGACATCTGGATCGATCCGACCGATCCAAATCGCATGGCGGTGGCGAACGACGCCGGCGTCAGTCTTTCAGTGACGCGCGGCCGTAGTTGGCAGAGAATTCAACTTCCCATTGCCCAGATCTATCACGTTACCGTCGACAATCAAGTTCCATACTATGTCTATGGCAACAAGCAGGACGGACCATCGTACCGCGGGCCAAGCCGCACGGGCGGAGGAGGCGGCGGTGGTTTCGGCGGCGGCATTCCCCGCAGCGCCTGGATTGGAGTCGCCGGTGGAGAGAGTGGCTGGGCCACCCCCGATCCGGTCGATAGCAATGTCATCTGGTCAAGCGCTTCCGGCTCCGGCAGTGTCGGCGGCATCGTCGAGCGCTTTGATTTGAAAACCGGCCAGTCACGCAACGTTGAGGTGTGGCCGGATCAAGTCAACGGATCGACCGCGGCCGATCTGAAGTATCGCTTTGTTTGGACTGCGCCGCTGACTATCTCGCCGCATGACCACAACAAAATTTACATCGGCAGCCAGTTCGTGCACGTGACGACGGACGGCGGCAATAGCTGGCAAGTGATCAGCCCGGATCTTACTTCCAATGACAAGAGCCGGCAGGGATTCTCCGGCGGCCTCACCGGCGATAACATTGGCGTTGAGTATGCGCCGGTCGTTTTCGCGATTGCTGAATCACCGAAGGAAGCGGGAGTTATTTGGGCCGGTACGAATGATGGCATCATGCAAATCACCCGCGATGGCGGCAAGAATTGGACGAACGTTACGAAGAATATTCCCAACCTGCTCTCGTGGGGCACGGTCAGCAATATCGAGCCATCGCGCTACAACGCCGGCGCTGCTTACATCACGGTCGACGGTCATCAGGTCAACAATCGCGATCCGTTCATTTACAAGACAAGCGACTACGGCAAGACCTGGAAAGCTATCACCAACGGCATTCCCCACACAATGCTCAGCTATACGCATTGCGTGCGCGAGGATCCTGTGCGACCGGGCCTGCTATATGTTGGCACCGAGGGTGGTCTGTTCGTTTCCTACGATGACGGCGGCAACTGGCAACCGCTTCAGGCGAACCTGCCCCATGCACCCGTCTACTGGATCGCCATTCAGGAAAACTTTCATGACCTGGTCATAGCGACGTACGGGCGCGGATTCTGGATTCTCGACGACATCACGCCGCTGCAACAAGCAAACGCCGAAGTGCTTAACTCATCAGCGCATCTGTTTGCGCCGCGCGCGGCTTATCGCTTCCGCGGGATCACAGTACCGTATTCTTCCTCTGACGATCCGACTGCGGGACAAAATCCGCCTTACGGTGCTTCGATTAATTATTATTCAAAAGCTGCGCCGGCAGCCGATCCCTCGCTCAAGATCGTTAACGCCGAAGGTCAGACGGTGCGCACGATTCGCGGTACGCGCAACGCCGGCATCAATCGTGTCTGGTGGGATCTGCGCACCGAACAGTCGAGAGAGGTTCGCCTGCGCACCAGTCCGGCTTATGCGCCCGAAGTTCGCGTTGGTCCTGAAGGTTGGCGCGCGCTCCCTGAAGGTGGGCGCATGGCTTTATTGGTGCCGCCGGGAACTTACACGGTTAAGCTGACCATCGACGGCCAGGAGTTCAGTCAACCCCTGACGGTGCTGAAAGATCCCAACGTCGCCGGCAACGACGGCGACATTCAAAAGCAGACTGCGATGTTGTTTGACCTGCGCAAGGATCTTGAGTCAGCAGCCGACATTGTCAACCAGATCGAATCAATTCGGGGGCAGCTCGAGAACTTGAAGTCGCTGTTGCGCACCAACGCCGAAGTACGGACCGCGGCCGATAACCTCGACAAGAAACTGATCGACATCGAAGACAATCTGATTCAACGGAAAATCACCGGGCAGGGGCAGGACACGGTGCGCTTTCCGCCGAAACTGATTAGCAAACTTAACTATCTGGCGGGCGGCGTCAACAGCGGGGACTTTGCACCGACCACTCAACAGATCGAAGTCCAGACCATGTTCGAAGCCCAGTTGGCTTCGCTGCGCAAGAGGCTGGACGACGTTGTGAGCGGAGATGTGGGCAACTTTAATCGCCTGCTGCGGGAAAAGAATATCCCGAATATTGTTGCCACGGGGCAGTAGCTTGAAAACCTACATGAAGTGGGCAAGGCATCCGCGCGCTCGGACGCTGTTGGCGGCAGTGGCTCTCGTCGCGGCCATCGCCACGCTCGTCGCGCGACTGAGCCGAGTGTCAAGAGATGGCCGGCCGCACGTTGCCACGTGGTCCCAATCTCAATCACCGGCTGAGTCGCCGCAGCGGCATTTACCGGCTCGGCCTCAAGATAACTCTGCGGAAGTTCAACCGGCTCCGCCCGCGCTCGCTTCGCCAGTAAGCAACAGCAGTCCGACTGTTCCAGACTTGACCTCGCGATCATCGGCGGGATTGATAATTCCGGTGGCGGGCGTCCGGCCTGAGCAGTTGCGCGATACTTTTTCTGAATCGCGTTCGGAAGGCCGCGTTCACGACGCGATCGATATCCTGGCCCCGCGTGGGACGCCGGTGCTGGCCGCGGCCGACGGGCCAATCGTGAAACTTTTTCAAAGTGAACGCGGCGGGACAACCATTTATCAGCTGAGTGTGGACGGCAAATTTGTCTACTACTACGCCCACCTCGATCGATATGTTGACGGTCTGGCGGAAGGTCACTTCGCGAAGCAGGGAGAAACAATCGCCTATGTTGGCGACAGTGGAAACGCCGGCCCGGGGAATTACCATCTGCATTTTTCAATTGCCGAGGTTTCTAACCCCAAAGATTTCTGGCACGGCGTAAACATCAATCCCTATCCACTGCTGCGCAAGTGACACGCGCACGCTCTCTCGCCCAAGAAATATAGCGAATCTGAACGAAAGTTCTCAACACACCGTTCGCTAATCGTCCAACGCAGCCGGGCCCTTGCATCGCATTTACAGCCTGGCGCCTTACGATTTTGTTTGCGCCTTTGCGTGAAACCAGTTCCGCGGAGTGAGGTTCACGCAAAGGCGTAAGGAAAAGCGGCAAGGCGCAAAGAATCTGGTTCGACGGCACACACCTTGCCGAATGAAACCGCCCAATAAACAAACAGGGAGTACAAAGAATGAAACGGTATTTAGGATTGACTCTGGTCGTGGCCGCTTTCCTACTCACAACCGGGTGTGTCACGGAACCGACGAACCGAACAAACACCAATGCCAACGTCGCGCCCGTAACCACGCCGACGGCAGCGATGTCGCCCACGCCAGTAAGCGAAAAAGCTTCGCAGACTCAGGCGCTGACTCTGCCGGTGCTCGACGCGTTTTTAGCCAACGAGTCTTTTTCTGGCTTGCTCAAAAGCCGTCTGCAACTTACGGATGAGCAAATCGCAAAGCTGAAGGAGGCAGCGCGCTCAGGCACAGCCAAACTCAGCGAAGCGAATGCCGGCGCCTCAACGGGAGAGACGAACAGCGCGCGTACCGCCGCGAAAGAAACGATCACCAAGTTAATCGGGGCAGAAAAAGCGCAGCAACTAGAAGCCTTGATAGCCGAGCAGGCAAGCAGCGACAGCGAAAGTGCCGGTGACAAGCTGGCCACTCCGGCTTCAAATGACGGCGCCGCTCCTAATCAGGTTCCCAGCGATTCGCGGGTGGTGGTAAACGCCCCGGCTTACCGGATGGACGTCTTTGAAGCCGGGCGGCTAATTAAGTCTTACAAGATTGGTATCGGGTATCCGCAGTTTCCTCTGCCGACCGGCCTGCGCAAAGCGCGCACAATTATTTTCAATCCCACCTGGACACCGCCGGACGAACCCTGGGTGGCAAAGATGAAGGATGTAAGCGCCGGCGAAAAAGTCGAAGCCGGCAGTAAGCTAAATCCTCTCGGACCGATCAAGATTCCTATCGGTGGACCCTCACTGATTCACGGGGGCAAGGCGGCGGCCAAACTCGGTGGCTTTGCGTCTCATGGTTGTGTCGGACTGACGACGCCGCAGGTGCGGGACTTTGCGAAAATTCTGGCGCAGTTGGGCGGCGCGCATCTGACCGACACTGACATAGCCGCGTACGCGCGCGACAAAACGGAAACGAAAGAGGTGAAGCTGGCCAAAGCAATTCCGGTCGAGCTGCGCTATGAAACGATTGTGGTCGAGGACGGGAAGCTGCACATCTATCGCGACGTCTACGATCAGGACACGAACACCGAAGAAAGTCTGAGGGCCGTGCTGGAAGCGAACGGAGTTCGCTTCGACGAGCTGACTGAGGAAGAGAGAGCGCAAGTCTTAAATGCTCTGGCTCAGATGTCAGGCTCCACCAACGCTCAGGCCGCACCCTCGCCGAAAGGATTGGCGAATGCTTCGCCAACTGCGGCTGAAAAGAAAGCGACCGCGACTAAGAGGCCCCGCGCGGTGAAGAATCAGAAAGAAATCGTGATCGAGATCGCGGCGTTGAAAGGGAAAGGCTATCCGGCGCCAGTGGATTTGGATACGGGCACAGGGCAAAAGAAGCACGGGTGATGAGTGTAATTAATGCCTGGAACTCATCAGAGCTTGAGCGCTCAGCCGCGTTCATGCGGCTTTCACGCAGGGTTGCTATACCAGCCGTTTTATGGCTGGGTAAGCGTGCCGCAAAAAAATAAGCCCGCTTCAGTCAGCGGGCTTCTACCTCACACGCCGGCACTAACCGCGAGATGTTTAGAGTCGGCACTTCTGCCGACTGGTTTGGGCGGGACAAGTCCCGCCGCTAAACGCCAGCAGAGGATCTTAGGTACTGACGACGGGCTAAGCCCTCTCCCCAACCCCTCTCCCAGTGGGAGAGGGGCAGAGCGAGATCAAACAGCCGCGTTGCCAAAGACGACGTAACGCAACATTGCTCCGGCAAAGTTTCGCAGACGCGAAACCTTCCCTTCATCCGGCGGAGCGAATTGGTTGCCGCTGCCCGATCCAAAGAATCGCTCGCGGTATTCGGTCGATTCGATAAAGGCCCTGACCATCTCGGCCCGCCGGGCGCGGTTGAAGGCCTGCGAATCGTCGCGCATGTCTTCACCCGGCTGGCTGAAATTATTTAGCTTGGTCAACCAGAAGTCATAGCCCGCGAAGTTATTGTCGGGCGAGTCGTCCGGGTTGCGCCGCAAGTAGCCAAAATACTGCATCAGGACAAACGCGTCGTTGTACATCTTGTTAAAGACCGAACCGCTCTCGATCACGCTGCGGAGCGCGGCGGCGCGGCCAGCGGTATCGCCACTGCCGTACTTGGTGACCGCGTCGTTGTTTTCAACGGTAGTCGGCGTGACGCCTGAGTTGGCAAAGAGTTTATTAACATAGGTCGCGGCTGGGCTACCTTGCGGAAACTGCGCCACAAAGTCGGAGCGCGTGACGAAATCAGCCAGGAAATTCTGCTTGTTGGTTTCGAGCTGCTGCGACCAATTGCCCTGGCCGACTATCACTCCCTCGCCGATCTCGCGCTGATCCCGCAGGAAGACGGTATAACGCGGCGTGGTCTTGACGTTGCCGAACCCGGCCTTGTGCGCGCGAATAACCATCAAGCCGGTCTCCTTGAACTCGATTGAAAGGAAGAAGGCCGTCGATTCATCCACCCGTTTGACCCGGCGGCATTGTGCGTCGGCGCCGCAACTCTCGATCGTGTTGGTCCAGAAGTCTTCGCCGGACAGATCGCTCTGCCGGTAAAGAAAATCATGATAATGCTGGCCGGCAAAAGTGCGCGACACGTCGATCGGGTTGCTGGATGTTTCGGGCGTGTTATCCAGAATCTGAAGCGTTGCCGCATTCGGCGCCCCGAGTGTTCCATTCGACGGGTTCTGCAGGAGCAACGTCGCGGACTCTGTGCCCTCCGTATAGCCATCATCGCTGATGAGTACCTGGAAAGTTTTCTGCGTCTCGTTCGGCGCGAAGACGAGGTGGGCTATTACAAACGTATAGTCACCCTTCTGCTTCGCGGTGGCGTCCGCGCTGATCACGTCGACGGCTGCAGTCGTGGTGATTACTCCGGCTCGCACCACAGTCACATTAAACGACGTGCAGGCCTCCTGAACTGCGTAGCTCGCTTGGTTGAATTGGAAAGTTGCAACCGGACTCGGACTGGGGCTTGCAACCGGACTCGGACTGGGGCTCGGGCTTGGGCTGGGACTCGGACTTGGAGACGGACTCGGACTGGCAACCGGGCAGGCCGTGTTGCCTACGAGTTGATAACTCCTACCGGTGTACGGATCCTGCGCTCCCAGCGAACTGGTTGTGTCTGTCGAAGAACTCGAAAGCAAAGTCTGATTGCCGTTTCCGGCGAAGGTTCGCCCGACCAGCGAGCCGATAATGTCGCCAACCTTGGGGCTGGCAACCTTGTCGGCAGAAATGACGATCGTGATCACTCCGGTCGCTTGATTGACCGAAGACTCAACATCCGCGGCGCCAATTTTGTTAGGCGCGGCGGTGTTAGCCGGAACGGTTTCGACAGTAGTCATGGTGCCGTACTCGAATGAAACTACGCTGGAGGCGTCGGTATTCATGCCGGCGTAGTACGAACCGGTAAAGGGCGTCGTCGTGTCCGGCGGCACCGGATAATTCCAGAGGACCCGCCACTGCCGGTTCGGAGGCAGGGTAGAGAGATCGGCGACCTTGAGCTTAAATGAAATCTTCTCCTTGGTAGCGATCACGTTGTCGGCAACCCGCACCTCGAGCACATCGAGGTCCGCGTTAGCCGGCGCGGATTTTTGATCCCCGGCGGGATCTATTACTTCCTGAAGGCCGCCACACTGAGACTCGCCCAGCGGCGTCGACTTCACTTCGTTGCTGCCGCATGACGTGCCCACAGTGTTCGTGGCCGTGACTCGATAGTAGTAGGTAGTGTTTGCATCGGCGGTCGTGTCGGTGAAGCTGGTTGCAGTTCCAGAGCTGGCCAGAAATACTTCGCCGCCGCTGGTTGTCCCCCGGAAGATCGAATAGTTAGTAATTGCCGATCCGCCGTTGTCTGCTTCCGACCAGGTCAATTTTGCGGTCGCGCCATCGCGGCCAACGGTCAGGTTAGGAAGGCCTGGCATAGTTGGTTCTGATGGATCGTTGGCCGCAAACATTCTCCGGCCGCCGCTCTGCCGGGCAATCGCGGCGATCTGCGTGTATGAATTGCCGGTCGCGGTATTGGCAGCCTGGACACAGCCTGCTCCGGTACAACCATCCGCATAACCAACCAGGATTCTGCCCTGGGCATCGATATCGATGCCGATAAAGTCGAGCAGGTTACGATGGGGCGGCGAGCCGCCGCCGAGATGAATACCGTTTCGCTGCACAGGATCATTCGGCGTGGCGTCGCTGATCAGCCAGGTGCCGCCGCCGTCGAAGGTCGTCGCGATGTATAGATGCCAAAGGCCGGCGAATGCCTTGTCGTCTGGCGCTCCCGAAGTGGTTGAACCGAGGAAAGCAAAAGCTGCACGGTCGTCGTCGCCGGCCACGATCGCCGGGAAGGCTATCGCTTTTATTCCGGCGAGGGCGCCGACGTCGAAAGTGTTTTTCCAATGCGCGCCTTTGTCGTCTGAGACAGAGACGCCGGCGATGGTGTCGCCGCTGCCGAAAGCGGCATAGAGCCTGCCACCGGTTACTTTGTCTCCACGACCAATCGCGACGGCGGGATCGCTGTGCGAAGTGTTGCTGCCGGGAATCGATCTGATGGTCCAGTTGACGCCGTTGTCCACTGATACCACGACGGTGGTCAGGTTGTTACAGCTACGGTTTGGCACATAGACCGTTCCGTCCGGTCCGACCTTGACGTGCCCGTGTATGCCTACGCAATTGGCAACGTCAGCGCCATAGATTTGTACTCCTGGACCAAAGGTCAAGCCGCCGTTATCGCTGCGCGCGCAGAACGCCGCCGCCACGATGTCCTGTGAACAATAGTAAATGGCGTCGGGATAGGCTAAGCCCACGAGCGGAGCATGAAACGGCCCGCCGCCGATCGATTGGTGATCGACTCCCGAGGGAATGCCGCCACCCTGGCTGGGCGTCCATGTGTCGCCGTCGTTGTCGGTGAACGCCGTCAAACTATCTTGTCCGGACAGCTCCGACGAAAACGTTCGTCCCACAGCGGGCGCCGCATTGTTATACCCATGATCGGTGAAGAGAATTGGATCCAGACTGTCTGCGTTGTTAGGCGCGCTCTTGTCTTCCCAGACCGATGTTTGGGCGTTCGCCGGACAGCTATCGTCAAAAGTCACTCGGAAAGTTGTGAGGTAAGAAATATACATCGCCTTTCCGGTCTTCCAGTTTGCGCCAATCGAAGGCTCACCGGCGTCGACGCCTTTGCCCGCGGCGATCAAACTTGCTGATGGGTAATGATTCTGAAAGCGAGGCGCTAATCCCGTTCCCTGTGGCGCGGGAGCCAGTCCCGGCACGACTGTCGCTGTGCCGTTATAGGTGTCCTGCCCCGGCGTCACGACCGCATAAGCCACGTGCACTGTATAAAGACCGGTGCCGGAATTGGTGGGATCCAGATATGCGGTCTCACTGGTCCCGGGTTGGCCACCGTTGGTTCCCGAAGCAGCCACCGGCCCGCTCAGGTCTCCCTTATGAATATAAAGATCGTAATCGTGAGTTCCCAGAGTCCACGCAGCCTGAACCTGGACAAGCTTCCCAATCCAGTCACTTGAATTTCCTGAAAGTGTCAGGGCATAGCTGTCACAGTTCTTCCCTGGACCACTGTCGATGCATTGGCCCTCGCCGCCGGTTGCGCCCGCTGCGAGCGTGGGGTCACCGGCCCATGCCGTAGTCGCTCCCAGTGTCGGCGCAATGGTGCCCGACGCCGGCGTGGCCGCGTGCCCGCGGAAAAGTGCGGAGGCTGATACCAAAGCTCCGACGGCAATAAAGATAAAGAGAACCCAATATTGATGTCGGCGTGATTGTGTCTTCCCCATGAAAGCCTCCTTGATTAGCAGCAGCACCTTCCACCCGAGTGGCCATGCCGGCTGGTCGTGTCGAAATTCAACCTTATTTTTCATCTTCAGTATCAGACCAGGGGGTTGAGAAATACTTGAGGATCGTCGCCGTCCGGTGCGCGCTGGACTCTGTCACCGAATCAAAAGCAAATCGCAAGACTCGAAATGATCTCGGCCAAATCCTCGGAATGCGACCTTCGTCGCCGCACTCAGGTATTGAAAATTTTACTAAGCCCAGGGGGCTCCTCAGGGGAATTTCAGTTGGGGGGAGATGAATCTAGCATCGAAAAAACCAGCGTGTCAAAAGTTTTGAGTTCTTTACGCCGAAGGCGTTACCTAACTTAGCCCAGGGTATCACCCTGGGTCAGATTCGATTTACTCATCACTACGTTGAAGCGTTGGATAACCTTCTCAACAGTGAAGTGGCAAACCCTGAAGAGGGTCTTTCAAAACTGCGGATGGATGATTGTCAAAGAGATTTCAACGCAGAGGACGCAGAGGGTGTCGCAAAGGAGCGCAGACGGAGACTTCCTTTCCGTACTCTGCGTTTTCAGGTTCGTCTATCGACATGATCGTTCGGGCCGATTTCTACTGGTCAAGAGTGCGTTGCGGAGGAGGGCTCCTCCCTTACGGTCGGGCTTCTGATAGACCTGACGCGATGCAAAAAAA
>JAWVEM010000037.1:0-9350 GCA_033856735.1 Blastocatellia bacterium
TGGAGGAAAGACACTTGTTAGCAATTAGATTGATGCGCATGGGCTCCAAGAAAAGACCCTCGTACCGGATCGTGGTCAAGGAAAAGCAGTCCAAGCGGGACGGTGCGTGCCTGGAAAACCTCGGCACGTACGACCCAACCCGGCAGCCGGCCGAGGTTAAGCTGAAAGCCGAACGCGTGCGTTACTGGATCGAGAAGGGCGCGCAACCGACTGATACCGTGCGCCAGTTGATCAAGCAGGCCGCGAAAGCCGAAAGTGCGCCGGCGGCAGAGTCGCAGGTTGCATAACGGGCGGACTTGTCTGCCCATAAAAATGCGGCACTAGTGCCGCGTTTAAACAGGTCATATATACATCCATGCGCGAGACTGTTGAATTGATCGTCAAGGCCCTCGTCGATGATGCGGAAGCAGTCGACGTGCGCGAGCTTGAGCGCGAGGGCACGACGCGTATCGAGGTGCGCGTGGCCCAGTCCGACATGGGCAAGGTGATTGGGAAACAGGGCCGTACGGTGCGGGCTTTGCGCTCGTTGGTTTACGCCGCGGGTTTGAAAAGACATCGCCGGTTCGTGCTCGACGTCGTTGAGTGAAGTGGCCGATGATCTTATCGTTGTCGCGCGCGTGGCCAGGACGAGAGGGCTGCGCGGAGAAGTGATCGGCGATCTTTACACGGATTTTCCCGGACGCTTTGAAGCCCTCGACAGTTTGATCGCGATCGCGCCGGATGGAAGTCGCCGATCTTTGCAAATTGAAGAGCATTGGTTCCAGGGCAATCGAATCGTTTTCAAGTTCGCCGGCTACGATTCGATTGATGACGCTAAGGAACTCGCGGGACTGCAACTGGCGATTCCCGAGACCGAGCGAATCGAACTGCCCCCCGATCATTTCTACGAATGGGAGCTGGCCGGTTGTCGCGTCGAGTCTTTGGACGGAAAGGTGATCGGCCATGTGCGCGAGGTAATGCACACGGGCGGCGTTGAGATTCTGGTTGTAGCGGATGACGAAGGACGCGAATTCCTGATTCCAATGGCGCACGAAATCTGTGTCGAGGTTGATATCGAACACAAAGTTGTTCGCGTGGATCCTCCCGAGGGGCTTTTGGAATTGTAGATTGCCGATTTCCAATTGCCGATTGGAGTTGGTCCTGCGAAAACCTCGAACTCGAATCTCGAGCTCGCTGATTTGAGAAGAAATCGGCAGTTGGAAATTGGCAATCGGCAATGGAACCGCTTCGCGTCGATATCATTACCATCTTCCCGGATTACTTTCGCGAAGCGTTTGATTATGGAATTGTCCGTAGGGCCCGCGCGGCGGGTTTGGTAAGTATTCGGGCGCACGATTTACGGGCCTGGACCAGCGACAAGCATCACGTCGTAGACGATCGGCCCTTTGGCGGCGGCGACGGCATGGTGTTAAAGCCCGAACCGATCTTTGCAGCAGTCGCATCGCTGGCCGGCGGTAGTCGCCGCGAAAGCATCCCGGCCGGGAAACGCGTCGTTTTGCTTTCGCCGCAGGGCCGGACGTTTACCCAGGCCATCGCCGCTGAGTTTGCGGCACTCGATCAACTGATCTTGATTTGTGGGCGCTATGAAGGCGTCGACGAGCGCGTTGCCGAGGCGCTGGTGACTGATGAAATCTCGATCGGAGATTACGTCCTTTCCGGAGGGGAACCGGCCGCGCTCGTGCTGGTTGACGCGACCGTCCGCTTGATACCCGGAGCGTTGGGCAGCGCTACGTCGGCGACGAATGAATCTTTCTCGGACGGGCTGCTGGATTGTCCGCAGTATACACGGCCGCCGGAGTTTGAAGGGATGCGCGCCCCGGAAGTTTTATTTAACGGCAATCATGCCGAGATCGCGCGCTGGCGCCGTGAAGCTTCGCTGGATAAGACGAAGCGCAACCGGCCGGATCTTTTGAAATGATGCTTTGAGCTTAGTACTTTGGTTCCATTGAAAGTACGCGAACTCTTCGGAGAGAAAACCAAGCTCGAAGTACAAAGAACCAGAACGAATTGGAGTAAGTCATGAACCGTTTGGACAGCGTCGATCAGGCGCAGCTAAAAACTAACGTGCCGGATTTTCAGCCGGGGGATACCGTACGCGTGCACGTGCGGATTAAGGAATCCGAAACCAAAGAGCGACTGCAGGCTTTCGAGGGCGTAGTCATCGCCCGCAAGCATGGCGGTGTGCGCGAAACGATCACTGTGCGTAAGACAAGTTTCGGCGTCGGAGTGGAACGAATTTTCCCGCTGCACGCCACGATCGTCGACCACATTGATGTGGTTAAGAGAGGCCACGTGCGCCGGGCAAAGCTTTACTACTTGCGTGGTCTGCGCGGCAAGGCAGCGCGCATTCGCGAGCGCGATACGCGTCAGACCTCAGCCGCCGTCGCAGCTGAGGCCGCGGCCGCCGCAAAACGGCTGGCGTCGTCGACCGATAAAGAATAACTTCGATCAGGCCGGCTGGCCCGATCGTTTCTCGCCAGAACCGTGGCTGGCGCTGCTCACTAAATTGGAGCGAAAGCGATTTTGCACATCGCCATCGATGCGCATTCCGTCGGAGCAGAACTCGGCGGCAATGAAAGTTACGCCCTCAACCTGATCGAAGCCCTCGCCCAGATCGATCAGACGAATGCTTACACGCTCTACGTAACCAAACGGGCCGCTGTCGAGCGGTTCGATCAACGCTGGCCCAATTTTAAGGTCAAGCAGACCTTGCCCCATACGCCCCTCGTGCGCATTCCGTTGACGCTGTCCCGGGAGTTGCGACGCCACCCTGTCGATCTGCTGCACGTCCAATATACCGCCCCTCCATTTGCCCCTTGTCCGGTGGTTACTACTATTCACGATCTGGCTTTCGAGCACCTGCCTGAAACGTTCAACCGGCGCAGTTGGATGCAGTTGCGACTTACGGTGCGCCCTACCGCGCGGCGCGCCGCGCACATCATCACCGTCTCAGAGTATTCTCGCGCTGACATCAGCCGCACCTATGGCATTGCGCCACAGCGAATTACCGTCACACCGGAAGCCGCCTCGACAAAGTTTTTTCCAGTCACAAACGAAACAGAACTGAGAAGGGTTCGCGAAAGTTATGGGATTCAGGAGCATTACATTCTTTCGCTCTGTTCCATTCAACCGCGAAAGAATTTGGTAAGACTAATTGAGGCTTATTCATCCTTGCGCGGAGTTCGCCCAGAGGGTAAGCTTCCGCAGCTTGTCCTGGCAGGGAAACGTGGTTGGTTGAATACTGAAATCTTTAGAACTGCTGAGCGAAACGCTCTCGGCAAGGACATCTTGTTTACCGATTATGTTCCCGAGCGAGACCTTGCCGGTCTCTATAGCGGCGCTCTCTGCTTCGTTTATCCGTCCTATTTCGAGGGCTTTGGTTTGCCCGTAGTCGAAGCGATGCAATGCGGCGTACCGGTGATTGCGGGGAATCGGACAAGTCTCCCCGAAGTCATCGGCGAAGCGGGTTTGCTATTTGATCCTTTCGACACGCGAGCTTTGGTTAACGCCCTCGCTCAGGTAATCGATGATTCGGAATGTCGCGCGGTATTGCGTTCGAAGGGTCTTGAGAGAGCGAAATCCTTTAACTGGAAGACAACGGCGCGGCTGACTCTGGGAGTGTACGAGCGGGCTGTGAAGAGGCAGGGACCAAAGAAGAAATGACTGGCGAAGAGAATTTAAGTCATTCCTTTGGTCCCTTTTGATTATGCGCATTGCGATTCTTGGCACGCGAGGAATTCCCGCCAACTACGGCGGGTTTGAAACCTTCGCTGAACATCTTTCCACCAGGTTGGCCGCCCGCGGCCACGACGTGACCGTGTACTGCCGGGCACACTATGTCAGCCCGCGCGAACTCGAGTTCCAAGGCGTCAAGCTAAAAGTCCTGCCCACGATCAGACACAAATATTTTGACACTATCGTGCATACTTTTCTTTCGGCTCTGCACGCGGTGCCACAGCGTTACGACGCCGCGTTGATCTGCAACGCCGCCAACGCCCCATTCGCTTCCATTCTGCGGCTCTCCGGCACACCAGTGGCGCTGAACGTAGACGGCCTGGAGCACAAGCGAAAGAAGTGGAACTCGATTGCGCGCAGATACTATTTGATGGCTGAGAGGTTGGCGACGATTCTGCCGACTGAAACCGTTACCGATGCGCGCGTGATTCAGGAATACTACCTGGCCCGATACCGCGCGGAATCAACCATGATCGCCTACGGCGCCGAGGTCGAGCGGCGGCCCGATCCGTTAGTCCGGCGCTGGCGCGTCGAGCCCAACCGGTACGTGCTTTACGTTTCCCGTTTAGAGCCGGAGAACAATGCGCATCTGGTCATCGAAGCCTTCAAGCGCGTTCGCACGGCGCACAAACTTTTGATTGTTGGCGATGCTCCTTATGCGCGTGAGTACATCAACGACCTCAAGGCGCGCGCGCGCCGCGATCGGCGAATTGTATTTACCGGTTTTGTGTTCGGTCGTGACTATCGGGCACTGCAACAAAACGCCTACTGTTACATTCATGCTACTGAAGTCGGCGGCACGCATCCGGCACTGCTTGAAGCGATGGGCTTCGGTAATTGCGTGCTGACACTCGCGGCCCCGGAAAACATCGAGGCCATCGGCGACGCGGGCATTGCTTATACCGACGAGAATGATCTGGCTGAGAAGCTACAGCGGGTTTTGCGAGACGGCTCGCTGGTTCACTCGTATCGCAACCGCGCCCAGGCGCGCGTGTTGGAACATTACGATTGGGACTATGTCGTCGATCAGTACGAGAGGCTTTTCGCTAAGATGGCCGGCCTGCCGTTGCCGGAGGCAGATCGAGCTAACCTGAACCGATCTGAAGCCGCGTCCGCCCGAGAAAAATCGCTAATCCGCTCGGCTTCCGCGTAATTACTTCCACAGCCCTACCAGCGCAGTCGCAAATCGTAACCAGAGATCCGTTCCCGCCAGCATCAGCCGCAAAGGCTGGGCGGCAATGATGAAGAGCGTGCCCCACAAAAATGCCGGATGCAGCCGGCGATTCTTAATCGTATCGAAAGTTACCCACGCAAGTACGCACAAGTCAGTCAAACCGAAAAATACCAAAGGCCCACCTGCCGCGATGAAGTGCAGCGGGATACGGGCGATTGCCGGAGTCAGAAGATTCAAGGCGGCCAGCAGCATCAGTCGTTTGTGAATGTCCAAACGGCGGCGCCGAAAATAGAGTGAGGTGCCGACGAGAATCGCGAATACCAGAATGTCGCCCAGTGGAATGACCAAAAACTGCAGCGGCGGCGGTCCCGGTGAAGCGCCGCGTGCAGCCGCGTCAATTGCCGTAACCACGCCGACAACCACCACCGCCCCGGCGAGCACTGCTCCTAACACGCCGAGGCGTTGATGAGTTTTGGTGCGACGCCTGGCAACCAGAAAGACCTGGGTAATAAAAAGAGCTACCCATGACGTCATCACGATTCCATGAAGATGTACGAGCAGTCCCGGCAGCGGCTGATTACCGAAGAAACCCTTGAGATAGTAAGTGCGCCCAAAACCCGCCAGGATGATCAAAGGCATGAGCACCGCAAACCAAATGTACAAGCGGCGATCTTTGGCGGTGGTTTGGATGGTTGGATTAATTGCCATTTAAAGTGTCCTCGTTTGATTGGCTTACTTGATTCCGCGCC
This sequence comes from Blastocatellia bacterium, assembly GCA_033856735.1. Taxonomy (GTDB): domain Bacteria; phylum Acidobacteriota; class Blastocatellia; order Pyrinomonadales; family Pyrinomonadaceae; genus UBA11740. The sequence continues at coordinate 5,659 of JAWVEM010000037.1, forward strand.
CGCTGGCGTAATCGTTCACTGATAACGAAGTGAGCGGCAGCGATCGGATGCGATCGTTCAATCTTTGAAATGCGCCGGCAAGCACCACGCGAGGATTACGTGCGGCGAATTTCGAGAATTGATTCAACAAGCGCGCGCGTCTCCGAACTAAACAGAGAAAACTCCTCGTCCGTCAGTAAGTCGGTCTCCATCATATTGCTGAGAAGGACAATTGCGGTGGACCGTCGAGTGTCATCGAATGCGCGCGCCATTTGCTCGTTACGATCCATGATGAGAGTGAAAACTTCCAGGTAACGCTTGTGATAGTCTTCGCTACAGTTCGACGTGGCCTGACTGATCTCTTCAATCACCCGCTGACAGAAACGTTCAAGCGCAACTTCGTGCAGCCGCCGAAACAACTTCCAATCAGACTCTTTGATTTCGCGGAGCATTTTCGCCTGCTTCACTCACGATCGGCGATATACACGGATCATGTGTCGGCTAAGTTCGCCAACCGCGGCGATCGCGGCGGCAACGCGTTTGGCTTGTCCGACGCGATCTGGATCTTCGGTGCAGATGATGATGCCGGCGTGGTCGGGCATTTGGCGGTGTAACCGTTTGAAGTCCAGGCGATTCAGGGTTAGCACAGCTCGACTGATTTCGGTTGCTCTAGCTAGCAGATCCTGATCAGTAATGGATTGATTCGCTTTGCCGTCCTCCAGTGCCGTAAGCACATCGTGGCCCATCTGACGCAACCCCTCAACTACACGTAAAGGAAAGTTTTCGTCCGCGTAGAGCGCCATCAATCATCGTCTTTCTCGTTTGCTTCTATCTGCGCTTCGATTTCCGCACGGTGAGAGCGGACAAAATTCCATGCGCTAGCGAGATCCTGCGCGGTCAGCGTGGGATAGTCCCTGAGCAGATCAGCTTCATTAGTGCCGAGAAGCCGAGCTTGTTCCAGCAGCCAAACCGGGATCCGAGTGTGCGTGATGCAAGGCACGCCGCCCATGACGTCCGCTCGGCTCTCTATTCCCGGGAAGTCATCGCCCAGATCGCGCACGATCCACCGAAGCAGCTCAGCCTTTTCGGCCCGCGTCATCTCGGAAAGCATTTGTTCTCTGTCTGCAGATGTACTCATTACCCAATCTTTATATCATTTTCTCAAAGTCACGTGAACGAGGGACCCAAGCTTGCTCGTGGGTTTACCTGGCTCCCAAAATAAGCATTTCATCTTGGTAAGCGGCAAAGTTCTGTTGAATGCTCATTAGTTATTCTCCGCTTTACGTTCGGATCGAGTGTGGTCAAGAACGTATTAAGCTCACCTGACGGCTACAGGCAGAGACCACTTACTTCACCGCTTTAAAATTGGCCGGCTTGGCGAAGAGCGCATCGGCGATAGGCTTGTTGAATTCGACTGACTCGTAATTGGTGCGGCTGGTTTGGAGGCCGTTGCGGAAATGATCGATGACATAGTTGGCGACGATCCCGTCGAGAGTGATCGGTTTGTACATCCGATCTTCTTCCGGCACTTCTTCCAGCTCGTCGCTGTCGGGTTTTTTCACTTTGCGCTGATACAGAATTTTGGAGGGCAAGCCGTCGGCGGCAGCGAACTCATATTCGATCCAGAAACCATCCGGGTAAGTGAGCCGAACAGTTTCGTTGCGGCGCGCCAGGCCCGCTTCACGCCGGCCCACATAGCTCAGCTTAGCGCCCTGAGTGCGCCATCCACCGCGCAGTAAATTCTCAACCCCGGTGCGCGTCGAGAGCCGGAAATCTTCCAACTGTTCGGCGGTTTGGTCTTTCAGAGTCAGGGCCGCGCCGTCATAGACCCAGCCTTTGTCCCGGTCATTTGTTTGGATCAGGCGCTGACCGCCGCCGCTAAATTCCGTCCGCTCTTTGTTCGGATAAACTATGTAATCGACGAAGCGAAGCGGAATGCCCGACACGCCGTCATGATAATCCGTGAAGAAGCCACGAGCGATTATGGTCTTAACGTTAAGGTAGCGATCGCCGCCCATCGCCTGGACTGCTTTCTGAACGATCTTTTCAGCCTTTTCGTCGGCGGTTATGGTTGGTTTTTCAGGCGTCGGAGATTGCGCCGCGCAAGCTAACGCCGCCAGTAATAAGAACAGACTTGCGAATGTTAGTTTGCTGGCGAGGGATATTCGCATCGCGGATCCAGAAGGAAATGGAGCAAGAAGAAAAGAGCCCCAACTCATAAACTGAGGCGCTAGTCAGGCAATTTCGCGAGCTCGGATTCAGACGAGATAGCGGCCGGAGCGTCGGCCAGCTTCGTGACTACTTCTCCGTCTTCGACGTCGACGATGAAATGCGATCCGTCTTTCCACATCGTGGTGATCGGCAGTTTCACTCTCTCGTCGATAAAACGCTTCAGGAAGCGCGCGCCGTATTGCATGCTGAAGCCCTTTTCCGTTATCAGCGCGAGCGCCGCATCAGTCGTCTGGAAAGACTTGCCCTGACTCTTCATCTGGCGACTGGTCTTCTCGAGATAGATTTGCGCGATCTGCTTCACTTCGTCCATTGTGAGCGGAGCGAAGACAACAATCTCGTCGATGCGATTGCGAAACTCAGGAGAAAAACGCGTCTCGGCGGCCTTCATCACTTCGTTCTTGATCGCCCTGAAGTCACTCTGAGTCTTCGTGCCAAAGCCCAGCGGCTTCTCATACTTTTTGAAGCTCTCCGAACCCAGGTTTGAAGTCATGATCACGATCGCATCGGACAGATAGACGCGCCGGCCGCGGCCGTCGGTCAGCCATCCTTCATCGAAAGCCTGCAGGAAAATATTCATCAGATACGGTGAAGCCTTTTCAACTTCGTCGAGCAGCAAAACGGTATACGGATTCTCGCGCAACTGCTCGGTCAAAATACCCCCGCGCTCTGAGCCGACAATACCGCGCGGCATGCCGATCAATTTCTCAATCCCTACCGTGCCGTCGCCGTACTCGGACATGTCCAGCCGGACCATTTTGTGATCGTCGCCGAACATGAACTCAGCCACCGCCTTCGCCAGCTCAGTCTTGCCTACGCCCGTCGGGCCGAGGAACAGAAGGACGCCATCAGGCTTATAGTGCGACTCTTTCAAAGGGCCTTTGTTCAGGCGCAGCCGTTGGGCCACCGCTTTGATGGCTTCTTTCTGTCCGATGACGCGTTCGGAAAGCTTTACCTCGGTCAAAGCAAAGCGATCGCTGGTATCGCGGAAGATCATGTCGCGCGGGATGCGCGACTCTTGCGAGATTACGTCAATCACATGCTCAGGACGGACTATCATCGTATGCGGCTCGTTGATCTCGACCTTTACTGAGGCCGTGTCGAGCCAGCCGATGGCTTTATCGGGCAGGTGCAAATTGCGAATGTACTTGGGCGCCATCTCGAGCGCGGTGTTAATAGCTTCATCCGAGATTTGCACCGAGTAGTTACGTTCCAGACGCGGGCGCACTCCCAAAAGAATCTCACGAGTCTCGATAATCGACGGCTCATCAACCCGCACCAGACGGAATCGTCGGGCCAGTGCTTCGTCTTCGGCGATGTACTCTTTGTACTCGGTGAGCGTAGTCGCGCCGAGAATCCGCAACTCGCCTTTGGCGAGCGCCGACTTAAACATGTTCGCTGCGTCTGAAGAAGTTCCCAGCGCGGCGCCGGCGCCGATGATCGTGTGGGCTTCGTCGATGAAGAGAATCATGTTGTCGCGCTCT
>JAWVEM010000038.1:0-6553 GCA_033856735.1 Blastocatellia bacterium
TTCCAGCAAATTGGGGTCAAGTTTCGTGGCAATCGTAAACTCTTCGAGGCTTTGCACCAGATCTTCAGGTCGCTTTTCTTTCTGCTTTGTCTTGGCGCGCTCGAAGTACGTCGAGCCAAGGTCATTATGAATTTTCGCGTCATCGGCGAATTTTAAGGCGGCCTCGAACTCCTTGATCGCCTTCGGATAGTCTTGTTGCGTCAGATAAAAAACGCCGAGCGCGTGATGGCTCTGCGCATTTGGTTTTTTCTCAGCGGCTTCGATCAAATTGTTTTCAATGCGCCGCAAACGATTCCGGTCGCCGGCCTCTGGCGCTCCGCGCACTTGAGTCAAAGGTGCATAAGGGAACTCCGAAATGCGCGTTTCGGCCGGCCTTGCCTGCTGGTAAATCGATCGCAGTTCCGCGAGCTCGTCCGGATTACCTCGCCTGCTGAAGTAAACCACCGAAATCAACACGGCAATGAGCAAGACCGCGAACGCCGCTACGTACTTCGGCTGACGGAAGAAGGACTGTAGCGAAGCAAAGAACGACGGCCTGGCTTCCAATGTCTGTGCATCCCTGGCCATCGCTTTTTTTCTCAAGGCTTCAGTAAGTTCCAATTTGAGGCGCCGGTCGGGATTATTCGCGAGGGTGGATTGCAGGCTTGCCGCATCAGCATTGTTCAGGCGGCCTAACACGTAATCGTTGAGGAGTCCGTCTTCGGTCAGGGCGACCAACGAACAAAACTCTTCATCGGTGAACAAGCGGTCTTCGAACTCCTCGCGCGTCGTTTCATCCGAAACTCGGCCCAGGAGATAATCGCGAATGGCCTTTTCACTGTTCACGGATTCGTCCATAACCCCTTAATCTCAATTAGATATGCCACTATCGGAGGTTTTGTAACTAGTCTCCCGCGAAAACCTCGGTGGCCTAAGTTTGTGAGCCGCGTTTTCAGCCCATGCATTCCTGGACGCAAATCTTCAACTTCTGTTTGGTTCGCAATACGCGCATGCGCAACGCCGTCTGAGTCATTTCCAGTCGTGCTGAAATCTGTCGGTGGAGTTGGATCTTCGCCAGCTTTGCTTCCGAAAAATAATCGAGCAGCAAATTTCGGTTCTCCGGAGAAAGCTTCCCGAGGCATTGATCAAGGCATTCGCCGGAAAAGCTCTGCTCCTCAGGAGCTTTCGCGGCAATCGTGACCTCATCAATATCAAGATGAGTCCGCTCTTTTCGCAGCGATTCGCGATAGACGTTCCTGGCCACGCCATAACAGTAGGCAATCTTGTTTTCGATTTGCTCTTCCGAACTTTTCAGGATGACGCGGTTGATGGTTTCGTCCGCCAATTCATCCGCAAAGCCACACTGACGCTGAGCGAAAAAGGTGCACAGACGGAAACGCAAGCGCTCGTACTCTTCGCCCGCGAGGTCGCGGTCAGGATTGAGCCACTCAAGAAAGCTCGCAAACTTTTCTCGCGTTAATTCTTTTTTTTTCTTAGTATCCGGCAATCGTCGAGGCCCCGATTCCTGTGGCTAGAGATTTCGGCGTTAGCATAACGCAATTGCGAGGGGATATACAGTTTTGCTTTCTTGCAAGCAACGTGTCCCCGGGGGGCCTAGGCTTTGCCGCCACCGCAACACACCGGGCTTGAGCCGCGATCAGCTGCAAGCCCGGAGTTATGATCGAACCAACTGAATCAGGCTAACGGAACCCGGAGACTGACGCCTCTCTGCAGGCTGCCCAGTCGGAAGTTTCCCGAATCACTTCTTGACACAGCAGAGATCTAAATCGAGCTTTGCCGATGTAACTTGAGTGTCATCCTGAACTAAGAAGCTGAGTCGGAGCGGATTGTTTTTTAGCATCGCACACGTGACGGGGATGGTCTTTGTCCGCTGCCACGGCGGCCCCCCACCCACTGGAGGTGCGTAAAGCGGTCCACTCGGCCCCCCAATTATTCCCCACGTGTCGTTAGCCGAGCTTGGAGAATTAGGCGGCCCGGGCTGGAGCGCTTTATACCCAATGGTCAGAAAGTTCTTCTTGCTTTCCACACATTGGCAACACAACTCACTTGGGACCGGCAGGTTGAAGGTGTGGATGTAGCACCTGTTAGGTGTGCCCCCATTAAGATTTTGCTCATATCCCGCAGAGCAGTTAGCGGGGAAGTCCGCCATATTTGCCGCCGGTGTAGTCGCATTCAGGGTGACATGTTGCGGAATCGGACATTGTGTCGTGGGACCGGCTTGCCCAAACGTGCCGCCGGTCGTTAACGCAGTGGTCAAGAAAAGAGCGGCAACCGAAACGAGAACGAGATTGCGCAGATTGTATTTCATAGTCTTCATGATCTCCTCCAGTGATGAATGTTGTTGGTAACCCGGATGGTACTGACGTTATTTGCCATACTGTCCGAGCTTATTCTGAAATTCGACCTTAGCTTTCAACCTCCACAAAGGTCGATCAGCTTGCACGAGACCTTGTTTCGATTTCGTGCTTGTATCTGTGAGTGCACTTACCCGGAGAAACGTAACGCTGTCGCGAAACCTTCTTCACGAGTTCACATTCTGAGCTGATGACCAAAGCCACACCGGATGCGTTCTGTTATGAGGTGAAGGGATTGAAGTGGGAGGCCGGATGAATGAGCGGTCTTGCAGGGTTATCCAGCGCGCTCTTTCGTAAGCAAGAGCGTCCTGGCTTCCAATGAATGATCAAACAGCAGATGGCGATGTTGCACGACGATGGGCCATAGGAGACGACAGAGGAGACACTTTCCATCGAGAGTGGGTTTGTGTTTTCGGATCCTGTGGCTTGAACCGCGGGGTTTGACTCGGCTCATTTCGCGTGGCATTTGCTTCTCCCTGGAAACAGGTTTGCACGAGACGTTGGTTTATTTCGTGCTTGCATCTGTAAGTGGATCTCAAGGATGGAACGTAACACTTGCCGCGGGAGACCTTTTTTGCGTCTTATGTGGTGATGAGCCACCATTAAAGCGGGCGGTTGATTCATCAGCCTGCGAAGGACTCGGCATTTGAATTGCCGTGTTTTCGCGTTTGGATGAATTCTGTCGCTAAAACATACAGAGACGCGCTGATGTACAGATTCAAGGTTCACCGCACTCAACCGGGATACTCAAATCGCTTGGCCGCTCTCGCGGTTCTCCTCTGCATCTTCGCAGCGATGTGGGATAAGACCGCTGGCCAGACGGCCAGAGACCGCCAAGAGTCTGAGCGTTCGGACAAGGTGACCGGCGGCCACATAGTGCGCGCTGAATTCGATCCGAACGAACCCGACATTCGCATCACTTTAAACGTCCCTACGTTTCGCCTCACGCTGTGGCAAAACGGCAGAGAAGTGAAGTCCTATTTTGTCGGGGTGGGTATGAAGGATTACCCGATTTACATCGGCGATCGTGAAGCGAATGAAATTATTTTGAATCCGGTGTGGATACCACCCGCCAGCGACTGGGTACGAGCGAGCAAAGCAGTCCGCCCAGGTGAGGTTATCAAAGCGAGCGACCCACGCAATCCACTCGGCAAACTAAAAATTCCGTTAGGCGATAGCTATCTTATCCATCAGGCAGCGAAGCAGGCGGACCTGGGCAATCTGGTGTCGCACGGTTGTGTGCGAATGCTGCGCCCTGATCTCTATGACCTTGCGGGCAAAATCATGGCGACGCGAACTACCGGTGTTTCGCAGCAGCGCATTAACGCCGCAAAGCGGAACTCACGGACATTGGTGGTGCCGCTCAATCAACCCGTCCCGGTAGAAATAAACTACGACACGATCGTGGTCGAAGATCGCGTGCTTCACATTTATCCGGACGTGTATGACCGGGGAACGAATACGGCGGCGCAACTGCGTGCGGAGCTCGAGGCGTCGTCGGTTGACGTATCACGTCTCGACGAGCAGACGATTCGGAAAGTGATTTCGAAAGTGACTCGACACGCCGAATTTGTCGTTGAGATCAATAGCATCGAGCAAGGGCGTGCGCTCGAAGACGGGCGGGTTTTGCCCATCGTCCGAACCAGTCAAAGACCGACGGGCAAAAGGTAAGAATGAGCACCTTTGTACTTGACTCCAAAAAAGGGCCGGCACATTTGTCGCGCTGATGAGGTTGGACCGATTACAAAAGGGGGCCTTAGCCCGACCGTCAGGAAGGGCTCACCCCTTCACACTCGGCTAGTTATGAGATCTCCCTGACGGTCGGGCTAGCCCCATGTGCCTAAGCGCCTATTGTGCGTCCTGCACCAGCCGCGCGAACTCCTGCAACTCGACACCGTTCAGATCAGATATGGCCCAATAGTTCATGCCTGAGTTGGCCCAATGCAGCAGGTTATATCCCTGACGTTTCGCAGCGACTGCGCCCGTTGGATTGCCTTGCCCGGCCGGCCAAATATACAGATTGATGTAATGCTTCTGGCGCTGGTAGATAAGCGCCGCGACAGCCCTGTTATTGAGGTACTCGAGTCTGCCGCCGATCAGAGGAAATCCCTGACCGGCAAAATCCTTAACCGGTGGAGCGAAATCAAGCTTGCCATCGAACCATGGCTTTACTGTGTGCTGATCAGAAGAGATCACATCGGCTCGATGACTGTCTAACTGCAACGAGCGAACGTGATTGGAAACGATCTCCTGGGCCAGGATCTCGTCTCCGGAAGTGCGTAGACCAGGCACGACCCGCCAGATGACGAACGGCATCGTGAGTACGAAAGCCAGTGCAACTCCAACTGGAAGCCAGCGCCAACCAAGCGACCGCCCACCGACTTCAGACTTTGCCTCGCGGCGCAGGGACGAGCGAATGCGCTTTTCCAACTTCTCCGGAGCAGGATGATAGAGCGAGCCATTCTTGAAAGCAGAACGCAAAATAGTTTGGTTGCGATAAGCCTCCGCGCAGCCCTGGCATTCCTGCATGTGCTGCTCAACCTCCAGACTTCTGGCCAGATCCAACTCGCCATCAACGTACGCGTGAATCAAATCTTGTGTGGTCTGACAACTCAACTTAAGACCTCCGTTTGCGCGTGACTCGCAAGAATCTGTTGCAGACGCTTACGCGCGCGCGCCAGACGAGACATCACCGTCCCGATCGGCAGATCCGCCATTACCGCAATCTGCTTGTAAGACATTTCCTCCAACTCGCGTAGGACCAACACCTCACGGAATTCTAACGGCAACTCTTCGAGGGCTTGCCTTAGTATTCGCGCATCGGCCTTTTGCAAAAGGAGTGCTTCCGGACCCAAATCGTTGCTCTTAACTTCGACCAGCTCATCATCCAAAGGCATGTTCAATTCGGGTGAGCGATTGCGCTGCATCCAGGTGTATGTCGTGTTGCGTACGATCCCGAGAAGCCAGGCGCGCCCATCCTCCCCATGAAACCCGGCGAAGAACCTGAACGCGCGCAGATACGCCTCCTGCACCACGTCTTCGGCGTCCGCGTCATTGCGCGTCAGCCAGCGCGCCAGGTTATAGGCGGCGTCGAGGTGCGGTAAGACTGCTGTCTCAAAACTGAAGAGTTTGGGCTGCCGTTGCAATCTGTCTTCCTGCTTAATTCACATCACCAACTGCTAAGACCGATTCTCGGCCTCTTTTATTCCCGTGTTTGGCTCAAGTCTTATCCGGGAATATTGATCATGGAAAATCAGAGTAAGAATGTAAAGGCCCTTAGCTCCGCATTCAATCGAAGGCCGCGGGAATATTTCCGAAGCTCACTCGGTATGGCTAATAGCGGTATCACCGAGAGCGGTAACTTCTGGTTCGGGAGAATGCGAATGAACAAGTTTGACAGGCGCGGGTTCATAAAACTCGCTGGTTTGGGTGGCGGGATCGTCTTTGCTTCAAGTCTGAGTCGGGGATTGGGTCTTAATGCCCTCGGCTCAGTCGTGGATTATGCAAATGCAAAAGTTGAAAACGACTTTTACTTCGTCCAGCTTTCGGATACGCACTGGGGTTTTGCCGGCCCAAAGGTAAATCCCGACGCTGAAGGCACTCTAAAGAAAGCGGTGCAGGCTGTAAACAGCCTCGAACAGCAACCGGACTTCATTGTCTTTACCGGCGATCTCACGCACACGACCGACGACGTTCAGGTCCGCAGAGATCGGATGTCGCAGTTCAAAGAAATTGTCGCTGGGCTGAAAGTTCCAACAGTCCACTTCATGGCAGGTGAACACGATGCTTCGCTTGATCGTGGCGACGCGTATCAGGAGGCATTCGGGAAACTCAATTACACCTTCGACCACAAGGGCGTGCATTTCATCGTGCTCGATAACGTCTCTGATCCGGGAGCTATCGTTGGTGAATCACAACTTAATTGGCTCAAAGGGGACTTGAAGCAACAAAAGACTGATGCGCGCATCGTTGTCCTGACACACCGACCGCTGTTCGATCTCTATCCTGACTGGGACTGGGCTACTAAGGACGGTTCCGCTGTGATCGATGCCTTAATGCCGCACAGGAATGTGACCGTGTTCTACGGGCACATTCACCAGGAGAATCACCACCTGACCGGGCACATAGCCCATCACTCGGCAAAGTCTTTGATGTTTCCGTTGCCTGCGCCCGGTTCGGTGCCAAAGAAGTCGCCTGTA
>JAWVEM010000039.1:0-6665 GCA_033856735.1 Blastocatellia bacterium
ATCGGCAGTTGACTTCGCTTGTTCCAAACGAAAAGGCGGCGCGTCCTTCGGCGCAATATCCAGTTCGTCCTTATCGAAAGTGTGCGTGGTCCAACTTGGTATATTCGCCAAATGCGTCGCGAGACCACCAAGCGTCGATGATTTTTCGTGGGGCTTCCACTCGAACTTTTCATCCGGAACGCGTTCCAGCGTTTTGCGCGTGTTCGCCATTTCCTGTTCGAACTCTGGCATAATCATTTCACTAAGACTCATCATTCCCTCCCGCAAAATACGAAATTGGATAGCGACGACGGATTTGTCAGGGCGAGTGATTATAGATTTGGCCGACAGATTTCAGCAACAGACACAATAGCAACTCTACTGTTGACGCACATTGCGATTCGAGGCAATCTAATATGGAACGGTAACGCCAGAGCCAGTGGAAAGGAGCGTCATGAGCACATCAGGCCGAGAACTTCTCGATACATTCGATCATCTTTCTGGACCAGAAAAGCGCGAAGTTGCTTCCGAGATCATTCGCCGCACTTTTGCTCTTGATCGCGATCAGCTTGACGAGGCGCAAGTGACTGCGCTTTACGCCGAGTTCGCGTGCGATGACCGGCGACTCGCCGAGGAAGGCATCGCAGACTACGAGCGAGGCTTGGTTGGAGAGGATGCTCGATGACTGTTAGCCGGGGCGAGATTTGGCTCGCTGATTTAAACCCCACACAAGGTTCAGAACAGTCTGGAACCCGCCCGGTTCTTATTTTTCAAAACGACTCCATTAATCGCTTCACGTCAACCTTCCTAACGATATCGCTTACCGCGAATCTCCGCCGCGCTTTACTGCCGACGTGCCTTCTTGTCCGTCAGGGTGATGGCGGGCTCGATAAAGACTCTGTTGCTCTATGCCATCAGTTGAGAGCGCTAGACAAAGTGAGATTGAAGCATCGCCTGGGAACAGTTAGCAAGCAAACCATGGCCGCCATCGAGAATCGAGTGCTATTCACGACCGGCGTAGCGTAGCTCAGTATTAGTATGACCCGAAAATACGACGTCATTGTAATCGGCGGCGGCCATAACGGCCTGGTTAACGCGGCGTATCTGGCCCGCGCGGGCAAGCGCGTGCTCGTGCTCGAACGACGATATGTGCTTGGCGGCGCGGCGGTGACGGAAGAGGTTTTTCCCGGCTTCAAATTCTCGGTTTGCTCGTATGTCGTATCGCTGCTTCGTCCCGAGATCATTCGTGAACTCGATCTGGCGCGTCATGGCCTTGAGATCCTGCCGCTTGACGGCACGTTCACACCGATGCCCAACGGCGACCACCTCTGGCGGGTTAACGATCATGCGAAGACGCGGCGTGAGATCGCGCGGCATTCAAAGCTGGATGCCGAGGCTTACGACGAGTACGGCAAAGCGATGATCGACATGGCGCATTTCGTCAAACCGATCATGAACATGACTCCGCCCGATCCGGCCTCGTTGAATCCCAAAGGCCTGCTCGATCTGCTGACGATGGGCCGCCGCTTTCAAAAGCTCTCCGCCGACGACAAGTATAACCAGGTGCAGTTGATGACGATGAGCGCCGTCGACTTTCTCGATCAATGGTTCGAGACCGATGTGCTCAAGGCCACGATGGCCGCGTCTGGAATCATCGGCACGTTTCTCGGCGTGCGTTCGCCGGGCACGGCCTACGTTCTTCTGCATCATTACATGGGTGAGATTGACGGCGCGTTTCGGTCATGGGGCCTGGCGCGTGGCGGGACCGGTTCGATCTCAAACGCCATTGGTGACGCGGCCCGCGAATTCGGAGCTGAGATTCGCACCGAAGCTCCAATCGCTAAAATCATTTTGCAGAATGGCCAGGCGAAGGGCGTCGTGCTGGAAAACGGAGATGAGATTTACGCCGATGTTATTTCGTCGAGCGTCGATCCGCGCCTGACCTTTATGAAAATGGTGGGCGAAGAGCATCTGCCGACGGACTTTGTCGACGATATCAAGCGTTACAAGTTTCGCGGATCGTCGGGCAAAGTGAACATGGCGCTCGATGCTTTGCCCGATTTCAAATGCATGCCCGGCGCTGGGCCTCACCTGCGCGGTGCCGTTTCCATTTCGCCGAGTATCGAATACATGGAACGCGCCTATGACGATGCGAAATACGGACGCTACTCGCGTCGGCCGTACATCGACATAGTCATTCCCAGCTTGACCGACCCTTCAATAGCGCCGCCCGGTAAACACGTCATGTCGTGTTTTGTGCAGTACGCGCCCTACAACCTGAAAGAAGGAAACTGGGACGAGCAGCGTGAAGCGTTTGGCGACACTGTGATTGACACCATCGCCGAGCATGCACCCAATATCAGAGACATCATTCTTCATCGGCAGGTGCTGACTCCGCTCGATATCGAACGCGATTTTGGTTTGTCGGAAGGAAACATTTTTCAGGGCGAGCTCACGCTCGAACAGCTTTTCTTTCTCCGTCCCGCGCCCGGCTGGGCGCAGTATCGTTCGCCAATTCGCAATCTCTACATGTGCGGCTCAGCGACACATCCGGGCGGCGGCATCATGGGCGCCAGCGGGAGGAATGCGGCAATGGAGATTTTGAAAGATAAATAACTTTGGAGTGCGCTGACTAGTCAGCGCTTTAGAAAGCGGCGGCTAGTCGCCGCACTCCAAAACAGGAACATGCCAACCGATCACATCATCATCATCGGCGCCGGCCATAACGGCCTGGTCACCGCCGGTTATCTCGCCAAAGCCGGATTAAATCCGCTTGTGCTCGAACGGCGCGGGGTTATTGGCGGCGCGTGTGTCACCGAAGAATTCCATCCAGGCTTTCGTGCTTCGACCCTCGCTCAAAGCACCGCCCCCTTATCAACTCAAGTAATCAAAAATCTCCAGCTCGAACGTCATGTCGAGTTCATCAAACCCACGGTTCAAATATTCGCGCCACACCCGAGCCGTCAATCGATCTGCATTTATGAAGATGCGCAGCGGACGGTTCACGAGCTGGCCCATGTGTCGGCAAAGGACGCGAACAATTATCTCGACTTCGTAAAGACGTTTGCGCGCATCGGCCGCGCGCTCTCGCCGCTTCTGCGAATGACGCCGCCCGATATTGATAAGCTTTCAAAGGGAGAATTGTGGGGGCTCGGCAAGCTCGGTCTGTCGATTCGCGGTCTGGGTAAAAAGGACGAGTATCGGCTGCTGCGCTATGGGCCAATGGCGGTTGCCGATCTCACCGCCGAGTGGTTCGAGACTGAACTTCTGCGCGCTATAGTAGCCGCGCGCGGCATCTTTGGCGCGTTCGCCGGACCCTGGTCGGCCGGGACGAGCGCGGCCTTATTACTCCAAGCCGCGACCGACGGACACACGATCGCGCCGGCGACATTCGTCAAAGGGGGCATGGGCGCCCTGTCGCAAGCGTTAGCCAAAGTGGCGACCGAAGCCGGTGCGCAGCTTCGCACAAATGCGGAGGTTGCGATTGTCAGTGTCAAAGATGGCAAAGCCGTCGGAGTAGTCTTGACCAGCGGCGAAGAGATTTCAGCCCGAGCCGTGATTTCAAACGCAGACCCGCGCACGATCTTTCTGAAGCTCGTCGATCCGGCCGAATTTGATCCCAGCTTCCTCAACAAGATTCGCAACTACCGCGCGCAAGGCATGGTAGCAAAAGTTCATCTTGCTCTATCAAGCTTGCCGCAATTCCTTGCACTCACTGATGGAGAGGCAATTGAGAAACTTTCCGGGCGCATTCACATCGGGCCGGAAATTGATTACCTCGAACGTGCGTTTGATGCGGCCAAGTACGGTGACATGTCGCCGCGTCCATACCTTGACGTCACGATCCCTTCGCTCACAGATCAGACGCTGGCGCCCGCGGGATCACATGTGATGTCGATTCACGCGCAGTTTGCTCCTTATCATTTGAAGGATGGAGATTGGAATTCGCGGCGGGAAGAACTCGGGGACATAGTCGTGAACGCGCTGTCAGACTATGCACCTCATGTGAAGGAATCGATCGTAGCGCGAAAGGTAATCACGCCGCTTGATCTTGAAGAGACCTACGGCTTAAGCGGCGGGCACATTCATCACGGCGAGATGGCCGTGGATCAACTATTCGCTTTCCGGCCAGTAATTGGTTGGGCGCGATATCGCACGCCGATTGAAGGATTTTATTTATGCGGTGCGGGAACCCATCCCGGCGGTGGCGTCACGGGAACGCCGGGCGCGAATTCTGCCCGCGAGATCATTCATGATCTTAAGTCAAAACGACTGTAAGCCCTCAGCTATTTCTACGCCGACGGTTCCGCCGGATTCGAGTCTCGGCCGCCCACAAGCGCTCCGACTATTCCCAACACCAAACCAACCAGGATCATCGTGAATCCCGTTAGCGTGCTCGTGTGACCCTCTTCACCGCTGTGCATTGCCTGGCTAATCATGTTGGCCGGCGATGAGTCGTGGGGAATCACGAACAAGCCAATAGCAACGAGCAAGAAACCGATACCGGCGATCTTCAAAGCTGCCGGAGTTGGAAAAGGGCGCCCTGCTTTCTTGCCTATACTGCTGCGCACGTAACCGTACGACAGGTAAATGGCGAGCCCGAGCATCAGCCATCCCGCAAATCGCCAATACGATCCGCCGGGCAAGTAGTAAATCAGAAAGGCGCATGACAAAGCCCCGAGCCCCGGCAAGAGCCATGGTCCGAGCGGCACTTTGAAGGTGCGCGGCCGATCGCGTTCCTTGTATCGCAGGACGATCACTCCAACACAAACCAGGATGAATGCGAAGAGAGTCCCGATATTTGTCAGGCTTACCATTTCATCCACAGTCGCAAACGCCGCAATGCCGCCGACTAAGACCCCGGTCAGGATTGTCGTAACGTGCGGCGTGTGGAAGCGCGGGTGCACCGACGCAAAAACCGGTGGCAGCAAACCGTCGCGGGCCATGGAAAAGAAAATGCGGGGCTGGCCCAATTGAAACACCAGCAGCACAGCCGTGTGGGCAATCACCGAACCGAAGTCCACCACGGAATTTTGCCACTTTGCCGCGGGAGCAACCTGCGACAAGGCCACCGACAAAGACTTGTCGAGTTGCGCCGGCGTCCATTGAGTCAGTGAACTAAAAGGAACGGCGCCGGTGAAGATAGCCGCGACTACGATGTAGAGAACCGTGCAGACAATCAGAGAGGCGATGATGCCGATGGGCAGATCTCTGCCGGGATTCTTCGTCTCCTCGGCCACCGTGGATACGGCATCGAAACCTATATATGCAAAGAAGACTACCGCCGCCCCGGTGAACGTTCCCGCCCATCCCATCGGTTGAAACGGATGCCAATTCGCTTCCATCTTGCGCGGCGAAACGTAGTAGAGCATTACGCCGATGAAAAACAGCAACACCAGAATCTTAATCCCGACCATGATCGCGTTGAAGCCGGCCGATTCCCTGATGCCCCAGACCAGTACGACTGTAATTAATGCCACGATGCCAAACGCGGGAGCATTAAAGACAATCGCCTTCCCGAATAAATGGGGAGCTGCCGCCAGCACCTCGGGGCTGGCCGTGCGGTAGTTGTTAACCAGCCACTCGGGCAGAGCTATTCCGAAATTCTCCAGCAGGTGATTAAAGTAGCCGGCCCAACTGATCGCTACCGCGACGTTGCCGATAGCATATTCAATAATCAAATCCCAGCCAATGATCCACGCTACGAGCTCGCCCAGCGTCGCATAAGAATAGGTGTAAGCCGAGCCGGAGATTGGCACCATCGAGGCCAACTCGGCATAGCAGAGCGCGGTGAACCCGCAGACGACCGCCGTGATCACGAACGACAACGTCAACGATGGGCCGGCGCCGGCGCGCACCAAATGTCCGAGGGCATCGCGCTCTCCGGCGGCCGCAGTGCCTACCGTGGCGAAAATTCCCGCGCCGATAATCGCACCGATGCCGATAAGGGTAACGTTGAGAGGACCAAGCGTGCGCCTGAGCGAGAGCTGTGGTCCACCGATCGAAGCCAGAATGTCGTCCAGATTTTTTGTGCGAAAGATTCCGCGAAGCAAGGTGTGCCTCCCGAACTTTGAATTCGACGCCGATCTTGCAGTCTTCCCAAAAGAACGTGCGGAGTGTAAGGCGTACTGGTACTAACTTTCAAGCTTTTTTGATTGGCGGGTGAAAATCTTGCACGATAGCTCTGAAAGTGAATCATTGGTTTAGAGGCGGGCTACTCCGCCGATCGATAGTCCGAAAGATGGCGGTTAGTAGCCCGCCTCTAAACGAGCGAGAACGAGAAATTGAAACCTGCTCCGTGTAATCTGAGACCTAAATGATGGTAATTCCTTTTCGCTTTCGGCTTGTCATGC
The DNA here is from genome assembly GCA_033856735.1 of Blastocatellia bacterium. Taxonomy (GTDB): domain Bacteria; phylum Acidobacteriota; class Blastocatellia; order Pyrinomonadales; family Pyrinomonadaceae; genus UBA11740. Next base: position 6,333 of record JAWVEM010000039.1, read on the forward strand.
TCCACGTCAATCCTTAAACTGATCGCCCTATGGGCTCGGAATCGAAATCGCGCGTCATCTACGAAAATCTCGACACGACCTTCGTCAATCTTTGGGCGCTGCTGCGTAATCTGTCGCAGCGTGAGTTCGTGGGGCGAGTGCGGGTCGAGCTGCAAGACTACACGGCGGATGTTTTCATGACCGGCTCCAGCACTCCCCTGGTACACGAGATAGATCGCGCTGCCGGCACCGAAACCCTGGAAGAAGCGGCGCTCCATCGGCTGGTTTTGCGGGTGCGTGAAACGCCCGGGACAATCACTGTTTTTGAAGGACCTGATGAAGCCGTCGCCCCGA
>JAWVEM010000040.1:0-14754 GCA_033856735.1 Blastocatellia bacterium
CCAGTACGCGTCACGGCCCAAACGTAGCTCCGCTCGTCAGCAAGCACGTACTCTAATAAGACCGTGTCGTCGTCCAAAACCTGTTGCTGAATCTGCGGCAAACTCAACGGCTGTGGCTGCATCAACGCGGCATCGCGAGGACCTTTCAATTTGAGCTGCGATCTTATCTCATCATATTCGTTCTTGATTTGATCGATTTCCTTATCAATCGCCTGCGCCTCGGTATTCCGCCGGGCGACGAGCAACTGGGAACGACGGTCACTTTTTTCGTCGAGCGATCGCTGCAATGAGCGTTGGCGTAACACCAGGGCCTGATCTATGCCTGCACGAGTATCCGCCCGTCCCTCACTCAATAACTCGAGGAGCGAACGGGCATGGGCGCGCTCACTGATTTCAAACGCCTCGGCATCGAACCCCGCGGTTCGGTCATGCTCGTGCAAATGCATAAGGACATCAATGTAAAGCTCATAATGCTGACGGACAGACGCAAAAAATGATGTGCGCAGGTCCTGGCTGATGACGTTTGAGCGCAACGACTCAACCACCTCCAGGGCGCGCTGCGTGTTCTGACGAGCGGTCGTGAAATTCCCACGGTCTCGTTCAAGGTGAGCGATCTTATAAAGCGTCGCGACCTCGCCCACCGGGTATTCCGCCTTTCGATTAAGGAAGAGCGCCTGGTTATAGTATTTGAGCGCGTCCCTGGTCTGTCCACGCTCTTCATGAAGGTTGCCAATTAGGTTCAGCGTCTCGGCTTCCCCTCTAAAAGTTTTTTCTGCGCGCAAGAACGAAAGCGCCTTGAGGTAATAATCCAGCGCAGTGGATTTGTTACCCCGCACATCATAGATTCTGCCGATCTCTCTGATTTCAAATGCCTGTAAATGTCGATCCCTGGCGGTCGTAGACAGCGAAAGCGCCTGCTGAAAATACTCAAGCGCTTTTTGGTAGTCTGCCAATGAAAACAGAACCTTGGCGGCGTCGTAGATGGTCATCGCCTCTCCGTAGTCGCCCGTTGAGTGAAACAGCGTCAGAGCCTGGTTGTAACAATCAAGAGCCTTTTGCTTGTCGCCTAATTGATCGTAAACATATGCCTGTCCCGTGAGGATGCGGCCCTGCTCGGCGCGGGCCCCGAGAGGTTTGATGAGTTGCATTGCCTTCTCAAAATAATCCAGCGCCGTTTGACTCTCGCCCATCCGGGAGTGAAGGCGCCCGAGGGCAGTGAGGGTCATTGCTTGCCCGCGCTTATTCGGGGAATTCATCCAAAGAGAGAGCGCTTCATTGTAATTATTGAGCGCTTCTCGCATCTGTCCCAAATCAGAATAAGTATAGCCAATGTTCAAGAGCGTCGTGGCAGTGCCTTGACGGTCATCCGCTTCGCTCCAGGCCGGTAATGCTTTCTGAAAGTAAGCCAGACCCTGGCGGCTCTGTCCTAATCCGTAGGAGATTTCGCCAAGGTTATTGAGAGACTCTGCGACTGCGCGCCCGTTTTCGTTGGCCTGATTTATTCGCAATGCCTGGTTGCAAAGTTTCAGCGCTTTCTTGTTCTCTCCCTTATTCAGGTAGGCGTAACAGATCTCGTTTAGGGTTTCACCTTCACTCCGCCGATCGAGTATTTTCAGATTAAGCGACAGAGCCTGATCGTAATAATTCAGCGCTTGCTGATAATCACCCAAAGGCTGGTAAACGTCACCAATACTCCGGAGAGTGAAAGCCTCGGCGCGACGATCGCCGGCCGCGCGCCAGAGAGGCAAAGAATCCTTGAATCTGTTAATTGCGCTGAGGCTCGACTCTTCCTGCCATTCTCGCAGCAGTTGTTGGCCCTCAGCGACAGCCTTCTGCGCGGCAATCCTGTAGCTGTCTACCACGTTGGCTGGCCGGATCTCTTCAACCCGCAGTCCGTAGTGACCGCGAACCTCTTGTTTCTCCAGCGAACGCACTTCGAGCCGATAATTTCCCGGAGTCTGGGCAATGAGCGAAACAGGAGTCAGACTGGATTGCGACACTCGAGCTGAAGTAGAACGCCGCCGACAGGATTAGAGAGTTTCAAACTAATATCCAGATCCCTCCGCTCGAGGACCGCGCCGAGGTATTGATGTTGAGTGAGGGTAATGACGTAGGCGGCAGTTTCTCCGGGAGCGAGTTCCCGCACCGTGGACTCGCCCGGCGCCGGCAAAGGCGCCCCTTCCGCGCTCTTCACACTTCCGCCTGATTCAGCAAATGCGGTGTGCGACACTTGGTCTTCACTAACCATCGGCTCAAATAAAGCGAAAGCGATGATTAAGAGAGCAAGCGTAAATTTGACGCGCGTGCTGAGCGACATTGGTCCTTCACTTTTCAAAGCAGGATGGATTGATGACCGAGACGCGATCCGCCCAAGAACTTCTTTGTTCGGAAATGGAAGTGCGCGGCGCACTGAAGATACGCCGGCCGCGGAAAGCATGCTACTACTCTCACACTACTGTCAATATCTCTGAGAAGTCTTCTTTTTTGTTCTTCTCGATCTTTCGGTGACGTTTGACCCGGCGCGTGAGACTGCCCCGACCTGCCCCGCCGTGGGCGGCTTTTGCGGGCTCGGCTTGTTAGGCAAAGGCTGAACACAGTCTTCACAGGGACGGAATTCCGTGGGTGGATTTTTCATGCTGGCAATGGCGTTTGCAAGATTCTTGTTCTCGGAACCGCTCTTATTCTCGGAACCACTCTTGTTTTCCGAACCACTCTTGTTTTCCGAACCGCTCTTGTTTTCCGAACCACTCTTGATAGCGAGCGGGCTCAGCCCACTCTCGGAAATGACTCTGAAAGACCCAAGCGTAAACTCGGGAGCGAAACTTTCCAGACTGTCTTTTGGACCCTGGCCCCGCGGATCGCGCTTCGTTGCCGACAGGTAGGCTTGAAGGAAACTCGCCCATCCCGATTTGGTGGCAAAGGAGAGCTCTTTATATCTATTCAGACCAGTAGTCTCTTCCGACCAGGGAAAGTAGACCGAAGCGCCGAAGGAATACTGTACGGTCAAGCCGCTGTAACAAGATTTCAAGATGAATCCCGCCTGGCCCTTCTTACCTTGAATGGCGTCCATTACGCCTTGACATGCTTTCTGCACTACCTCCTCTTCACAGTTGCGCGCTAACAGTTGGCAAAAGTCATAGAGATCGGTGTACTGCTCTCGCATGTAGGATTGCGCTTCCCAGTGCGACAGGATGATTGCATTCCTGATTTCCCGCTTCGGTAAATATTTCTTAAGAACGCCGGAAAGATTTTTGACAGCTCGCGTCAGCGAATGACTCCTGGCGAGATCGCAGGCCGCCAGGTCCACTGAAACACCCGCCGCAAGATAGTCAGTGTAGTAACCGATGTAATCGCAAACGATTTGCCTGGCCAGATCGCTGACGTTCTGGTCATCCGCCCCTTCACTCCGCTGAGCGAATTCGTTGACCGCGCGAAGTACTCTTTCATAGGGCCAACCACTAAGTGGCTCAAATCCCTCGGCCCCGATCATTACCTTGGCGAAGTCTTGTAAGCTGTCAGCCACCTCCGCCATGCTCATCAGGCAGCTATCCAAGCCCAGAATGTCGAGCTTTTTCCCGCCCAGTGTTTCGGTCTTAATTTTCGTTATCAGTTGGGTCAGAGAAACCATATCGAGGCTTTCCGACTGCTCCTGACTCAGGAAATCAGCAAGCACGCCGTTACCGTGGCCGGAAAGGATGAGCATGTAATGATCAGCTTTCGTTTTCTGGCCGGTAACGCAGTTATTCACGAAATCAAAAATCACCTGGGCGAAGGACGGCAATTTCTCCTCCTCGCCGGATGTGTACTTGCTTTGTGGCGCCGTGCTGGTCGCCTTAGCTCCGGGTTGCGCCGCTCTTGAGATAGCCGCTTGAACCTCTGCAGCCTTCAAATCGCCGTGGAGGGTGTTGCCCTGCGTGATCAGCAGGGGCGTGTGCCGATGAACGCTGGTATCAAGCTGGGCCATCACAGTGATGTTATCGCTCAAAACGGCCCTCTTCATCTCGGTGAGCGCGAACACGCATTCCTCGCTGAGATTATTGTTCCCTGCGAGATAAATCATGACCAGCCAGTTTGCCATTGCAGGCCTCCGTCTTAATTGTTAAAGGAACCTGATGCGAAGCCCCGACACCGGCGACTCGCGGCGTCGTCAGAGAAGTGGAAATGCCGGGCTTCTCCGAGACCAATGAATATAACGCCGACTCACCGAAGAGTTTGAGAATTAAAGAAGGTGAGTCACGAATGAGAAGAAAAATCCTTTGGGATCCATGCGACCACGTTTCGGTTGCTGGACTCCAAGGATTCTAGTACGCCCGCTAATATATATGACGGCCAAACTGAAACATTTCACCCGCACGCGCGGGACTGAGGAACTCGCCTACTGGCATTAGAACAGAAACCACAGCTCAGCCAGGTTCCTTGAATTGGTTGGCGGCGAAGCTCAAAGGGACTAATTCCGCCTACCCGGTGAAAGGGCCTAAGACGGCGACAGCCTATTCCCAAGCCGGCTTTGTGTCAACCAGAAACGGGCGGCCCACTAAGGCCTTAGATTTATGTTGTAGGTTTTGATCTTTGAATTAAGAGTAGTGGGGTTCATGCCCAGCAGACGCGCAGCACGCGATTGGTGGCCGCCGGTCTGATCCAGGGCGCGGCGAATCAAATCAATTTCAAAGCGACGCACTTCGTCATAAAAGTTAACGCCGCGTCCCACGTCTATGCCAGAAGAGGCACCCGCGCCTTCGCGCGCGACCGCGCGCGTGGCTTGCGGGTCCGCTATTTCCGGACGCAGACACTCCCGGCTGATCTCGTCGGCGGGCGCAATCACTACGGCCCGTTCGATCGCGTTTTCCAACTCGCGGACATTGCCGGGCCAGGAATAATTCTCCAGCAGCGAGAGCACTTCCGGGGCAATGTGCTCCGATACCCGGCGGCCATTTTCTTCGTTGTACTTGCGGATGAAGTGCTGTGCCAGCGGCAGCACGTCCTGCCGCCGATCGCGCAGTGGCGGCAACTCGATCGGCACCACCGCCAGCCGGTAATAGAGATCTTCGCGGAACATTCCCTGACGTACCGCTTCCTTGAGATCGATGTTCGTGGCCGCGATGATCCGCACGTCGACGCGCCGGGGGCTGGTATCTCCGAGGGGCGTGAACTCGCGCTCCTGAATCACGCGCAACAGTCGCACCTGCGTCTCTGGCGGGATATCGCCAATCTCATCGAGAAAGATTGAACCGCCATCGGCAACTTCGAAGTAACCCTTCTTGGCAGCCACAGCGCCGGTAAATGCTCCGCGGGTATGGCCGAAGAGTTCTGACTCGAGCAACTCGGAGGGGATATTCGAACTGTTGACTGTGACGAAGGGGCGCGCGGCGCGCAGACTGGATTCGTGAATTGCTTTCGCGATCAGTTCCTTACCAGTGCCGCTCTCGCCGGTGATTAGGATTGTTGAGCGGGCGGGCGCGACCTGTTCTACGAGGCGAAACACCTCCTGCATGATGTCCGATCGGCCGACCATGGCGCCGCGATCGACCTCGCGGCTCATTGCCTGGCGCAGAGATCGCCGTTCTTCTTCTTTGCGCCGGCGCTTCACCCCCGCCGCTACCGTAGCCGTGATGTGTTCGTTCTGAAAGGGCTTGCGAATGCAATTAAAAGCACCCTTCTCCCAGGCAGTAATCGCCGTGTCGAACGTGGCGTACGCGGTGATCATCACCACCACTGCTTCCGCGTCCAGCTTCAAAAATTCTTCCAGCGCGCGCAAGCCGCCAATCCCCGGCATCGACACGTCGAGCAACACCGCGTCGTACGAACGCTTGGTGTACGCGTCTAATCCTTCTTCGCCGGTCTTTGCCAGATCGACACGATAACCCTCCGCCGAGAGCAACGTCTCGAGGACATCGCGCATGATCTCCTCATCATCGACGACCAGCACTGAACCTTTTCTAGCCATTTTCGAGTGCGGTGACTTGGCACCGCTTTTTAGCGCCAACTATTAGCGAATGTTCTCGCATCCCTTGAGTAAAGGCGAGATTATTACCGAAACCAGCAGTAAAAGCTAATGATGATAAAGATGAAAGTATGCCTTGCTATAGCGCGGCAGCTTGCAGACGAGCGCGCGGATCACTGGTAGGCAGCGTGATGCGAAATGTAGTCCCGAGCCCAGGCGTGCTTGAGACATTTATGTGTCCTGAATGCTCCTGAACGATACCGTAAGTCACCGCCAGGCCGAGACCTGTACCACGCCCGACGCCTTTAGTAGTGAAGAATGGATCGTAGATCTTCGCCACGTCCTCCGGCGCAATGCCTACGCCACTGTCGGCGACTTCGATCAGCAACGAGTCGTCGTCGCCCTTGTGGGTAGACAGTAAAATGCGACCATTGCCGTTGGCGATCGAATCGCGCGCGTTGAGGATCAGATTGGTAAAGACCTGCTGCAGCTTAACCGAATTGCCATGAACCTGCGGCAGGTTGTCTGAATAGTCGCGCACAATCTCGATCTGGCTGCGGCGCAGTTGCGGTTCGAGGAGTTGCAGCGTGTCGTCCAGCACGCGGTGAATATCGACACTGCCAAACTCGGCCGCGCTGCCAGTGCGCGAGAAGTTTAAAAGATTGTTGACTATGTCCGTGGCTCGATCCGCCTGCCGCTTAACCTTGAGCAGCAAGGCATGTTTCGGGTCATTTTCAGACAACATACTAAGGAGCATTTGCGTGTACGACGAAACGCCGGTGAGCGGTGTATTGACTTCGTGGGCCACGCCGGCGGCCAGCAAACCGATTGACGAAAGCTTCTCGCGCTGCTGCAGTTGCTCCTCAAGATGCAGCCGTTGCGTGACATCTTCGAACACTACCAGGGCTCCGGTTTGTTCATCTGAATCAGCGCAGAGCGGAGCCAGCGCAATATTGAGTACGATTGAACGGCCGGCACGCGTGGCCGTATGCAGCTTGTAGATCTGGCGCGTCTGTCGCAACTGCCAGCCATCCGGGCCCAGCACCTGATGCAGCGTGTCGGCAAAGTCTTCGGCGAAAAGTTCCTCGACGTTCTTGCCGACGGCCTCGTCGCGGGTGAGCGAGAAGATTTCTTCCAGCGCGGAGTTCAGCCGCGTGATGTTTCCATGAAGATCGACCGCCATCAACCCTACATTGATCGATTCGACAATCGATTCGTTGAACTCTTTTAGGATTTCAAGCTCGGCGGCGCGGCGTTGCTGCTCCTGATAGAGCAAGCTGTTCTCGATTGCGACCGAAATGTAGCCGGAGACGGTTCGCAGAATCTCAACATCTTCCGAAGAGAGCAGCGCACCATCAGCCGAACGGCCCAGGCCAATCACGGCCACCATCCGCCCGCGCACGACGCAGGGTACGTAATAATGCAGCACGCGACGAACGTAAGCATCGCCTTCCGGCGACGATTCGAGATCGTCGGCACGGACTACACCGGTCTCGGCAGAACGCGTGCGGATCATCTCGCGAAAATCCACCGGGACAGTTATCGGCGCTGACAGCCCAGCCGTGCGGGCGACGCGATAACCCGACGGTTCGTGTTCATCTTCCAGGAAGATCGCCAGACGCTCGACGTTCATTACCTGCCGCAGTCGTGTAATCAGTGAATCGAGCAAAGGATCGAGGGCCGTGGTCGCTGAAATTGTGCGACCGAAGTCCAAAAGACTCCGCCGCAAGTCGTAGCGCTGGCCGTAGAAGATCCGATCCACTCGCTCCTGCACAAAGTTCTTGACCGGAGCAGCGATCATCACGATACAGGCCATCGCGCTGACGGAAAGAATCAGGCGCAAGGTAATCTCGCCGGTAGATCCGACGTCGCCGCTCAACGCATATAGCCCCGCGAAATATACGACCGCGCCTATCGCCACCGCGATTGCGATGGTTGTAAAGGCATAAACGGCAGCCCGGCGCACGACGAGCTCGACGTCCATCAGGCGATAGCGGACCACTGAATAGCCCCACGCGAGCGGTACTAGAATCAGCGGCACAACCGCCGCGTCACTTAGAGGATTTGAGCCTTCAGTGAGCACAAACCCGATCGCATACAACAAAATGAAGGGCCCTATAGCCAGCGCAGATCCCCACACCACCCATTTCAATTGCTGGCGGGCCACAGTGTTCTTGCTGATCACAAAACGGCGCACGAGCAAGACCACGCTGGCCACCAGCGCGACGGCCAATTGGATGAAGGCAGCTTTATAAAACCCGGCCCCGAAGTTCAGCGAATAGTCGAGCAGCCGACGCGGAAAGACCTTAACCAATTCGTCGTGAAAAAAGACCGCGGTTGCGACACACAGGAGCAGCACCGCCGGGATGTACAGCAGCACGCTGCGCCAACGCCGTTCCTCGAACAGGTGATATCGAACCGGGTAGATGGCGCTGAAGTGCAGGAACAGCGGCGCAAACATGATCAGGCCGGCGCTGCGCAGAAAAGCAACTACCAGGTCGAGGTCTTTATAGTTTCCGTTCGGTGTATAAAAGTGAAAGACGAACGCCGTCAAACAAAGCGACGCGAAGTGCAAAACGAAAGGAGACCTGCCGCCCTGCTTGAAAATCACAAACAGACCGACGAATAGATAGACAAGACCGATTAAGTTGATATAGAGATCGCGCACCGTCCAATTCGGGATAGTTCCCAAATGATCGAGATCGGCGTAATAGAATCGAGTTTCTACTGGGTATGCAGGACGCTCAATGAGGTAGTGAATGTCGCCGCCCGCCCGAGCATCGTTGAGATAAATCTGAACGTATCTGGCAACGCTTATCGACTCACACTTGGGACCGCTGGTGACCTCTTCGCACTTTTTTCCGGTCATGCTGATCGCGATTAGGCGATCTCCGGGAATCACCTGGGCCCGCGCGGCAGACGAACCCGGTTCGACTGTTTTGGCGACCACGCCGTGCGAAGTGTCAACCCAGGTCACTCCGTCCCATGGTGGTGGCTGGTGACTCAGACGCTGTGAAAAGTTCAGCGCTCCGGCCGCAATCAACAGTGCCGCTACGACTAGCAGCAACCAAGTCTTGCCGGTGAGTACTGAACCCTTCGTCATAATCGTTTGGACCGTGAACCCGCTTTACTGAGACTCTACTTAGTCGCACTGTTATGGTCGACTATCGGCACACACCGCGACCGGCGAATTAAGGCAACCGATGTTCCAACTGAGGGCCATTACACTCGCTTCGTTTGATGGACGACGCAAGGCAATGTATTGCGTGCTGGGCATCACTTCTCTGCTGCTCAGAAATAAAAACCTCGACTGCGACTGGGCAGTCACGTCCAAGTTTTCGTACTCGTCCGAGATTATGGAGAAAATGGGAGCCTGGAACCGAAGCTGGCGGTAACGGCTTGGTTGAATGATCGTACCACCGTCCTGCTCAGAATCTAACCGAGATTCCTCCGCGAACTGAGCGGCCGGTCGGAGCAACTTCCAGTACCGTCTCACGGTTGCTGGTCCTCGACTGGAAATCCAACAGATTGCGCGCGTCGATGACGGCCTGGGCCCGCACCGGCAATCCGAACGTCGGCAGATCCTGCGTTACTTGAATACTGAGGGATGGATCATAGACTGCCAGCCGGCCGGCAAAAGGATCGATTGCAAACACCGTCGCCTGAGGCGAAAAGCGAAATATAGTTTGGACGTGAGTGCCGGTAGACCAATCTCCGGCAACCTGCACGGCGCCAGTTTGAAAAAAGCTGTTACTGAAAAGCTCCGCAGGGTTCGTAATGCCGTCCGGCGAAATTTTTTGTCCACGGCCAAACGAGTAGCCCGCGGCCGTACTCCATACGCGATTCAGACGGCGGGTATAGACCAGTCGCATGCCCCGGGCTGATCCTTCCTGATTGGCGACGTTGAGAATCGCCGCGGCACTCTCGCCGGAGAAAGCAGACAATGGCGCGGCCATCAGTCCGATGCCGCGGCCGCTGATCAGATCGACGAAAGCTGTGGCTTCAACATTGGAACGATTATCGAGGACGCGCTCCACGCCGAATTCAAGGCGGCGGCTTTGGCCCATGACTGCGCGGCCGCCGACGAATGCGATCGGTTGTGCGAGCGGTTGCTTGAAGATCGCGTCGCCTGACTCAAAACTCGCGGAACTTTGTGGCGCGGTCTCGATTCCGCCCGGAGCAAAACTCGCTTTCACGCGCGTGCGTGCGTTCGCGTCGAACTGAATTCCGAGGCGCGGACTGAGCGCGGCCCCGTTACCCGCACCCAGGAAACGGGAGTAATCCAATCCCAAAACAACTACAACGCCATCACGGACAATCCACTCGTCAACTGCGCGCACTGACATTTGCCCAAGTGCCCGCCGAGTGTTGGAGTCAGTGCCACCGCGCGTCCAGAGAGGCAAGCTGGCGGCGCCCACCGTCAGATTCGCGCGATGGCGGCTGTTGACGCGCATGCGCGCGGTCGTCTCGAACCTTTGTGGGGCGGCCGAGCCGACGCCCGTCTGGCCGGCAAAAATCAGATCGATTCGCTCAGACGCCGGCAGCGCCACTGCGAAATTCACACCCTCGTAACCGGAAGTGAAGGGATTGGAAGAGCTGGCAAAATAGGTCTCGACGACTCCCTGTGTGCGAGTGCGGCTGCGCTCATTCTCGCGTTGTGTATCGTTTACTTCAGCGCTGCCATTTACTGCCGGCTCCGCGCCTTCAGTCGCCGCAATTGTCGAGTCATCGCCTTCGTTGGCTTGAAAGATTGATCGACGGCCCTGTATCGCGCGCAGCGTCCATTTGATGTTGTCACGATCCTTATGTTGATCGACTACGGTCCTGCCCGAACCAGCGGGCTCAAGATTGAAGCGATAGGCGATTTCTGCAGAGGGGTTGACCTGAACTGATGAGAAGAGAACTTCACCGAAGCCGTCAGCCATTGCTTTTAGCGAGTAACGACCCGCGGGAATCCTGGCCGAAAAGCTTCCGTCGGCTGCCGTGCGCGTCTGTTTGATAAGTTGGTTCGCGCCTTCGCGAATCAACTGAATCACCGCCCCTGCCAAGGGCAGACCCTTGCCATCTCGGACTGTACCGGTAATCGTAGCGAGGCCCCGGACCCCTTTGCCGTACGTCGAGACTGTCATCGACAAGACGACAGCCAGGACCACCAGCGGCGTGCCAAATCTGGAAAGTGTCTTCATCAAGGCCGGACCTCCGGGTTAACCTCACGCCCATTGGCGAGGCTGGTGTCAGAACGAAAACCGGATAGCCAATTTCACTCTCGTTCGATTCTCAATTTGCTGCGTTCAGATGCCTGAGCGGCTGTTCGGAATCTGTTTTTCCGATCCTCGTTCCGCCGGGCAAGGGAGACTGTCACCCGTTTGAATGGTGCGATTCTCAGCTATTGGCCGAGTTTGTGTCAAGCACGGTGCTGTCCGAACCAGGGCGCGCTGCTTTCTTTGGTAGCTGGCGGAGGTTGATGTGCCATGCACATCCTCCGCGTGTCTTCACGGGCGGGACGCCCGTGCCACTTTTTCAAAACGGCATTAGTACCCGAAAAGCATGCTTATTTTGCCGCCTCTTTTCTACGTGTTACGATGGACGCTGAACAAGGCCGCTCCGCGTTTCTGGAAAAATAATGATAGATCAGGTTCAAACCACCCGCCTCGCCAATGGACTCACAATTCTGACCGAACATATGCCGGGCCTGCGGTCCGTCAGTCTGGGAATCTGGGTTCGGCGCGGATCGCGTCATGAAACGCCCGCGCTGAATGGGATATCTCATTTCATTGAGCACGCTTTGTTCAAAGGCACTGAGCGCCGCTCGGCGCGACAAATCGCCACGGAATCCGATCGGCTGGGTGGGCATCTTGATGCATACACCTCGCACGAGATCACTGGTTTTGCCCTGAAAGTAGTCGACACGGCGCTGCCGCTCGCTTTTGATCTAATCGCCGACATGCTGGCGAACCCCCGCTTTGACGCCGACGATCTAACGCGCGAGCAGAGCGTGATCATCGAAGAGATGAAGATGATCGGCGACACGCCGGATGAGCTGCTCACCGAACTTTTTCACGCGGCTTACTTTCCGGATCATTCACTGGGCCGGCCGATTGAAGGAACTGAACAGACAGTCTCGTCATTTGATCGGACTATCACCGCGGGCTTTCATGCCGGCGCTTACTCGCCGCGCAACCTGGTAATCGCCGCGGCGGGCAACGTCAGTCACGACCAACTGGCGGAACTGGCCGCGCAAACTTTCGGCAACGGCAGTAACGAATCAGAAGAAGCTTCGACGGCCGGGTTTTCACCGGAAACCGCTGCGCCAATTCTGATTGAACGCAAGAACGAACTTGAGCAAGCGCACTTAATCATCGCGTCACCCTGGCCCTCGGCAAGAAGTGAAGATCGTTACGCGGCCAGCATGCTGGGAACCGTGATCGGCGGCGGCACATCGAGCCGCCTGTGGCAGTCAATTCGTGAAGAGCGCGGGCTGGCTTACTCAATCGGCGCCGGCGGCAACACCTACACCGACATTGGGATGTTTACGATTTACGCGGGCACGTCGCCGGCGCATCTCGATCAGGTCCTTGATCTGTCTTTGCAGGAACTAAGAAGCGCCGTTAACGAGCCGGTGTCAGACGACGAGTTACAACTCGCCAAGGAACAGGCGATTGCCTCGGTGCTATTGAGTCTGGAATCTTCCAGCTCGCGCGTCGGGGCCCTGGCGCGCCAGGAGATCTTTCATGGCCGGCGCATTTCGCCCGACGAAATCATTCGTAGTATTGAAGCTGTAACTCCGGACGACGCGCAGAGGGTAGCGCAGAGTTGCTTTACCACGCCGACGCTGGCGCTGGGAGCGCTCGGTAACTTGAATGGATTTGCGGTTGATCGCGCGCGCCTGGAAATTTGAAATTGTTAACCACCAAGACACAACGACACCAGGACTGTTACTTTGTGTCTTCGTGCCTTTGTGGTTGTCTCCTCTTCTCGAAATGAAAATCTCCGTACTTGGCAGCGGCTCTACTGGCAACTCCGTCTTGCTGGTCGCAAACGGCACGCGTGTTTTGGTTGACGCGGGCCTCAGCGCCCGGGAAACCGTGCGTCGGATGTCGATGTTGGGGGAGGATGCAAATTCACTCGACGGCATTCTGATCACGCATGAGCACGGCGATCATGCCGGCGGATTGCGCGTCTTGATCAAGGACCTGGATTGTCCGGTCTTCATGTCCGCCAAGACGCGCGATGCTTATGTCTGTGAAAGGCGGAATGTCGCGAACGATGAACCGCGGCGCCGCTCTGACGCCTTGCGCGATCGCATCGTCGAGATCGATTCGGGCCAGGACTTTCGCATCGGGAGCATCGACTTTCATCCGTTCACGGTGCCCCATGATGCGGTAGACAACTTCGGATTCACGGCCGAGCACGACGGTGTCAAAGTCGCGACGCTTCTCGATTTTGGCCACATCACGACCCTCGTTACTGAACGATTGCGAGGCTGCGCGGCCATCGTCATCGAATCGAATCACAGCCGCGACATGCTCAAGACCGTCGAGCATTACCCCTGGGAATTGAAGCAGCGCATTCTTTCACGGCTCGGTCATCTGTCGAACGAAGACGTCGCTGAGTGGCTGCTCGACGGCTTTGACGGCCAGGCGCAGCATATCGTTCTGGCGCATCTCTCACAGCGCGCGAACAATCCTTACCTGGCGCAGATTACCGCTGAGACCGCGTTGCGAGAGCGTGCACCATTATTCGCCGGCGACACCAGCATCACGCTTTCATTTCCTAAAGAGCCGACTGCCTGGATTGAAGTTTGAAACGCTTAACAACATTTCTTTGCTGCGTCTTGTTTCTGAGTTCTGCTTGCAGCAGTCAGGGCGTTCGCCGCAGCGGCATGCCGGCGGGAGCCCAGACGGTTTTGGACGCGTCGATCGACGACATTGACGCTGGCCGCTATGAAAAGCTTTATCATGAAGCCGCGGACGAGTGGCGCAACGATACTACGCTGGATGAATCGAAAGCGACTTTTCAAAAGCTGCACGACCGGCTCGGCAAGGTCCGCACGCGCGACCAGCAAAGCGTTCGGGAAGAGCAAACGTCAACTGCTCCGATCGCCGGACATTCAGTAATCGCGGTCTATCAAACTTCTTTCGAACAGGGAACGGGCATGGAGACATTCACGCTGCTGGAACGCGGCGGCCAATGGTACCTGGCGAGGTATTACGTAACTTCAAATGCGTTGAAATGAGAATCCACAGATTACGCAGATTACACCGATTAAGAAATGCATTACGATAAGCGTCGAGCGATTGGTTTTGCCTGATATCTGTCCTGGTCAAGAGCGGACTTACAGACTGCCTTTTCGGTAAATTTGAATCTGTGTAATCTGCGTAATCTGTGGATAATCGTTGAATCATGATCGACCGCTACACACTGCCCGAAATGGGCGCCCTCTGGTCTGAAGAAACCAAATTCCAGAAATGGCTGGACGTGGAGATCGCGGTTTGCGAAGTCCACGCCGAGATGGGCACGATTCCGCGTGACGCGCTGGAACAGATCAAGAGTCGCGCGAAATTCTCGGTCGCGCGCATCAACGAAATCGAGAAGACTACCGACCACGACGTCATCGCCTTCACTACCAACCTCGCCGAATCGATCGGCGACGCCGCCCGCTTCGTTCACTACGGCCTTACTTCTTCGGATGTCGTTGATACGGCCAACGCGCTCTTGCTCCGCGACGCCTGCGACATCCTGCTAAAGAAGATCGATGTGTTGCTCGACGTGCTCAAGCGCCGCGCGTTCGAGTTCAAAGACACGCCGCAGGT
>JAWVEM010000041.1:0-4389 GCA_033856735.1 Blastocatellia bacterium
GATCCAGCTTTGCTGCGGAATTTCGACCCGTTGATTCTCAGCCAGCTGGGACAGGGCATCATTGGCGGTCGTCGACGGAAACAGAACGATAAACGGAGACGGGTTAGACTCCGCAACCGCCGCGCCCGGCTCGGGCCGCCGCCCGTCAGACGGCGCTGGGCCTTCGTTCAGAATGTACAAATAACCGGATTGCGGACTGCTTACATTCAATCTAACGCGGTAGTCTTGCTCGAAGTTAATCTCACCGGCAAGTCTGAAAGAGTTTTCGAATGGCCGGCCGTCTCTATACTTCTGGACCGTCATCCAGTAACTGAGCTTGCGTTCCGAAACAGGAACCGGCATGGTGGCCGGGGCCACTACGGTCGCACGCCGGAACCGTGACCAGTTCGCAGCGATGACCAGGCCCACGACAAGAACCAACATCACGGCTATCGCCGGAACCAGTTTCGTGCGCCGGCGCGACCCGCTTTCGCTCGGTTCGGCTGTAGAGCGTCGCGCCTCTATCGAGTCGGCCCCGCCGCGCGCATTCTTGCCAGCCGTCATTGCGATCGAATCAGGTGAGACTGAACGCTCGATCTCGACGTCCAGCTCCAGACGCTTCTTCAGATTCCGCAGATCGATCAGCATGTCCTTCGCGGTTTGATACCGCTCATCGGCATTTTTCGCGAGAGCCTTACTGACAATTCGTTGTAGCTCAGGAGGAACTTTGCGCACGCCAACGCTGCCGAGCGGCGCCGGCTCTTTCTCGAGAATGCCTACAATCGTGTGGCTGCTGGTCACACCTACGAATGGCACGCAGCCCGCCACCATCTCGTAGATGAGCACACCCATGCTCCACAAATCAGTCCGCTCATCAACGCGCAATCCCTGCGCCTGTTCGGGAGACATGTAATTGATCGTGCCCATCACAGTGCCCGGCCTGGTTCGAACCAACACCTCGGTGTTCGCCTCAGTGTCCGTTGGCCCGCCCGCTACCGAGGACCGTTCTGACAGTTTCGCCAAACCGAAGTCCAGCACCTTAACTACCCCGTCGCGCCGACGCACCATAATGTTTTCAGGCTTGATGTCGCGATGGACGATCTTTGCCTCATGCGCGGCGTCGAGGGCCGCGACCACTTGAGTGCTGATATCGACTATTTCGGGCAGCTTGAGTTGCTTCCTGCTGAAGTGCTCGCGCAAGGTCGCGCCGTCGACATACTCGCTGGCGATGAAGTGCAGCGAGTCCGTGTCGCCAAACTCAAAGATAGTCAGAATATTCGGCTGGTTGAGCGAGGAGGCGAGCTTTGCCTCTTGTTTGAAGCGCTGCATTCGGCGCTTGTCAGAGGCGACATCCGCAGGCAGGATCTTCAGAGCTACCGTGCGATCGAGTAGACTGTCCTGCGCCAGGTAGACTTCACCCATGCCGCCCACACCAAGCTTTTTGATAACGCGGTAATGACTTAGCTGCTGCTCTGGTTCTAATCTATCTTTGCCAACTCCCGCTTCGCAGTCTTCCGAGATCAGCAGAGGTGCGGCTTCGGCTACGGCCGGCAACCCGATGAAGTTTTCTTCATCAGCCTGGTGATGGGACTCAATCAGCCGCTGAACTTCGCGGCGCAGAGAGTCGTCATCACCACACTGGCTGGCGACATAAGCGGCGCGCTCCTCGGGTTCCAACGCGAGCGCCGATTTGAATATACCGCTGATCTGTTGCCATCGTTCGGGCTGCATCAAGCCACACTCCCACTCAATTCCTGATAGAGCCAGGCCCTCGCCATGTTCCAGTCGCGCGTCACAGTGTTTTCCGAAATTTTCAACACCCGGGCAATCTCTTCATTATTCAAGCCGCCAAAATATCGCAGCTCGACTACCTCGCTTCGGCGCGGGTCAATCTTTGCCAGGGTCTTAAGCGCCTCATCAAGCATGAGCAGCGAGCGCGCACGCTCCTTCGCCACTACGGCTACTTCGTCGAGCGAAATCCTCTGGGCGCCGCCGCCTCGCTTTGCGTAGTCGTAACGCCGTGCGTGATCGATCAGGATGCGACGCATGATCTGCGCCGAGATGCCAAAGAAGTGCGAACGATTAGCCCAGTGAACGTATTTTTGATCGACCAGCCGGAGGTAGGCCTCATTGATCAACGCAGTGGTCTGTAGCGTGTGGCCCTTTCGCTCGCGCCGCAGATAGCCGTGGGCCATGCGGCGCAGCTCGTTGTAGACCAATGGATACAACTTGTCCAGGGCAGCCTGATTTCCCTCGCTCCATTCGGCAAGCAGTTGAGTTATTTCATGGGGCGGAGACGAGGGGCGGCTCATGGACGATAATCTTCAATCCCGGTTAATCTGAGCAGGCCAAGTGTAACATCCCCCAAGTTCATAGTTGAGCAAATGTTGAAGAAATGAGCTGGCGAGGGCGCCTCCTTGCAACGTGCGCCGAGGTGAAGAAGCTCGACCGAACGGCTCGATGCTGAAGCGAAAAACGACATGAGGGACCGAAATAAATAGCGAGGGCAAAGTCACGATTCAAGATCCAGAAACGCTCGCATTCGATCCAACTCTGCCTCGAGTTCGCGCTTGAACATACGATCGCGCGGCTGTGATTCGGCATAGCCGAACTCAGCCTTAAGCTCACCATTCTTCAATGAGAGGTTCCCCCAACCAATCACGCGTTCGCGCCAAAGCATCGGCATCGCGTAATAGCCGAGTTTGCGCTTTGCGCGCGGCGTGTACGCTTCGAAACGATATGCCCAACCCCACAAGCGCTCGAAACGTTCGCGATCCCGCGCGACCGGATCGAAAGGCGCGAGCAATCGCACCATGTCCTGCGGTTCATGGCCCGACGCCTTCTCATCGGCGGGCCAAAACCAGTCCAGATCATCGATGCGCGCATGCGCGAGCCGCTGTCTTGATCGCTGCAAAGCACTCGACAACTCACCTTGCCACTGGGGGATTGCATAGCGCAGCCGGCGCACAAACAACGACAGACTCGGACCGGGCAACGGCGCGTAAATACGAACCACCACATCGACCAGAGCATCGATCCGCGCTCGGCACTCGGCTGGATCGTTCGGTGCAGGCTCGTGCTCGCTTATGGTGTAGCTGCGGATGCCTTTCTCACGCCGCGCCACGCGCAGCAGACCGCGGTAATGCATGGCGTCCAGCAGGTGGGTTGTCGCGTTCGACGAGCCGCCCCAATAATTTTTCACCGTGCCGTGTGAGAAATGCGTGTCTACCTCTCGCGGGTGCGCTACGCCGCGTCGGCGTACGAACTCGAGCAGTAGCTGTGCTCTCTTGCGCTGTGCAATGGGCCAGGACCGAACGCCGGACTCCGAACGTGGATGCATTAGCGCTTGTAAGGATCTCGTCACGAAGCCGTAGATAATGAAGAAATCCTCTTCGATGTCGAGTGCTGCGTAGCGGCGCTCGAGGTCGCCGGCATGATAATTCTTGACTCGATGACGAAGGATCAGATCCTGAGCGCGGGCCGGCGCGCGGATCGGATCAGCCTGCACAAACTCCATTCTGTGGATTGCCCGTTTTAGCGTGGTCGGATGAAAGAAGTTTCGAGCGACAGTAAAGCGCCGCAGATCGTTCAGGGTGAGCAGCATCAGCAAGTGATTCTATTATGTTATCGGTGTTCAGAGTCAACCGCGCATCCGGGCGAGCGGACTGACCAGATAGAATTAGGAATTGAGAGCGTTATTTGGAGTGCGCCGGCAGAGCACAGGGGGCGATCGCGCTTTGGAGGGCTCGTATCTAAAGTCGCCGTGGCGCTCTACCGGATTTGCGACGGGATCTAAAGGCGTCGTCCTTTACAATCTAGCGACACGACGCAAGCGCTGCCAATGAAGCTCGCCCGCTGCGCGGAACCGGAAAGAATTCAATCCCGGCGGAAATTTGAAAAACAGAATCCAGGTGCGTTACCTCCAGCACCTTGCTTACGAGTTTGGGTACGTTCATGAGCTCGAAGCGGGTTCCTTTTGACTTAGCCTGCGCGCGCAAAGCTAACATCACTCCCAAACCGCCCGCATCGACTCTGGTTACCCGCGCCAAATCGAGTATGACTGCGCCGGCCCCTGACACGGATTGCACGGCATTGCGCAAAATCTCCGTATCGCCATTCACAATTTGTCCTTGCAAGCAGAGGACAGCGACATTCCCCAAATTCCTGGCGTGTACTTTCAACATGACTATCTCCTGACTCATTACTGCGATTCTTGCTTAGTTAGTGCAGGAACCATCAGTTCCGTTTCATTTTTCTTTGGTCAAAGATAAAGACGGCTGAAACCGGATTATGTTTACTATTATCGAAAACTTTTTCACTCACGCCTCGCTTCAGGGAATACTGGTCTTGCGTCGATCAACCCTAATTACCTACGAGAAAGCCGTCAAAAAGGTTGCCCAAATCCAGATA
>JAWVEM010000042.1:0-9767 GCA_033856735.1 Blastocatellia bacterium
TCATCGCCCAGCTTTTGGTTTTGAAAGAACAGCGCCTCGGGCATGGCTAGATTGAACGGCAACTGAATAAAACGAAAGTGATGATCCCGGCCGCTCACTTCCCTCGCGATCTCTGCCATGCGCTCCAGCGAATGGTACTCGCCCGCGTCAGGCTCAACTCGAAACCCATTCCACGTCGCTACGCCATAAGTTTTGATCTTTCCTTCGGCGACACTTTGCTCGAGAAACTCGAACGCGGCGTGCAAGCGTTTCCAAAACTCTTCCGGCGAGACCGCTGCCAACTGAGACTCGGGATTGTGAACATAGTAGACATCGACGCACGACAAATTCATATTCCGGAGCGACTGCTGAAGCTGACTCTCTAAATACCGCGGCGTCATGCAGTGTGAGCCGCCGGCAATATCCGCGAAACTTGCTATGCCGGGCTTGACGAACGTGTCTTCGACGTATTGCCGCACGTCAGTCGGCGGCTCGCCGTCGAACGGAAGATAACCACCCTTCGTGCAGACAACTATTTCCTCGCGCGCGAATCCACGCGCGTTCAGTTCTCCCAAGGCCGCGCCGATCGATCTCTCGCTTCTTTGAAAACGATAATTGGCGGCCGTGTCGATAACGTTCGCGCCCAGCTCAACCGCGCGCGCGACACTCTCGGTATAGCGAGCGTCAGTTTCATCGTCCGCGTCGCCCAGGTAAGTACCGATGCCGATCGAAGAGAGCCACAGGTCCTGCGCCTTCCGAAAATGACCTTCCGCCGCGACTTCGCGGAACCGTTCGCAATAGCGCGCCGTGCCGTCCAGCGTCGCCCAGCCGTCAAGTGGCATTCTCGAGTTTCTCCGATTTGGTTCGTGATTAGCGTAAGCGCGAAGACTATACGCGGCGCGCCGTACCCTCGCAAGCGTGGCTTCGATCAAGCGTCGGCGATGTGTTAGCGTGTAGAGAATCTTACAATGAACTCAGCACCGGAATCAGATTACCAACGCGAAATCCTCGTGGCCACGGAACTCGCTCGTCAGGCGGGAGCTGTCTTGCTTGAGCATTACAACAGTCCTTTTTTGGTGGAGCAGAAGGTGAACGCTCTCGACGAACTCGAAGAAGTCACGGCGGCCGATCGCGAAGCAAACGAGCTTATCGTCGGCCGTCTGCAAAGGGAATTTCCCGATGACGGAATTCTCGCCGAAGAGTCAACGGACACCGAGCGCCGGCTGGAAATCAATCGAGTCTGGTTGATCGATCCGATGGACGGAACGAAAAACTTCATTAACCGCGACGGCGATTTTGCCGTGCAGATTGGGTTGGCCGTCGGTGGCGAAAGCGTCCTTGGCGTCGTTTATCAACCTGTGCGCCGCGTGCTCTATCGCGCCGAACGCAATGGGGGCGCCTGGATGGAAGCGGGAGACAACGCCGCCGCGCGTCTGTCCGTTTCGAACCTGACGCAGGCAAATGAAATGGTCCTGGCGTCGAGTCGTTCGCATCGCAGCCCGCGGATGGAGCGCGTCGTCAACACGTTTGGTTTTAAGAATGAAACGCGACGCGGTTCGGTGGGCGTGAAGATTGGGTTGATTGCCGAACAGCAGGCGGACCTCTATCTGCATCTTTCGCCGAGTACAAAGCAATGGGACACCTGCGGGCCAGAGGCAATTCTGGCCGAAGCGGGCGGACGCCTGACTGACCTGTTCGGCCAACCGCTCCGCTATAACGGAGTCCGCGTGGACAATCGCAACGGGATTGTGGCAACCAACGGGGCAGCCCACGAAATGGTGATCGAGAATCTCAAGCCGCTGCTGCGCGAGTTTGGTCGCGAGCCGGTGTAGATGGAGTTCCTCTCTCCCTCACGTGTAGATCGAGGTTCCCCCTCTCCCACTGGGAGAGGGGTTAGGGGAGAGGGTTTGAGCGCCAAGCCTAACTCCCTCTCTCCTCATGTTTCCGCAAGATTCAAGTTGGTGAGACGTGGTTACAACGACAGGGGTTAACAAAGAATGGGGGAGACATCTACACAAGCCCTCTCCCCAACCCTCTTCCAGCGGGAGAGGGAGAGAGCAGCATCCCTACAGCGCCTTCTTCAACATTGCTATCTGGCCCGCATGATAGAGGTCGTGTTGGACGACTCCGTGCAGCGTGACATAAACGGTCGACATTCCTTCGAGAATCGGATCGTCCAGACGCGATTCATCCGCCCGTGAGATCGCTTCACGCAAAGCTTCATGACCGCGATCGAGTGCCGCTTTCGCCTGTTCCCACGCTGCTTCGCTCGTGTGATCGGCGGGCGGCCAGTCATCAGGCGAAGAGATTTCGATGGCGGCGCGATCGCCTTCCAACCTACGCCGGCCCACGCTTTCCCAAACAGCTATGTGCTGCACAAGTTCCCAGATGCTGTGCGCGTTGGCGAGCGGCCGCGCATGAGCCTGGGCCGCGGTCACACCAGCGAGCGCTTCGCGCACTGACGGCCCGTGCCAGGCGCTACCTTCATAAGCGCGTTTGAGTTGATCCAGAATCCGTCCTATCTCAGTCATTGGTTTTCACCCGTAGTTAGTTCTTCAATCTCGCTCCTGATCTGCTCGCGTTCAGCGTAAAGCGCGGCGAGGTGCGAAGGCAAAGCTACATTCTCTGCCTGAGCCGGATCAAATCCGCGCGCGCGCATTTCACGATCAAATTCGGCATCGAGAGTGCGAAGGTGCTCGCGCATCGTGTTGAAATCTTCTTGATCACTACCCATCGCGCACATTTTACGACATAGCAGCGTTGAGCGTCGCGGCTTTCCCGCAGTTCGGGTGGCAATGGAGCGCGGACATCCTGTCCGCCTGAGCGCGCAGCGCGAACAATTCCCGGCAACACTTTAGTGTGCGAGCAGAGCGTGCTGCGCACGCTGGCGGACCGCGCTCCGGTCGGCAGGCAAGAATGTCCACGCTCACTACTTTGCAAATCATCTCTGCCACAGTTAGTCTTACGTGTCCCTAATATTCAAGCCTTTCAGGAGAACGCGTGGCCACCATTCGTCCTTTTAATGCTCTCCGTCCGCAGGCCGAGAGCGCGCCGCAGGTCGCGGCCGTGCCCTACGACGTCGTCAACACTGAAGAGGCGCGCGCACTGGCCTCGGGTAACAGCTTGAGCTTTCTGCATGTGTCGCGCCCCGAGATCGATCTGCCCTCAGGCACGCCGATTTACAGTGACGAAGTTTACGCGAAGGCCGTCGACAACTTTGAAAAACTGATCCGGGAGTGCCCTTTGGTGTTGGAGGAGACGCCGAGCCTCTATCTCTATCGGCTGATCATGGGTGACCACGAACAGATCGGAGTCGTGGCCTGCTGTTCGGTGGATGAATACGATCGCGACGTCATTCGCAAACACGAACGCACGCGGCGCGACAAGGAAGATGATCGCACACGCCACATCATGGTGCTGCGAGCCCAGACCGGCCCGGTGTTTTTGACCTATCGCGACCGGCCTGAAATTAATTCGATGGTCGCAAACGCGCTTGCCGGTAATGCGCCCCTCTACGACTTTGTGGCGAATGACGACATCCGCCACACGATCTGGCGCGTGCCGAATTATGATCCGCTGGTCCAAGCCTTTCGCGAGGTTCCTTACCTCTACATCGCCGACGGTCATCACCGCGCGGCCAGCGCCAGCCGTGCCCGGGCCGAGTTCAGGGAACAGAGCTTTGCGAATATTGGCAACGAAGAATACAACTACTTTCAATGCGTCCTGTTTCCCGATCAGCAGTTGCAGATACTCCCTTACAATCGCATCGTGCGCGATTTGAATGGACGCTCGCAGGAAGAATTTCTGGCTCGCGTGCGCGAAAGTTTTTTAGTAACTGAGAACGCAGAGCCCACGCCGACGGAGCGCGGCCGCTGGAGCATGTATCTCGATGGCCGCTGGTATGGGCTGGCGCTGAAGGACGATGCCAAAACAAACGCGAGCATTGTTGAATCACTCGATGTCAGCATCTTGCAGGATCGTCTGCTCGATCCGATTCTCGGCATTAAAGACGTGCGCACCGACAAGCGAATTGATTTTGTGGGCGGGATTCGGGGCGCCGAAGAGCTGGAAAAGCTGGTGAACGAAGGCAAAGCCGCGGTAGCGTTCTCGCTCTCTCCCACGACGATCGACGATCTGCTGAAGGTGTCCGATGCGGGGGAGATCATGCCGCCCAAATCAACCTGGTTCGAGCCCAAGCTCAGGGACGGGTTGCTGAGCCATCAGATCTAAGTGGCATAGACTTCAGTCTGTGATGATTTGTTCTGAAGAAAATCACAGACTGAAGTCTGTGCCACCTCAGGCCAGCGCGGCGAAGACTTCATTCGACAACAGCGCCCCTCGCTCGGTAAGCCGCAACAGACCTTCATCGATCTCGATCAATCCCGCGCCGATCAAACGATCGAGATCCGAATCGTACTCGTCTCTTAGATCCGATCCGAATCGCGTCCGATAGTCTGCCAGATTCAAACCACGCATCAGGCGCAGGCCGAGGAATATCGACTCCGAACGCGCGTCCTCTTCGTTCAACTCGGTGCGCTCGACAATTGTAGTTTGCGCCTGCTCGATCAAATCGACGTACTTTGCCACGTCGCGTTGATTGGCCCAGCGCCGCCGGTGTCCATCGTAAGAATGCGCCGAACACCCAAAACCATAATAAGGAGCGCCGATCCAGTATTTCGTGTTGTGCCGCGATTCAAATCCCGGCTGACAGAAGTTCGAGATCTCATAATGCTGATAACCGGCCGGGCTAACTTCATCAACCATCAGTTGGTACATTTCCCCTGCGAGATCATCGTCGGGCCGCGGCCGCATGCCGCTATGAATTTGGTCAGCGAGCGGCGTGCCTTCGTGCAGGTCCAGCAGATAAAGTGACAAGTGATCGGGCCGCAGCTTCAAAGCTTCTTCGAGATTTCGCTGCCAACCGCACAGCGTTTGATTCGGCAATCCGGCAATCAAGTCAAAGCTGATGTTTTCGAATCCGGCATCGCGTAACTGCTGAAAAGTGGCCGGTATGTCGGCCGCAGAGTGCGTGCGGCCCAATTGTTTTAACTCGCGATCATCGAAGGTCTGGGCGCCAAAACTCGCGCGATTGATTCCCAGGCGGCGAAACTCGCGCATCGTTTCCTGTTTCGAGGCGACACTTGTACCGCCATCGCCAGGATTCAACTCGAGCGTCACCTCGGACCCATTGATTACCTGAAAGCGATCATGCACTGCTGTCAGGATTCGCTCGACTTGTGACGGCGTCAACAGTGAAGGAGTGCCGCCGCCAAAGTAGACCGTGTCGACCGACGACGGCCTATCCACTTCATTCCAGTTCGTGATTTCTTTAACGAGCGAATTCACATACCGGCCCGCCAGTTCACCTTCATACATGCCGGTAGCGAAGTCGCAGTAGGAGCAACGCGAGCGGCAGAAGGGAATGTGTAAGTAAATTCCGGCGTGGTTCATCGTCATCCACAGATTACGCAGATTACACAGATTCATTCAACTCAAGAATGATTCTCCTGGCCCTCGTATAGTCGACGTTCCAGTCTTAACGCTTCTGTGTAATCTGTGAAATCTGCGGATACTCTTCAGAACTCTGTTCGACTTTTATGCTCTGTGTATTGTTTGAGTGCTGGCATTTCTACACCACATATTCTTCACCCCTTTAATTCGTGCGGGGAACTAAATGGCACGGTGGTTGATATGACTGAAACTCACCAACGGGCTCCGGATTTGTTCGAACCGGGCCCAAAAAATTTTCGCTAATCAACAAAGGGGGAAGAATCGAAATGGCAGACGATAATAAGAATCAAGGCCAGCAGGGTGGCACGGGTGAAGGTCAACAGGGCGGCGGCAGTCAGCAATCACCGGGTCGTAACCCGCAGGATGACAAATCGGCCGGCGGCCAGCAAGGTGGCCAGGGCGGTCAAGGCAAGGGCGGTGACGGTGGCTCTTACAAAGAGGGCGGCCAGAACGAGCAGACCAGACGTTAAAGGTTGGTGCTGTCCACACCCAGGCTCACGTTTGATCTTTCGCAAGGAAGATCATCGTGGGCCTTTTGTTTTTCAGCCATAGATTTACACGGATAAGAACTTAGCCACAAAAAGGCACAAGCAGCACAAAAAACGTCAATTCATTTTTTATTTTGTGCCTCTTGTGCCTTTTCGTGGCTGCTTTTTGTTATCTGTTTTATCCGCGCGCAATTCTCTTCGTACTCCCGCCGCCGCTGATCGACCGGCTCATCTTACGCGCCACAAGTTCGGCTTGGGCAAAAACTCTTAGGAAGTTCTCGCCAAGAATCTTCCGAATGTCCGCCTCGCTATATCCGCGCCTCAACAGCTCGTACGTAATGTTTGGGTACATCGAAACGTCGCGGGCTCCCTCAGGAAAGTCATTGGCGCCGTCAAAGTCCGGGCCCAATCCGACGTGATCGATGCCGGCAACTTTTACGATATGGTCGATGTGGTCGATGAGTTTTGACAGCGGCAACGGCGGCAATGGATATTGGGCCTCCAGCTTGTCACTCTCTTCGGCCAGGCGCTCAGGATCGTCCGCGTACTTCACGCTGAGCGCTTCTTGCTGAACCCGCAGACGCTCGCCTCGCTCATCAGCCTGCGGCGCCACAGTTTTCTGATCGACAAACAGGCTGTAGAAATTTATCTGTATCACGCCGCCGTTCTTTGCAATCCGGCGGAGCAGATCGTCGGGAATGTTTCGCGGCACGTTGCTCAAAGCGCGCGCCGATGAATGCGACGCAATGATCGGCGCTTTCGAAACGTCCAGCGCGTCGCTCATCGTTTTGTCTGAGACGTGAGAAACGTCAACCAGCATTCCCAGACGATTCATCTCTCGCACGACTTCCTTGCCAAAGTCGCTCAAGCCGTTATGCTTCCGCTCTCCGCGCCCGGCGTCGGCCCAGTCGTTCGTGTTGTTCCAGGTCAGCGTCATGTAACGCACGCCGAGGCGATAGAACTCGCGCAAAGCGGGCAGCGAATTTTCGATCGCGTGGCCGCCTTCGATGCCCATCAGACAGGCAATCTTGTTCTGAGCTTTGGCGTGGCGAATGTCGGCGGCGGTGGTGGCAAACATTAAATCGTTGGGATGGCGCTCAACCGCGCGATAGACCGAATCGATCATGTCGAGCGTGCGCCGCGCCGCCCCACCGTGCGCGACGTACCAGGGTTTGATGTAAAGCGAAAAGAATTCAGCGGTCTGTCCGCCCTGCTTCATGCGCGCGATGCTGGTGCGATAAGGCGCGGGGGGATCGCCGCCCAGATCGTAATCATCATTCGTCATCGCCGTGGTGATGTCGTTATGCGTGTCGATGACGATCGCGCGCCGATGAATCGCCAGCGCTCTCTGCCACAGTGCTTCATCGCGCCCTGAACCCGTCTTAGTGGTTCTGCTTCTCTGAGCAGCGGGTTCGGTCGCCGC
The DNA here is from genome assembly GCA_033856735.1 of Blastocatellia bacterium. Taxonomy (GTDB): domain Bacteria; phylum Acidobacteriota; class Blastocatellia; order Pyrinomonadales; family Pyrinomonadaceae; genus UBA11740. The sequence goes on from JAWVEM010000042.1 coordinate 7,402, forward strand.
GCGTCTTCTCTGCGCCGGCTGAGTCGTGCGTTGCGCGGCGATCGGCACAGCCGAAGTAAACACGGAAAGAACGAGCAGCGCCGTCACAAGAGCGAATAACAGTCGTCGTGGTTTCATGGCGTAGAGATTTATCACAAAGCACGCAATACAGAAAGCGAGTTCTTCCGCGGCTTTGCCGCCAGATGTGCGGAAAGGCTCTGCCTTTCCGGGCGCTCCCGTTCCCTTCTTACACCATGGCGAGGCTCAGCCTAGCCATGGGTGGGGAAACAATATGATGAGCCCAAGACGGAAGGCCGCAGGCCTTCGGCACATCAGACGGCGAAGCCGCACACGGAAGTGTGGCAGGCCACATTGATGCAAAGCGCAAGAAAAAGCACACTGCCGGCAATGAAAGTCCGGCACTTCATAGTCTTATCACTTCTCGTTACTGTCGGTGAATTCATCACAAGGGCGTCGCCGTTTGCGCAAGAGCCCAACGACAGCATAGAAGTGCGACTGAGCGACGCCATAACCGATAACGAGAAACTCTCGGATCGTGATTACCTAATTCGTAAGCATCATCGCAAGGTTAGAATTGGCGACGCGATCGAAGGAGGTAGGCCATCCTTCGCTGACGAAGAGTTTGCGATTCTGAGCCGCCATCGTCGAACTCTGCTCCGGTTTGACGGGCTTTACGCACCGATCAGCACGACACGGTTCGGTCTATTTAGTTTCCTCGGGCGCACTCGAAAGCAGTTATTTGTTTCGCAGGACACTTTCAGAGGCGGTATCCAATGGGTTGTAAGTCTGGGGCGCTCGCCGCATGTCATTTACGACGGTCGCACATGGCTAGCAGGTCGTGAAGTAGACGACATGTCGTTAGTTGATCTTGATAGCGACGGCATTTATGAAATCAGTGTTCCCACTTGTATCTTCTATGGCTTTGCCAGCCTCAGCCCCGGAGCCACACCATTGCCCACGATTATTTTCAAATACTCTAGAAAAGCAAAGAGATACTTGCCCGCCAATCCGCGGTTCGCAGACTATCTTCTGAGCAAAATCGAAGAGCGAAAGCAGAACATTCAAACCATCGGCGGCCCAGTGAACAATATGAACCATCTCGGCGATGTTCTCGGTATTGTTCTTGACTACATATTCGCAGGGCGAGAGAGAGCAGCGTGGACTTTTTATGATCAGGCTTATAAGCTGCCCGACAAGGATAAGATCAAGAAAGAGATTAGAGCCGAGTTGAGGGATAGTCCCATCTATCGTTTCATCTACCGTAAGCACGCCCGACCCAGAAGAACTTGAAATGTCCATCCTAATCGCCGAAGACAACGTGGCCCAGCGTAACTATCTGCGCGAGATACTCGAGCGCGAGTTTCCTTCGCATCAGCCGGTGCTCGAAGCCGTCGATGGTGAAGAGACGATTGTGCTGGCGCTCAAGCACAAGCCCGAAGTTTGTATCCTCGACATCCAGATGCCGAAGCTTTCCGGGGTGAAAGCCGCGCGGGCGATCTGGCGCGAGTTCCCCACGGCGCGGATTATTTTCTGGACGCAGTTCCCGCACGAGATTTACATCAACGAGATTCGCAAGATCGTGAAATCGGTCGATCCGCCGCCCGCTTACGGTTTCATTCACAAGAACAATCCCGAATCGCGCTTCCTGCGTTTTGTGGCCGCCGTGCTGGAAGACGGCGCCGACATGATCGACCCGGCGTTCAAGGATTCTTTCAAACGGCCGCTGCTCACTGAGTTCGAAGCCGAGGCGCTTTACTATCTCGCGCTCGGTCTTTCGAACTGGGCCATCGCGCGCAAATGCAGTCTTTCGCTGCGCGGCGTTGAGAGTCGGCTCGCTACGCTCTACGAAAAACTTTTCATCTCGCTGTCTGAAGGCACGCCCAACGAAGCGTACGAGAAGCTTGCTTACAACTTACGCACGCGCGCGTTCTTTGAAGCGCTGCGGCGCGGCCTGCTGAACAACGATGAGTTGGAGAAGGCAGCGGTAGAGCTGGAAGGATGGATCGAACGCGATCAGAAAAGGTTTCTCGAAGAGCAGAAGCGGGCTGCGGTTAAGAAATAGTGGGGATCAAAGACTTAACGCAAAGGCATTCGCGGGGGACGCCGAGGAAGACTTCTTTGCGACCTTTGCGGAGACCTTTGCGACCTTTGCGTTTGAATGTTGTCTGCATTGCGCTGCTTGTCTTCTGCCTACTGCCTACCGCCTACTGCCTGCTGCCTGCTGCCTTCTCGCAAAACCAAACGGCCTCGCCTCAGCCGCAACCATCTCCATCGCCTGCACCTTCGCCGTCACCTTCGCCCACGCCGCCGCCGAATCTGCATCAATGGGGCGCGGTGACTTCGTTTCACGGGTTGCCCTCCGATCG
>JAWVEM010000043.1:0-7486 GCA_033856735.1 Blastocatellia bacterium
CCATCCAGCCAACGGCGTAGCGGGTAATCTTCAGCACCTTCGCGGTGTCCTTGAAAGAGTTACCACCCTGCAGGCGGTTTGCTTCCGGCACGCGCACGTCCTTCAACGTGATGTGACCGTTCTGCACGACCTTAAGCGCGACTTTGTTTTCAATCTTGTCGACGCTGAAGCCCGGCGTTGTTTTGTTTTCGACGATGAAACCTTTGACCTGGTGATCGTCGACATCCCGCGCCCAGATGATCGAGATGTCGCACCAAGGCGCGTTACCGATCCAGCGCTTCTCGCCGTTAAGAATCCAGGTATCGCCGTCGCGCTTCGCGGTTGTTAGAAGTCCACCCGAAGCGCCCGAACCCACCAGCGGCTCGGTTAGGCCGAAGCAACCGATCTTTTCAAAGCGCGCCATCGGCGGTAGCCACTTCTGCTTCTGCTCTTCCGATCCATCGATATAGATAGAGCCCATAGCGAGGCCGATGTGCACACCTAGAAAGGTGGAGAAAGATGAGTCGACCCGCGCGACCTCCATTTGTATAAAGCCCAAGAGCGCGAGGCTTCCGCCGGCGCACCCGTAGCCCTTCATGGCCACGCCACCGATGCCGAGTTCCTTTACCGCCGGCAGCAGATCAAAGGGAAAGGCATCTCTCACCCAGTAATCCGTGATGACCGGCGCAACCTTCGTTTCCATGAACTCGCGCACGCGCTTCACGACCGCCAGCTCCTCCGCCGGCAAGGTTTCGTAGAGATAGTAGAAGTCACTGTTGGGCGCGGGCAGTGGTTTTGGCGGCTTGGCGCCCTTTGCCGTTGCTGGTGCGGCCGTAGTTTTTGTAGCAGTAGGTGCGGTTGTTGTAGTTGGCATATTAGATCTCCTTTTCGTTAGGCTGAGAGTTGGATCGACCACGTGTCGGTCTTGTTTGGAACCGCGGTTAGTTTCGAGCCGTTCGAGCGGTAGAGCGCCCAACCGAGGACGTAGTCCGCGATTTCTGTTTCGTGGAGGAGCGTGAAATGCGTTTGCTCGGGGAATTCTTTGTAATCCGTTTCGGCTTTCGATTCTCGATAACTGTCGAAGTTTGCATTGACCATCGAGCTCGGCACCACGCGATCTTTGCCGCCGGCGACCAGCAGCAATGGCGCGCGAGAGTCGTTATGAAATCTGACGGTGCTTGGCGCGTCCGGACTAAAGTTCCCAAGCGCAAATTGCCGCAAAATACGGTTCGGAGCCGGAACGACGTAACGCTCGAAGGCTGCGATCGACGGGGCTTCGGCGAGCGTATTGGCAAAGTCGTAATGAAATTGCTGCGGAGTTAGTGACCTGCCTTTCAGTGCGAGCCTAAAATTCCCGAACACCGATCGAAAAACGCCTTTGGGCGGCGCCGAAGCGATCGCGATACCCGCTGCGCCCCAGCCGCGATCGAGAAGAATCTGCGTTACCAAACCACCAAGCCCGTGTCCGATGATGATCGGCGCCGTTTCGAGCCCACGAATGAATTGCTCGTAATGATCAACAACTTCCGTCAGTCCAAGAGTTCCGAAGGTGCTCGGGTCGCGGCGAAGTTGCTCGATGTCGCCGTCCATACCAGGCCAGTTCGCGGCGATGACAGAATAACCTTTGTTGGCGTAGCGTTTGACCCAGTTTTCCCAACTGAGCGCGGTCATCCAAAGGCCGTTGATGAGAACGATGGTGGTGACGTTCATTGAGATAAGCTGGTGGTGCGCGCCAGTCGTTTGCCGGGAAACTCGAGAGGCGGGGGGAAATTGAATGCGGCCAGACTGTTGATGAGCAGAGGATCGCGCCGGCAGTTGGATTCCCTAACAACTGACCGCAAGATTCGACGCAACTTTTGGGCGAAACCGTAGCTCGGAGTTTTCATGCAATTGGGACGTGAGTAAGAGGAACAGGATCGGCCCCGGTTGAGCGGCGGTTCCTTGTGAAAACGCGATTGCTGACATTTTGGAGCGACCGCGCGGCCCGTGCGCAACGCCGGCTCAGATAGCCGAAAAGACCGAGCGAAGCATCGTCCAGAAGATCCTGGCGCAGAGTGTCCGGCGCGAGCTTCAACAACTGGCAGACGTTCAGGAACGAAAACGGCCAGGAACAATCATCGGAGATGATCCAGTCATAAGCATCGCGATAGAGTTCCCGCTCGACTGCGCTCGTCGCGCCGTGGAAGCGTCGCAAATCCTGCGCGGCCTGCTTGAGAATTCCGGAGGCCAACTCTCTTTGGCTCGTCTCGGAGATGTAATCTTCGGCCGTTTTCATCTTGTGGATTTGGTTTGTCATTCCTTTCTCAAGCTTTCGATGACCGACATTTCAGAAAACTTGAGATCTCTTTCGCGATCCCCCGGCGCCGTTCCTTCGATCAACGAAAGAAGAGCGCCAGGGCCAGGGTGCCGAGCAGGACACCGAGAAGCGGACTCGAGACGGCGAACCAGAAGGAAACGTCCCAGCCTCTGCCTCGGGCGCTTGGATTTGTCTTCACGCTATTGTTCTCAAGCGTCCGAAGGTCGAGATTTCAGAAAATCTGAGATTTTCTTGTGGCCCTGTCCCTAAGGGCAAAGATTTAGCGCGGACTGGATGAGGATTGAAACGGTCCTAAATTTCCGTCTTCAGACCTGTGCCACGAACTGGGCAGGCCCTCTTCACTTAAAGCAAAGGCCAGAGCATCCCAACGCCAGCCGCGAGGACTAATGCGATGGCAAGCACCGCATAGAAAACCTTACTCCGCCGTCGCAGCTTGAGATCACTGCTAAGGAGCAACCGAAGGGATGCAGGATGATTGTCGAAGATCACGATACGTCGGATCGTTTTTTCGCCTTCGGTGACGGGTCTCGACGCGTCGACCACAAAGATTCTCTTCTGTCCCAGCGTTGTGGCATCCGGCAACCTGTCGGTTCGAATCGTCATCATTCTTTTCTCAAGCTTGCGAACACCGACATTTCAGAAAATGTGAATTGAACGCATTGTGCTGGTTTGGAACGTCAATGAACTGGATGGAGCTCCGAAAGCATTCGCGAGCAGGGGCAGAATAGCCTTCTACCGGGCATGCGTGGCCGCTTCTTCGATCAGAGCTGCGACCTCCTTCGGCCTGGAGGCGTAGACCGAGTGGCTCGCGCCCTCGACTTCGACCTCGTGACTCTTCGCTCGTTCGGCATACCACCGTTCGAGGTCGGGGTTGATGGTTCTGTCTTTTGTCGCTACCAACATCCAGCTCGGTTTGCTTCTCCACGCTGCTGTGGTAATGACTGCTTTGAAATTGTCAGCCAAGTTGAGGACCTGCGATCGCGCCATGAACGCGGCCTGCTCCGCAGATAAGTCGGCTGCGAAGTACTCATGAAACTGCGCGGGGTCGAGGTAAGTGAACCCGTCTCCAGTCTTCTTTATCGCAGCAGATTTACTGAGGTCACTTGGGAAACGCTTTCCATCGTCAGCCTCATTCTCGCCCGCATCCGGCATATGGGCCGCGATGTAGACCAATCCGGCCACCGATGGATCACTCCCGGCTTCAGTAATTACGGCTCCTCCATAGCTATGAGCGACGAGTATGCATGGTCCATCTTGTAGAGCTAGGACGCGCTTCGCAGCAGCTACATCTTCTTTAAAGGAGGTCTCCGGCTCCTGGACGATACTAACGCTATAGCCATCCTTAACCAGAATGTCGTAAACGCCTTTCCAACCCGAACCATCTGCCCAGGCACCATGGACGAGAACGATGTTCCGAACGCGATGCTGTTCGCTCTGCGCTGAGAGCGTTCGGCAGATCAAAAGCAATAATACGATGCAGAGCGGCTGAGAGATTCTCCGTACTATCTGGATAGCTACCTCCGACGACTTAGAGTGGTGTTTGATTTGCATACGGCTTACTTTCCTCTCTGGATTTCAGGCTGCTTTTCTGGAGCGTTGTTGACCCTGCTCGAAGAATGCGAGCAATTCCGCATTGACTCGATCCTTGAGCGTGGTGCACATGCCGTGTGGCGCTCCATTATAGACCACGAGCTTGGCCTCCTTGATGATCTGCGAAGAGAGCAATGCCGAATCAGCGATCGGGACAATCTGATCGTCGTCACCGTGCAAAACTAATGTAGGCAGGTCGATCTTCTTAAGATCATCGGTTAGGTCCGTTTCCGAAAACGCTTTGATGCAAAAATATGCGGCAGGGAAACCGCACATCATTCCTTGTCGCCAAAACGATTCACGCACGCCTTCGGAAATCTTCGCACCCGGTCTGTTGTAGCCATAGAACCGCATGCTCAAATCTTTCCAAAACTGCGAGCGATCGCTTTGAACGGCCGCGCGAAGTTTATCGAATTCTTCGAGAGGTGTGCCGGCAGGATTCGACGGGGACTTCACCATCACCGGTGTAATCGCGCCGATGAGCACCGCCTGGGCCGCGCGTCTCGTGCCGTGCCGCCCAAGATAGCGCGCCACTTCACCGCCGCCGGTGGAATGCCCGACATGGATCGCGTCCTTCAGGTCGAGCTTCGCGACAAGCTTCGCCAGATCATCAGCGTAGGTATCGAGATCGTTGCTGCTCCACGGCTGACTTGAGTGCCCATGCCCGCGGCGATCGTGGGCGATGCAACGGTAGCCACGCTCGGCCACAAAAAACATCTGGTCCTCGAATGCGTCCGCACTCAAGGGCCAGCCATGACTGAAGACAACGGGTTGTCCTGTGCCCCAGTCTTTATAATAGATGTCGATGTTAGCGCCGTTTTCTTTTCCGACTGTTACGTATGGCATTGTAATTTTTCTTTCTTGTTAACGGCTTATCGCTGCAGACCGCGTTTTATCTCCGATAAAACCAGGTGCGGCGCTCGGTTTCATCGATCCAAACTCTTTCGGATTCGCTCCGCGATCGGATCCGTGGTCATAGGTTGTTGATTGATTTGCTACTTCTTTCTCAAGCTTTTGAAGGCGGGCATTTCAGGAAACTTAAGATTTCTTTCCGGGTGCTGTTCTGCACGAATGGCCACCAGTGCGGCGCCGCACCGAACGGGTGCGTTGAAGTGCTATGGCTGAGCGATCTTACCGACGTGCGGTCGGAGCAAGACGCTCGGTAATCGCCGTGAACCGCCGGTCTCTTCGCAGCGGGTCCCAAACCGGGTTCAGCCGCAGATCGCCGTAGGTGGGCTGTGCCGGTATGTTGATTCCGGCCGGTCTGCCGACCAGTTTGTCCAACTCAGCAATGGCAAGGTCCGACTGACCACTCCAAGCGTAAACGACGGCCAGGTTGCAGTGCACGATCGGTGCATCGAGTGCTGAATTTTCAAAGGGCTTCAGGTCGCACGCATGCTGCGCCTCGCGAACAGCTTCTTCCGGGCGGCCGAGGCTAGCGTCGATCATAGCCATCAGACCTAAGGCCCGACCGTTAGTTGCATCCATCAACAGTGCTTTCTCTACCTCGAGCCGCGCCGCGCTGAAAGCAGTTTGCGCTCCGGCGGCGTCTCCACGTATTCTGTCGGCGAGGCCTTCGAACCACGCCTTCGGGTAATTTACACCATTAATGGCGAACGAAGAATCCGCGGCACCAGCGAGGACGCGAAGAACAGCATCAGCATCATGATCCGCAAGACCGAGAATCACTCCATACAAGTCTCTGAGACTGTCATCGGGAGCGTTTCCTGATGGCACAGCACTGAGGGTCACGCGCAATGGCGCCAAGTCCGCGCGGCTCTCGAGCGAACCCAGGGCGCGAAAGAGCCGGTAGGACCACGAATCCTTCGCCGGCGTCGTGCCGATCACTTCCGCCATCAGGCGATCAAAGTCGTCGTAATGCCGCAGAACCCGATGCGTGTTTGCAAGCGTGAAGCGATGATTATTTTCCCGCGGTTCCAGAGCCAAGGCTTTTTCAAAGCAGCGCACTGCCTCTTCCCCACGACCTTGGGCACGCGCAATTTTTCCCGCGGTGGCCTCCAGGTCGCTGCTATTTGGCATCGTTCGCCGTGCGAGATCTACTTCGATGTGGGCTTGTTCGGGATCGTTATTCGCGGAGAAAAAGTGATTCGCCAAAGCAAGGTGCAGTGGCCCCGCATCCGGTTGAAGACGGCGGGCCTTCTCTAAAGCAACTTCGGCCAGTGCGCGATGATCTACCGAGCGTCCTTCCGGCGCCCCTTGGGCATACAAGTGAAGGACATCATGAGCCCTTGCCAGCCGAAAATATGCGAGCACGAACTTCGGGTCACGCGCGACCGCTTCCTCGAGCAGCGGAATTTTTTGCTGCGTGGTCGAGCGCCGTTCGGCGACATCTTTTGCCAGTGTATCAATCGCGCCAGCACGAAGGTAAAGATCGTAGGCATGCAGATCAGTGGTGGGCGGAACGTCCAGCGCCCTCGTCTCGCCCGCCGAGAGCTGGGTCTGTAACCGCGCTGCCACAGCTCGCGTGATTTCACTTTGCAGCGCAAACACATCTTTGATCGATCGGTCGTATGTCCCGTTCCATGGGTGCTGGCTGTCACGAAGATCAACCAGGCGCAGCGAAACGCGCATCTCGCCATTCGCCCGCCAGACACTGCCCTCGAGCAGATGCCTCACGCCAAGTTCGCGACCGATCGTAGAAAGATTGCGGCCGTTCCCAGGCAAATACGAACGGGTGCTCTGTGCGCCAATGACTTTCATGCCCGCGAGTCGCCCAAGCTCGGACGTGATCTCATCCTGCATGCCGACGGTAAAAAATGCTTCCTCGCTCTCAGGGCTAAGGTTCTCGAAAGGCAATACTGCGATCGATCTTTCCATCTGAGCAGCGGATCGCGCGTGTCCGTTCCACCACATTCCTAACGCGATTGCCACGATCACGAACGTCGCGGCCATCGCTCCCGCGAATAGGTGTTTGCGTCGCGAGCGTGCTTGCGGTTCAAAAAGTAGATAACAGCGGCGCACAGCCGCGAGCAGCTCGCGCGCGGATTGAGGTCTTTTCGACGGATCAATCGCCAACATCGACTTCAACAGTCCAACCACCGGCGCGGGAACGTGCGCAGCCTTGAGCTGTTCCAGCGGCAACTCGTTGGATTGCTTCGCTCGAATTTCTTCCAGTGTACGTCCGACAAACGGCGTTCGCGCGCAAAGCAGATACCAAAGCGTGACACCGAGTGAGTAGATGTCCGAACGTGTATCGACAGGCGTTTGTTCAGTGCTAGCAAACTGCTCCGGGCTGGCAAAGGCCGGCGTGCCAATAAATCCCGCCCGAGTTAGGTCGGCACTGCGTTCTGCTTCCGGGTTGAGGATTTTGGCGATGCCGTAATCAATCACTTTAACAATCGGCGCGCAGCCGCCTGGATCCGACTCCAGCATGATATTCGATGGCTTGATGTCCCGGTGCACCACACCGCACGCTTCCGCGGCAGCCAATGCGCGCGCCGTTTGTTCGATTACTTCGAGCGCCTGCGCGAGAGGCATGGGGCCATCGCGGCGAATCCGAGCTTCGAGCGTTTCGCCCTCGACCAACTCCATGACATAGAAACACTCACCGTCCTGCTCGCCGTAATGACTGACGCGCGC
>JAWVEM010000044.1:0-10435 GCA_033856735.1 Blastocatellia bacterium
AGTCCTGACCGCGAGACTCCTTGTAGACCACAAGGTTGATAGGCTGGAAATGTAAGTGCAGTAATGTGCTCAGTTGACCAGTACTAATCAGTCCCTAGGCTTGACCGTAAAATTTATTAGCCAGCAACGCTCGTTTGAAATCTCAGATCTAAAATTTGAAATTTCAAATCGGAAGTGTTCTTGAATGACCTATAGACCTCTGAGTTCTATAGGTCATCGCAAGAGCGGTGAAAAAATTTCAGACCTTGCACAACTTGCCCGTGTCGTCGCTATTCGATTAATTAGCTCAGTTCCGTAGCGCGGGCTTTGGCCTGTTTTTGCTGCGCCGGCAATCAAATGTCGATCGCGCACGACGGCTAAGTCTCCGCTACCGAAAGAGATTCTTTAAGATCAATTTCAGATCTCAGGTGGAGCAAGTACTCCGTCAATTTCAAGTTTGGAATTGAGATTTGAAAACAGTTTTCCGGTGGTTGTGTCGAGAGGGTCACACCCGTTCCCATCCCGAACACGGAAGTTAAGCCTCTTGGAGCCAATGGTACTGCGCGGGCAACTGCGTGGGAGAGTAGGAAGCCGCCGGGATTATTTAAACGAAGCCCGCTCAGGGTAACTTGAGCGGGCTTTTTCGTTGGTTGGGCGCACGATTTTCTGCAACCAATAACTGTGTCATTCCTTCCGCCTGCATATCGCACTGGTTTCGAATGCGTCGATTGACCCTTCTCTAGCGGTTTGCGCCCAAGCCCTCCCTTACGGCCGGGCTACGGCCCCAAACTTCTCAGGCCTCACTTTGCCATAGCTTCATGAATGGTGGGCCGTAGGTTAAACTCAAGAACTATCAACCGATGAAATTCACGACCTACTTCCGTTTTGCTTCTTACGCCACTATTGCCGCGGCGGCGCTGGCGCTGTTTGTCGCCGGCGGGACTGGGGGATGGTTGGCGGCGGCGGTCGCGCTCGTCATCGTCATTGCGTGGAAACTGGAAGGCACCCGCTGGCAATTCTCTGAGCGCGCGGCGCTGATCATAATTTTGGGGTCGCTGCCGTTGTTCTATATTGATTGGCGGTTGTTGTCTGTATACGTAGACATTCAGTTTCTGGAAAATGGAGCCGTAAGCCGCGGCGGCGGCGAGGTGACACTGCTGGCCCACCTCATCTTGTTCTTGTCGGCGGTGAAACTTCTGCAGCGCAAAGGCGATCGCGACTGGTTTTTTCTTTACCTGATTTCGTTTTTCGAAGTGCTGCTGGCCGCCGGTCTCAGTGCCAGCCCAAGGTTCATGGCGACGCTCGTGCTTTACCTGCTCTGCGCGTTGACCACGATCGTCGCGTTTGAAATCCAGAAGGCTGGCCGAAAGGTGAGAGCCACGCAAACCAGGCTACTCGTCCCGCCGGATACGACTTTGTTTCGCAAGCTGCCCATGCGCCTGTGGCGCCGACGCTATCTCGAAACGCGCCGCCTCCCCTTTGTTTCCGTTGGCTTGCTTTTCCTGATCGTCGTGCTCGCGCTTCCATTCTTTTTGATGGCGCCGCGCTCTGCTTCGAGTGCGCTTAAACGCGGCGGGGGCAGTGTGTCGGGTGTCATAGGTTTCTCCGACAGCGTGACACTCGGTGAGATCGGACAATTGAAACGGAACGATGATGTCGTCATGCACGTCAGGATTGAGGATGGCGGCGTGGTCCCGGCGGCGGGTTTGCGTTGGAGAGGTGTAGCGCTGGATGAATTCACCGGGCGCAGTTGGGCCAAATCCATAGAAGCGAAGAACTTCGAAGACAAAACAGACGACCGTGGATTTTTCAAGCTCGATACCACGGAAGAAGTCGGGCGATTAACGGCGCAGACCTTTTTGATCGAGCCGATCGATGCGCCCGTTATCTTCGGCGCGCCGAGGATCTTAGCAATTCAGGGTCGCCTGCCCTTTATCCGAGTTGATTCTGAGGGAGCAATTCAAACGCGCCCGCACGACCAGGAGAGGTTGGTGTACAAAGTTTATTCGGACACCACCGCTCCCAGTCCGATCGCACTGCGCGCGGATCGGATGGATTATCTGGCGCCGGCGGCACGCTATCTTTACCTTCCGGACAAACTTGATCCACGTGTCGGGGCCCTGGCGAAAGACGTAACCGCGCGAGCAGGAGCCCGCAACGGTTATGACGAGGCGCGGGCGATCGAATCCTATCTGCGGGACAACTACCAGTACTCTCTGGATTTGAAAGCGGGCGGTCCGGATCCTCTGGCAGATTTCCTTTTCCGGGTCCGCTCGGGACACTGCGAATATTTTTCCACGGCGATGGCCATCATGCTGCGCACTCGAGGCATAGGCACCCGCGTCGTCAACGGTTTTTTGCCGGGCGAGTACAACGAAGCGGCCGGCGCATACACCGTGCGCCAGAGGGACGCGCATTCCTGGGTCGAGGTTTATTTCCCGAAGACGAACTCGTGGGTCACGTTCGATCCGACGCCGCCGGCGGGTCGCACGGCGCGGGTGCGCACCGGTTTGGCTGCCCAATTGAGCAAGTACAGTGAAGCGCTCGAGTTGATGTGGTTTCAGTACGTGGTTGGATACGACAAGCAGGAGCAGCATTCTCTGGCGACATCGCTGCGCAAGGATCTCTTGGATTTGCGACGAAGTTCATCCAGCACACTTGACCGCGCGCGTAGCACTGTACCGGCCATGATTCGCCCTTTCATGATCAGTTTGGCCGGTGTGGTTGCGCTGGTAATGGTCGTACTAGTTGCCAGGCGAGTTCGACACTTTGGTTGGCGCCGCGGATTGAAAATATGGCAGACCGGCGTCGTGCCGGAAAGTTCACGGGTCGATTTCTACGAACGGCTGATGGCTTTGCTGGAACGCCAGGGCATTAAACGCGAGTCATCCCAAACACCCCTGGAATTCGCCTCCGCGGTCGGCGTGAGCGAGGCGTTGGCAATCACGAGTGCGTACAATCGAGTACGCTTTGGCGAAGAGAAGCTGTCAGCTTCTGAACGGAGACAGATCGAGCAGTTGTTGTCGGAGCTTGAACGAAATCGGAGAGGGCGTTGAGGGCAAGAACTCAAGGGTTTTCGCAAGGGACCCACACAATCGCTGTTTAGAGGCGGGCCACGGCCCGCCGGGCGATCACAAAAAGGGCGTGCGGTAGCCCGCCGCTATACTGGTCAATTTTGAATTATGAAAATTGGTTTTATCAGTCTCGGTTGTCCCAAAAATCTCGTCGACAGCGAGGTGATGATGGGGCAGCTCAAGCAAAACGGATATGAGATCACGGCCGACGCTACTAAAGCGGACACGGTCGTCGTTAATACCTGCGGGTTTATTGATTCAGCCAAACAGGAATCCATCGATACGATTTTGGAAGCGGCGCGTCTGAAGACGGGAGGCAAGGCCACGCGGCTGATAGTAGCTGGTTGCCTGGTCGAGCGTTATCGCGATGAGTTGAAGGCCGCAATGCCCGAGGTAGACGCGTTCATCGGTACCAGTCAGATAAACGACATCCTCGCCGTTTGCGATCCCAACACGAACACAAGATCGCTGCCGGTCGTTCCAATCGGCAATCAGAGCGCAACTTATCTTTACGACGAATCGACGCCTAGAGTGTTGGCAACTCCCAGCCACTATGCGTTTATCAAGATCGCCGAAGGCTGCGATCGTCCCTGCGCTTTCTGTTTCATCCCGCAGATGCGCGGACATTTCCGCAGCCGGCGTTTTGGCTCGATCGTTGCCGAAGCGCAGCAACTAGCGGAAGAGGGCGTGAAGGAATTGATTCTGGTGGCGCAGGACTCGTCGCGCTATGGTGAAGATTTGGGCAAGAGTGACGCGCTCGCGCATCTGCTGCGCGAGCTCTCGCACACAACAGGCATCGAATGGGTGCGCGTGATGTACACCTATCCAACCCACATCAGCGATGGGTTTCTCGATGTGCTCGCCGCCGAACCAAAGGCCGTAAAGTACCTCGATATGCCTTTGCAACATGCTTCACAGAACGTACTAAAACTAATGAAGCGAGGTGGTAATCGCGCCAGTCTCGAGCGATTAATTGCACGTGTGCGGGAGCGGGTTCCCGGCATTGCAGTGCGCACGACATTCATCACAGGCTTTCCGGGAGAGACCGATACAGACTTCGAAGAGTTACTCGCCTTTGTGAAGAGCGTGGAATTCGATCGCGTCGGGGTGTTCAGGTACTCAGACGAAGAAGGAACGCCCGCTTACGATCTGCCGAACAAGGTTGATCCAAAAATCGCCAAACAGAGACGTACGCGCTTAATGAAGGAGCAAGCGAAAATCTCGCGGCGAAAGAACAAGGCCCGTGTCGGCGAAACCGTGCGGGTGTTGTTCGAAGGCGAATCGAAAGAGAGCGAGTTGCTCTGGCAAGGACGTCTGGAGACGCAGGCGCCGGACATCGATGGCTGTGTTTTGATAAGCGATGCGCCGGACGGGTTCACTCCACAGCCTGGGGAAATCGTAAACGTTCTGATCACGGAGGCGCAGGAGTACGATCTCGTGGGGAGCATTGTTTAGGCAGCATAGATTTCAGTCTGTGTTCCCGCTTGCCCGAATCATCACCAGACTGATGGAATTTCTGAACAAGTACTTTCGACGCGTAGCGTCGACTTGAATTTAGCCCGGGCCTTTCAAGGCCGGGAAAGACGAACGAAGGATCCACGTCGCGTAGCGACGCTGAGACTAATCCGAATTCAATTGTCGCTACGCGACAGGAACTACTAACCAACCGGATCCCAGCGTTGAAACGCCGGGCTAGACTCGTACCGACGCTACGCGCGTTAGAGACCTGATCACAGGTTCCTAAAGTCTGTGCCACTATGGCAATCAAAGAATCCAGTGACGAACTTAATTCCGACGTCGTAACCGCGGCGGCGATTCCTAAAGCTCCCAAACGTAAGACTGCCGGCGATTATCTCGCACTCGCGATCGCTACCTGTGGCGTTGGTTACTTTCCCATTGCTCCCGGGACCATGGGCTCGCTGGTGGGGGTCGGGCTTTACCTCAGTCTCTGGGCCGCTAGTGGCGCCGTGCTTGAGACCAATCCGTTTGCTACGAAGCTGACGCTGCTGCACCTATCGACGCCGCAGATGGCCTTGATGCTGGTCGTGATCTTCATGGTGACGATGGCAGGCATCTGGGCCGCGACCCGCGCCGAGAGACTTTTTCGCAAAGAAGATCCCTCAGAAGTCGTCATCGACGAAGTCGCGGGTCAGATGATAGCGCTCCTGTCGGGGCCGTTCTGGCTGCACACCTGGTGGAGCATCTTCACGGCGTTCCTGTTGTTTCGCGCGTTCGACATCTGGAAGCCTTATCCCATTCGAAAGCTTGAGGATCTGGAAACGGGACTGGGCATAATGGCCGACGATCTCGCGGCGGGAGCGTACGCGTTAATAGTAAATTCCGTTTTGATTTCGGCGTACTTGTTATTATTCCCGGGAGCTGGCTAGCGGAAAGCGTATCCGCGATCCACTTGAACCAGAGTGAGTCTTTCTCGGCTTGCGTGAAGCCCGTTAAAACGGGCTCAGGGTAGATGCGTTACGCCTCACCCAGCCGTAAACGGCTGGTCTAGTAACCCTTGGGGAAAGCCGTCTGAAGACGGCTAAGAGGAGTTCTGGTCTTCATGTAGCCTGACAGTTCATAGTTGGATTTCTTCCTCGCCTTTCTTCCGTTGCTTTACTTCGCCACTGCCAATCCATCCGCGACGCCAGAATAATCCCAGCATCCCCACCGCCACCACAATCATGATGATCCAAACTGTGTAATAACCGTAGCGAGAGTGCAGCTCGGGCATGTTGTCAAAGTTCATCCCGTAGACCCCGGCAATAAAGGTCAGCGGTAGCATGATCGCCGAAAAGATCGTGAGCACTTTCATGATCTCGTTCAAACGGTTCGACACGACCGACAGATAAGCTTCCAGCGAGCCGCTAATCAGATCGCGATAGCTCTCGGCCAAATCCGTTACTCGCACCAGGTGGTCGTAGATGTCGCGAAAGAAAGGCAGCACGGGCCCGGAGATCAATTGAAACTGGCCATGGCTCATGCGATACAAAACCTCGAGCTGCTTTGAAGAGATCCGCCGCAGTCGCAGCACGCTTCGCTTCAATCCCAGTATCTCGCCAAGGATCTGCTCATTAGCACGATGCAAGGTAAAGATATTGTCTTCCAGTTCATTTATTCGTTCGTCAAAGTCGTCCATCACGGGCAGGTATTCATCCACGATGCTGTCGATGATTGCATGCAACAGAAACGTGGCGCCGCGTTGGCAGGTCACCGGGCTGGAGCGCACGGTTTGCTTTACTTTGTTGATGCTGTCAAACCTGTCGTGATGGTAGGTGAGCACATAATTGCGTCCCAAAAAACCGTCCAGCTCGATGGTATTGAAACGATCGGGGCTGGCGTCGGTCTTTACCGCGTGCACGATGAAATAGATGTAATCGGGAAACTCTTCGACTTTGGGGTGGTGCCGGTTGGCGCGGCAATCTTCGACTGTTAAGGGATGAAAGTGAAAGATGTCGAGGAGCAGATGATCGTCGGCCTCGGTCGGCGCTTCGAGGTCAATCCAGAAGACGACCTTGTCATCTTTCAGAAGCTCAGGAATCTGCTCGACGGTGAAACCTTCTTCCACCCGATCGGAACCTTCACGATAAACGAAAATATCCATGAGATCCTGTGGCACAGACTTGAGTCTGTGTTCTGAAGTAGCCTAAGACTAAATCACAGACTGAAGTCTGTGCCACTTCTACTCGACGCGAATTCGACAGGCTGTTACCATACCACCTCTTTGCTGACGGAAATCAAGTCCAATCGTAAATGTCTATAACTCAAACAAAGATTTTTGTTGCCGATGACGTGAGCGACAAGGGCTTGCAGCCCTTGCGCGATGCGGGATTTTTGGTCGAGAAGAAAACCGGGCTCGCGCCCGAGGCGCTGCGAGACGCCCTTGCTGATAGCGAGGGACTAGTAGTGCGCAGCGAGACCAAAGTCACTTCCGACCTGATGGATTCCGCGCGGAAGTTGCGCGTGATTGGCCGGGCCGGCGTCGGCGTCGACAACATCGATGTGCCGGCCGCGACTGCGCGGGGCCTTGTGGTGATGAACGCGCCGGACGGCAACACGATCACTACTGCCGAGCACACTCTGGCGTTGCTGATTGCCCTGGCGCGAAACATCCCGCAGGCAAACGCAAGCGTGAAAGCCGGGAAGTGGGAACGGAAGCGCTTTATTGGAGCCGAGCTGCAAGGCAAGACCCTGGGCGTAGTCGGTCTCGGCCGGATCGGGCGTGCGGTGGCGGCGCGGGCGCGCGCCTTTGGCATGAAGATCGTCGGGCACGATCCTTTTATCGCTCCCGACCAGGCTCGCGATCTGGAAATCGAAGCAGCATCGCTGGATGAAGTGTTCGCGCGCGCGGATTTTCTTACCGTGCATACGCCTTTGACTTCCGAGACTCGTGGAATCATTGGCGTTCAAGCGTTCGCAAAAATGCGCCAGGGTGTGCGGGTGATCAATTGTGCGCGCGGCGGACTGGTGGACGAGAGCGCTCTCTATGAAGCCATCAAGTCAGGCGTGGTCGCGGGCGCAGCGCTGGATGTTTTCGAGCAGGAGCCACCGCCGTCCGATCATCCTTTGCTCGGTCTGGAAGAAGTGATCGTGACTCCGCACCTCGGCGCTTCCACGACTGAGGCGCAGGAAGGCGTCGCCGTGACCGTCGCTGAACAGATGCGCGACTATCTGTTGACGGGCGCTTTGCGTGGCGCTGTTAATGTGCCGGCGCTGGGCGCGAAGGAATTGAACGCGCTGCGACCGTACCTGGCTTTGGCTGAGAGTCTCGGCCGATTCCAGGCGCAGATCGTAGATAGCGCCGTACGAGAAGTGCGGCTCGAGTTTGCCGGCGAGATGGTTGAGCTGGATGCCGCGCCCGTGACGCGCGCTTTCCTGGCCGGCTTGCTGCGCGACGTCAGCGCCCGCGTCAATGTCGTCAACGCATTTGTGATCGCGGAGGAGCGGCGCATTACGGTGACGACGTCGTACGTGCGTGGCGGCCAACTAGCTCCAGCGATTCGTACGCGCGTCGTGTGCGCAGATGCAGAACAGACCGCGTCCGGCACGGTGTTCGGAATTGCCGCCGGTGAACGCGAGGGCCGCATCACAGAGATCAATGATTTTCGCATCGAAGCTGCGCCACGCGGGCGGATGCTCGTAATGCACAATCGCGATGTTCCGGGCGTGATTGGAAGGGTCGGCACAATTCTCGGTGAGCAAGGCATAAACATCAGCGCCTTTCATCTGGGGCGTCGCGAGCGAGGCGGGGAAGCGATGGCCGTGATTGAGGTTGACGCACCTCTGGATCGGGAAACGATTGATGATGTTCGTAACCTTAAGCCAGTGATTTCGGCGCGCCAGATCGAACTGTGACGTGAAGACGTCTTCTTGCTGGATTGTAGTCGCCGCGCTGTTCTCGGGCATCCGCTTACATCTATGAGGCCGGACGGTACCTTCCTGTAATAGCAGCAGAAGTGAAACCGCTCGGCAAAATCCCAGACCTTCGAGAGCAGAATTAGCGGGGCAGTCACCATGATCTCTGACGATGTTTCTCTGATCCTCAGTCTCAAGGACCACGCGGAAGACTGTCTGATCGAGCTCCATGAATGCGCTGAGGCGGATCGAAAAATGAAGGCCTACTGGCGGAGCATGTATTTGCGAGCGGCCTTTGCCTTCATCGACGGCACGGTGCGAGGACTGTCATTTCAAGCGTATGGCGGCCGTAAGCGTTCCGGCGCGACGTTGTCTGAAAAAGAGATCATCATGCTTGAGTCCTATTTTGATTTCGCAGAGGGCCGCGTAACCAGGACTTCGCTCAGCGAGACGCAAATACTAGCAGAAATTGAACTCGCTTTTTTTGCTTTTGCTCGGGTTAACTATTCAGCTTATGTGCTGCCGATTCATGAGGAAGGTTGGATGCTGGTTAAAGAGATAGCGCTGATGAGGGCGCGAAACCACAATTTGGAGAGAGACGAACTTGACGTATATCCGGAGAACGTGGACGTTCTAATGCACGGGATGGAGTGGTTTGTTGGTTGTTTGATTGACCTGTTGAAGAGCAGTGAAGAGGCTCTGGCTGAAGTGACGGCCGACGCTCACGTCGATGATCATGAACACATCATGTAACGAAATGAGTTTACCCGAACCAGCAGTTGCAGGTCGCTCCCGCATCGATTCAATCGATCTCCTGCGCGGCATTGTGATGGTGATCATGATGCTGGATCACACGCGCGACTTTGTGCACTCGGGTGGGTTCCTTTTCGATCCGACCGATCTCACGAAAACCACAGTTGCGATCTTCCTTACCCGTTGGATTACGCATTATTGCGCGCCGATTTTCGTTTTCCTCGCGGGCACGGGAGCTTATCTTCAATTGGCCCGTGGCAAGAGTAAGCGTGACCTATCGAAATTCCTGTTGAGCCGTGGACTGTGGCTCGTCGTGCTCGAGCTTACAGTTGTGCGGTTGGGTATCTTCTTCAGTTTTGACTACCGCTTCCTTGGTTTTCTGCAGGTGATTTGGGTGATAGGTGTTTCGATGATGTTTCTCGCGGCCTTGATCCACCTGCCGCTCAGGGTAATTGCGGGATTTGGGCTGGCGATGATTGCTCTCCACAACCTGCTCGATCGTTTTCAGGTGACGGGGTGGCAAGGCCCCGGCAGTCCCGTGCCGGGCTTTGGCGGCAAGCTTTGGATGCTGGCACACCAGGGTTTCTCGGTCTTCCCGATCCTGGGTTTTCCGAGTCCTCTGGTCGTCGTCGTCTATCCGTTGATTCCGTGGATTGGAGTCATGGCGGTTGGATACGCGTTCGGCTCGCTCTATCAGATCGACGCTCAGCGCCGCCGTCGCTGGTTACTGTGGATGGGAGTGTCGGCTGCGTCTCTGTTCATTGTGATCCGCGCCCTCAATGTCTATGGGGATCCTGGTCACTGGTCGAGACAAAAGAACGCAGTCTTCACTTTGCTTTCATTTGTAAATACGACCAAGTATCCGCCGTCCCTGCAATTCTTATTGATGACGTTGGGACCAGCCTTGCTGATGCTTTGGTGGTTTGATTCAAGAGCTGGTTCAGCGCAGGCATTCGGCAGCAGGGTTCGAGCCATCTTCGTTACCTTTGGCCGCGTGCCTTTGTTCTTCTATCTGCTGCAGTGGTACACGGCGCATTTGATCGCAGTCTTTCTGGGTTTGCTTGCCGGGCAACCGGTGGCGTGGCAGTTTCAAAGTCCGATCGATAAGTTCGCCAACCCTCCGCCCACGGGCGTCGGATTCAATTTGTGGGTAGTCTACGCGTGCTGGATTGCCGGCGTGCTCCTGCTTTACCCGCTTTGCAAATGGTTCGCGGCCGTGAAGGCGCGGCGGCGAGATTGGTGGCTGTCCTATCTGTAGATCAAGGGTGAATTGCCAC
>JAWVEM010000045.1:0-3601 GCA_033856735.1 Blastocatellia bacterium
GCCACGATATTGCGGAAAGGTTGATAGAACGGATTAGTCACCGTGACGATGAACTGCACGAAGCCGGCGTTGCTGTTGGCCGCGAGCAAAGCGAGGAGAAACCGCAATCCCAGCAGCGCATAGAGCACAAAAAAGAGGTAATCGATGACTTGCGAAACCCGGGCCACGCCGCGGGCGCGGCCTACTTCGCGCTCGGTCTCGACGACTTCATCGACGGCCTTGGCGCGGAACTGGCCGGCCAACTGATCGATTCGCGCGGTTTCCGGCGCGGGCGTGACAGCAGCGCTCTCGGCAATCTCAGCCTGCACTTCACCTTCGACCTGCGACTTTACCAGGTTGTGTTGCCCGGCGCGCCGCGCTTCTTCCATCGCCAGTTTTTCGTCGTCCAATTTCAGTCCCTCCTTTAAAGTAAAGAAACCGCTTACGTGCCATTGAAGGCTGCCCGCAGGCGTCGAACATTTGCTCCGGGATATTTTCCCGTCGCTTTCACTGCCGCCAGCATGATATTCGCATCGGCGAGTGTCATGCCGGCATAGACCGCCATGAACCGGGCTGTCGGGCTGGCGCCTGTGTAAGACAAGCCGCCCGGCTCGGCGCATCGCGAAGAGAAAACTTTATGGCCGGGAAACAAAGCCTGCGCGGCCAGCCGTTCGCTTTCAGGAACGAAGATGTCACAGTTGTCGTTCGCCCCGCTGACGCTCTTTAGAATAACAGCATAGAAGAGATCGGTATCGTAGATGACCGCGTTTTCCGGAAGCCGAAACGAAAGATCATTCGGCTGAAAAGTCGCGACAGTCTTACAGGTAACTCTTGGATCACCACAGATTGAGAGGTGTTTGACCTGGCGATGTCGCGGCGGCGGCTTCTGCGCCGAGGCTTCGCTCAGCAAAACAGACGCCGCTACTGCCGCTACTATCAACGCCGTCAACGCGCCGCGAAGCACGCTCGAGTGCAGTACTGCTCCATTCAAACCAGTCGTAGTTACTTTGCTCATGCTACTAAGGGACGTCGGACTTTACTTGGGGGCGTCGGACTTGTGTGACCAAGGGGGAATAGAACTAGTTTCTGGCGGAGAGGGTGGGATTCGAACCCACGGAACGGTTTCCCGCTCACAGCATTTCCAGTGCTGCCAATTCAACCACTCTTGCACCTCTCCCGAGAAATTGCCGATTGCCGATTTGCGAGTGCCGATTTAAGGCTCTCTAACCGGCAGACTCCAATTGGCAATCGGCAATCAAAAATCGGCAATGTCATGGCGGAGAGGGTGGGATTCGAACCCACGGTGGGCGTTAACCCACTCCGGTTTTCGAGACCGGTGCACTAATCCACTATGCGACCTCTCCGTCTGCGGTTTAGGAGCGGGCTACCGCCGCTTCGTCGGTCAGTAGCCCGACTCTAAACATCAGGTCTTACCTTCTTGCCTTAAAAAACTCCTGCATCAGTTCACGGCACTCGAACGCCAGCACTCCTTTGATCACGTCAACCCGGTGATTCAACTGGCCGGCATCACAGATCTGAAAATGAGATTCGACCGCCCCCGCTTTCTCATCCGTCGCGCCGTAAACCAGCAGCTTTACGCGCGCCTGGATTAGCGCTCCCGCGCACATCGCGCAAGGTTCAAGCGTCGAGTAAACCACCGCCCCGGCCAGACGGTAGTTGCCCAACGTGCGGGCGGCTTCCCGCAAGGCAACGATCTCTGCATGGGCTGTTGGGTCGCAATCGGTACGCGTGCGATTGCCGGCGACGGCCAATAATCTCTCGCCGAGCACGACGCAGGTCCCGATCGGCACTTCGTCGCGTGTCTGCGCTTCACGCGCGGCGCGCAGAGACTCGCGCATCCACCGCTCGTGATCTGCCGCTGGCGCGCTTTGTGAAACTGAAAACATTGCTTCAAACAACGGATTCCAAACTATAGGTGGCGCTCAGATCAGTGTCAAGCAACGCATTTTTTTGCTTGTCGGAGCGGTTTATTGCTTAGTCCCTCTCATTAGCACTTGGCTTCAGCCAGGTGGAATGGAGCGGCGAAATGCTCCTTCACCGACTAAAGGGCGGTGCTAATGAGATTCAAGAACGGACGCAACCTTCCGTTCAATCAACGCGAACTCAAAACGATTCCATGATATTATTCCCGCGGTTTCGCGGGCATCCCGCACCCGCCTTTGTGATCCCGTCATGGCAATTAACAGTGACTCAACCCAGCCAGGTGCTGGCCCACTCCGAACCGATAGCGCCAATCTTGATCCAGCGGTTCGTGCTTCGCACCGCCAGACAGGAAGCATAGGGCGCGATGCCTCGGCGATCACGATGTCCGGTGAACGCCCGGCTGCTCGCCTGCGGCCAGTCGGTTCCCCATCGCTACATGAAAGCGTCATCGCGGATCGGCAAACGTCATCGCCGATGGATCCGAAGCGCAAGCTGTCGCCGGTCGAATTTAACACCGCGATGGCCCATTTTTATCGCGGTGAGATACAGCGCTCTAACACCTGGCGTACGCGGCTCGACACCACGACTTACTGGGCCGTCCTGACTGCCGGCGCGACGTTGTCTTTCACTTTCAGTTCCCCGCTTAGTCCGCACTTTGTGATTCCGATTAACTCGATTCTGGTGACGGTTTTTCTGGTAATGGAAGCGCGCCGCTATCGCTACTATGAAATTTGGGCCAGCCGCGTGCGCGTGATCGAGACCGGTTATCTGGCGCCGCTGCTGGCTCCCGACAGCGTGCCGAGCGATCAGGAATGGGCGTCGCATCTGGCGAATGATTTGCTGACGCCACACTTTACCATTAGCGTGTGGGAAGCAATCGGCCGCCGCCTGCGGCGAAACTATCTCTGGATTTTCCTGCTGCTCGCGCTGAGCTGGAACCTCAAAGTCTATCTGCACCCCGTCCCCGCCGACACGTTTGAATTATTCCTGCAAAGGGCGACGGTGGGACTGGTTCCCGGCCGAATCGTTTTTATCGTCGGCTTTATTTTCAACCTGGTGATCTTAATGTTCGCGGTTGGAACCATCAGACTGCGCAAAGCCACGGGCGAAGTCTTACCACGGCATGAGTTTTCGCTGCATCCACTCCAGCGCATGAGCAGTTGGACCAGGGCCGCAAGTTCGGGAGGACGCGCGACAGTACGACGCGCGCGGCGCGCGCGGCAACGATTGCGGGGCGGCGTCACCGGCGAACATAGAAAAATCGATATTACCCAGACCCCCGAGCGCCGGATCCACGTTTCCGAAACACCTGATCGCGTGATTAAGTAAAAAGGTATCCGATAATTCGCGAGTACTGTTCAGTAAACATCCCGGCGGCCTTGTTCTCATTAGTACCGTGGCTTTAGCCCGGTGATCATTGATTGGATTTTAAGAGGGAAACCGTTTAAAAGGCACTAATATACTGACTCATTACGGCAATGGCTCTGCCACTCTGGTGCGCGGCAAGTCTGCGACTTGCCGGCGGCGATCCTTCTTTTTCATTCGGGTCGTCGACCCGTCACGGTCAGAGACCGTTCAGATTAATGGGCCACGTTTCGGCAAGTCCGAGACTTGCCGCGCATCAGAGTGGCAGAGCCATTGCAACGGCCGCATCGAAGTTCGACAGAAGCCCGCGCGG
>JAWVEM010000046.1:0-26883 GCA_033856735.1 Blastocatellia bacterium
AAAGAAGGAATAAGCATCGCTGCGATCGAGGAATGCTGCCGGGTCGAGGCCAATCGCCTGTGCGCGTGCGCGCGTCGTGCTGTCGACAATTGCGCCGGCCGCCGGACTGTTGCCGTCAATGCCGTCAGTGCCCGCGCAAAGCGCAACGAAGTGCTGCGACAGGCGTTCGTCCATTGCCAGACGCAGAGCAGTCTCGAGACTTCTCCCGCCGAGGCCGTCACCCTTTACGGGGCAGGCGAACTCTCCCCCGGAGATCAAGCAGGCAACATTGGTGTCCCTCGATGCGCTTGGCTTCGTTTGATCGTTAAGCGTATTAAGGCGTTCGACGAGTTGCCGGCATCCTTCTTCTATCGGCTGATCGGAGATGTCGGCGGCGAGTTCAGTGGCAAAGCCTCGGCGCTGGGCAGCTTCGGCGGCAGCCTCAAGCGCGGTGTCGTTATCGAGCAGAACAAAGTGCGCTCGCAATGCTGTGGATTCGTCTTCAGGAGATCCGGGATCGCTTTTGACAGATCGAAGAATGGATTCAGGCAATTGAGTGCGCAGATCGTATCGCTCGATCACTTCCAGCGCGTTCGGTGCATCATCAGGCGGCGCGAGGGTTGGACCCGAAGCTACATCTTGCTCCTCGCCTTGCGGAACATCAGAGACGATCAGGGTGAGTTGATCGCAGGCGGGCGCGCGCATCGCCAGACGCCCGCCTTTAACTGCGGAGAAGGCGCGGCGGACGGCGTTGATCTCGCCGATTGACGCGCCACTCTTAACCAAAGCTTTGTTGGCGGAACGTAAGTCGTCGAGCGTGATGCGTTCGTTGACCGGCCATTCGAGCATGGCTGAGCCGCCTCCGGAAATAAGAAAGATCACCAGGGCGCGCTCCTCATTTGCGCGTCGCAACAGCTCGAACGCTTCGTTAGCAGCCGCCAAGCTGGCTTGGTTGGGAAGCGGGTGACCACCCTCGCGAGATTGCCAGCGAGAGCTGAGCTTTAGTTCAAGCTTTCCCATAGATGACGGCGCCGAAGGTCCGCTGATGAATCCCGCCGTAAACGAATCACCGAGAGATTGCTCAAGAGAGTACGCCATACTGAACGCCGCTTTGCCAATCGCAACTGAGTAGATTTTCCGATTTCCGATATCGATCGTCATATCACAAACGTTCAACTGCAAACCATCGAAACGAACAGAGCGGCGGACGGCCGCGTCAGCATCAACCGCATGCAGCGTTTCATCGAAGATTTTACGCGCGGCAAGACGGAGTTGGGTGAGATTAGGCATGTGACTTTTTTGGAGTGCGCCGACTCGTCGGCGCTTTTGAAAGAGGCAACTAGTTGCCGCACTCCAAATTATTCGACCGTAATCAAGTCTTGCAGGGCGCGAAAGCGCCGGTCGCTGATTCCACGCACCATGATCAAGTGTTCGATGCGGCGAAAAGGGCCGAACCTTTCGCGATGTTCGATGATGCGCTCCGCCAAACCTTTTCCGATCCCGGGAAGTCTCTCGAGTTCTCCGGCGGGCGCGGTGTTGATATTGATTCGCTGCGCGTTTGGTTGATTGTTGGAGGTAATGATCTGAGGCGAATCGCCCGATTGCTGATCGTTCGCCTCTTTACTAATCGCTTGAGATGACGCGGGAGCTTGGGCGTTCGATCTTGCCGACAGACGAGGGTCTCGCGATCGCTTCACACACCCACCGTAAGACAGAGCGAGTAAAAACAGCGCGAGCAACAGGAACAACCGTCCGCGCGCGATTGAAAGAAATTCCGTTCTTCTATCAAGTCTCTGTTTCATGCATGCAAGTGACTGATCGAAAAGGGAATCACCCGACGCCGCTGGCGAGTGCAATCTGCTGGAAGTGTTACAAGACAAAAAGTTGTGACACGATGCGAGGCGATCTCCACAAAGTTTTCCACAGATTGTGTGGAAAGGATCAGCAGTCGACGAAATTAGCTTGCGTGTTGAAGCATCACTCTTGAATTCTTCGCGGGAACCAGGTCGGCACTCATGACATTACTTAAGGACCTAAACCTCTGGCTCCCAAATCTCGCTTAGGTCGAGAACAAACCCCGCGAGTTCGGGATCGGCCGCGATTTCCAGAGCGTTGTCCATTATCGTAACGGCCTGGCGCGGGCGGTAGACATGAACCTGGCGCATCTCGGGATCGATTAGCCATCCTAACAACGAACCGTTTTCAATGTACTCGGTCATCTTTGCTTGCGTTGCCGAGAGCGTATCGGTCGGCGACAGAAGTTCAATTACAAAATCAGGACAAAGCGGAAGGAACTTTTCTTTTTGTTCAGCAGTCAGAGTCCTCAGCCGCGCGCGCGGGATCCAGGCGGCGTCGGGTGACCGGTCGGCGCCGCTTGGAAGTTTGAATCCGGTCGAAGAATCGAAGACTGCGCCGGTGCCATCGCGTTTGGCCCAATTACCAAGTTGTCGAGTGATGCTAGCGTTACGATTTCCGGTCGCAGCTCCTGTTGGCGCCATGATGATGATATCTCCTTGTGAGGTGCGCTCGAACCGAAGGTCACGATTAAGCTGGCACAGCGCAAAGAATTCGTCATCGGTTAATTCAATCGCCGGACGAATTCGGAGCGTCACTTGACCCAGGTTAACTTGTGGTTCGGTTAAGAGTTGACTCATCAGGGACTCAATTTCCGTGGGAACCGGGAGAATCTTACTGGCACTTGGCTTTTACGTCCACACTGGCCGTTCGCATGCATCTACTGCGAGGCTGCCTGTTCGTCCCACTCCCCCACTAATTCAAACGACTTCTGAAGCACAGGACGCGGGCGGGCGCCGTCGGCTTTGCCAATCAGGCCTTCGCGCTCCATCTGATCGAGGACGGCGGCGGCCCGTCCATAGCCAATGCGCAGGCGGCGTTGGAGGACGGAGGTCGAAGCCCGTTTCATGTCGACGCAGATGCGCAGGGCTTCTTCGAATAATTCATCGCGCTCGCCACCGGAATCTTCCAGGCCCATCGCTTCTTCGTCGGATTGGGTGATGGTTTCGTCGTAGTCCGGCTCCCATTGGCTCTTAATGTGGGCAACGACTTTGTTGATTTCCGTTTCATCGATGTAGGCCCCGTGCACGCGCAGCAGACGCGAGGATCCAGGCGGCAGGAACAGCATGTCGCCGCGACCGAGCAGGTGTTCAGCGCCATTCGTGTCGAGGATTGTGCGCGAATCGATTTTTGACGAAACGCGATAGGACATGCGGGAAGGGAAGTTGGCTTTTATCAGTCCCGTGATGACATCGACCGAAGGACGCTGGGTGGCAAGCACGAGATGGATGCCGACGGCGCGGGCCATTTGAGCAAGCCGCGTGATCGAGTCTTCCACTTCATGGCCTGAAGTCATCATCAAGTCGGCAAGTTCGTCAATGATGATGACGATGAACGGCATACGCACCCACGGCTGGCCGGTTTCGCCAAAGTCCTTCACCGTGTTCCGGCGTTCGCGCTCGGCGTTATAGCCATCGATGTTGCGCACGCCCCAGCCGGCCAACTCTTTATAACGCCTCTCCATCTCTCCGACCGCCCAGCGCAACGCACGCGATGCGGGCTTGGGATCGACAATGATGGGCGTGGCCAGGTGCGGAATGTCTTCATAGAGACCAAGTTCGAGCCGCTTCGGATCGATCAGTATTACCTTAACTTCGTCGGGCCGAGCGCGATACAGAATCGAAACCAGTAACGAGTTAACTCCGACCGATTTACCCGAGCCGGTCGTGCCCGCGATCAGCAAGTGCGGCATCTTCGCCAAATCTGAGACGTAGTTCAGTCCGTCGATCGTTTTGCCCAGCGCGATGGTGAGTTTTGAGGGCGATTCCTTGAACGCGCGTGACTCGATCACCTCGCGCAGGTAGATTGTTTCCCGGCGCGGGTTCGGTACTTCGATGCCCACGTGCGGCTTGCCCGGCATGCGATCGATGCGAATGGACTCGGCCTTCAACGCCAGACATAGATCGTCGACCAGACCGGTGACGCGCGAATATTTCACTCCGGGATCGGGCTTGAACTCATAAGTGGTAACAACCGGGCCGGGACAGATGTATTTGATTTGTCCGGTGACGTTGAACTCGCGGCATTTTTCAGCGAGCTTGGTCGCCATGTTAAGCAACTCGTCATCGGCCTGTTCGCGGCGCGCCGGGCCTTCGTTCAAAAGATCGACCGAGGGTAGTTGATAGTCGGAAGCGGCAGTCCGGGTCGTGGAGACTCTGCGCTGGCCATCGAATGGCAGCGCTCCGGTGGCCGGCGCTTCGCTCTTCCGCTTGACGGCAGCTTCGCGCACCATCTCTTCGACCAGAGCCGATTCGGAAGCCTCGAGAGACTTGCCGCGGGACGGCAAAGTTAAGCGCTTCGTTGGAGCAGTTTCCGCCCCTGCCGCCGCTGACATAGTTTTCTGTCCGCTGGTCTCGGCGCTAAACGTGGCGAACGCTGCTGCAATGTCTCCTCCGTCGGTGCCGGTGCCAATGGTCGGCGCCTGACGGGCATCGCCCACGATTTGGGTTCCGGTGGCATCGGAGACCGCCGCCGCGCCTGCTGTTAAAGCTTCGGCCTTAGCCAGACGGCGCATTTCAAGGCGTTGTTGCTTGCGCTCACGGCGAGCTTGTCGCCAGGCGCTGAACTTCTCGGGAATCAATCGCAAGACCGCGAAGCGACTGCTGATTGCCACTGTCAGCTTCTCGTAGAAAGCGGCGAAGGAAAAATTGGTGGCCAGTAAGATGCCGGTCGCGGCGATCGCAGCGAGGAGGATCGTGGCCCCTATCGTGTTGAGACCGGCCACGAGCGTGCGCGCAATGATCGCTCCCGCCAAGCCCCCGGCGTTGACGCTGGCGTCGAAAAACGGCCGAATGTTTGCGAGCGATAACAGTGCTGACGATGAAAGCACCAGCACTACCAAGCCGGCCATGCGCGAAACGGGAGCGTTGATGCGTCGCCAGCGAAAACGGCGCCAGGCGGCCGCGAGCAATAGAAAAGGAAGCAGGTAAGCAGCGAGGCCGATAGCTTGAAATAAGGCCGCCGAGACGTTTGCACCGATGGCCCCGATCCAGTTGTGCGCGCCAATTTCTCCGGACGCGTTCCACGACGGATCATCCGGATGATAGGAAGCGAGACAAAGCCCAAGCAGGAGGGCAAACGCGATCAAGGCGATTGCGACTATTTCGTTGAGGCGAGAATTCTTTGCCTCTGGCTGCACTTCAATTTCGTCCGAGATAGTAGCCATAAATCATGTCCGGCAACTTCATTTCTCTAATCGTAGACTCGGGCTGCTGGCCGACCAGGCGGGCGGTAGCCCGCTTCGAAACCAGTCTTAGACCGTGTGGCGCAACAGCAAGAACTCCTTGATGAAATCATCCAGATCGCCGTTGAGGACTGAATCGACGTCGCCGCGCTCAAGTTTGGTGCGCGCATCCTTGACCAGACGGTAGGGCGCCAGCACGTAATTGCGAATCTGCGATCCAAAACTAATTTCCTGCTTGTTGGCTTCCAGCTCTTTGGTTTCGGCGCGTCGTTTTTCCAATTCCATTTCGTAGAGACGAGACCGCAGAACCTGCATAGCCACGGCCTTGTTTTGATGTTGCGAGCGCTGGTTCTGACACTGCACGACAATCCCGCTGGGCGCGTGCGTGATGCGCACGGCTGAATCGGTCGTGTTGATGTGCTGGCCGCCGGCGCCGGTCGCGCGATAGGTGTCAATGCGCAAATCTTTTTCGTTAATCTCGACTTCTATGTCTTCGTCAATTTCAGGATACACGAACAACGAAGCAAACGAAGTATGACGACGCGCGGCCTGGTCGAACGGCGAGATGCGCACCAGGCGGTGCACGCCGGCTTCGGCGGCCAACAAGCCATACGCATATTCGCCCTCGACTTTGAAAGTCGCGCTCTTAATGCCGGCTTCTTCGCCGGGTTGATAGTCGATGATCTCAGGCTTGAATTCGCGGCGCTCAGCCCACTTCACATACATACGCAAAAGCATCTCTGCCCAGTCCTGCGATTCCGTCCCGCCCGCGCCCGGATGAATCGTGCAGATCGCGTTGCGCGCATCGTTTTCTCCGCCGAGCAGGGTTTCAGTCTCTGCTTGAAGGATTTCGTGTTCGAGTCGATCGAGCAGCGCGCGCAACTCGTCGAGCGAGGATTCGTCCTCTTCCGCGAATTCAAAGAGCACCGCGGCGTCGGAGATTTCCGTTTCAAACTTCTCGTGCCGCTCAATGGTCCGCTGCAAGCGGCTTCTTACCTGCAAAAGCTTCTGGGCGGCGTCCTGGTTCGACCAGAAATCTGGCGCCGAAGCCTGCGCTTCGATCTGGTCTAGTTCCGTCTGCTTCGCCGGAACATCAAAGAAACCTCCCGAGTTGTTCGACTCGCTTGCGTAAATCTTCGTAAGCAGTTTTCAAATCCTGGAGTGACAGTGTGGCAATCATTTTTAACCTCTTCTATTAATCGATAACGATGCTTCTGACATCTTCCTAATTCTGAAACTGGCCGAAGCCAAGCCCAGACTAATCAAAGCACAGGCATAGGCGAACAGGTCTCCGTGTTGGGTATAGAACGTCGAATCCTTGCGAGCAGTAACCTGCCAGGTCCGCACCGTCGGCGCGAAAACTCCCGTCGCATCCGAGACCCTCCCGCTAGATTCAACGTAGGCCGTAATTCCGTTGTTGGTAACCCTAATCAAGGGTCGCGCATTCTCAACGGCTCGCAGAACTGCATTTGAGAGATGCTGTCGCATTACCGGCGTCGGTCCCAGGTACCCGTCGTTCGAAATATTGATCAGCACGTCGGCCGATTCATTAGCGAAGCTGCGCGCTATCGAAGGGTGCGCGGCCTCAATACAAATAAAAACCCCGGCACGAAAAGCGCCGAGGGGCATCAGCGTATAGGAACTGCCCGGCGTGAAATCGCCGACGATCCCGCGTACCGAACTCGCGCCCGGTAGCCAATGGGGCAGCGGCACGTACTCGCCAAAAGGCATCAGGCGGATTTTATCATACTGCGCGACGATTCGACCCTCTTCATTTACCATCACGGCGGAATTATATTCGCCACCGTCGGCGGCTGGTTCGAGCGAGTTCAACAAGACGAAAGTGTGGTTGCTGCGCGCAAAGTTCGCGATGACGTCTCGCAGGTGCGGGTCACGCGAGTAGCTGAAGTTCATCGGAGATTCGGGCCAGATGACCAGGCTAGTCGAAGACACATCGTGAGGCACGTCGCGCAGTCCCTCGCCGCTAAGCTCAAGATGCCGAGCCAAGAGTTGCTCCATCGCTCGTGAATCGTCAGCACTCTCCATGGGAACGTTCGGTTGAACTGCGACGACGATTGGTGGGTGATCGGCCGGCCGTGTTTCACCGGCGCGCCTTCCTTCAAAACCAGCGGCGCCAATAACCAGCAACGTCAGCAGGAGGAGCGCGAGCGAAAGAGCGAGTCCTTTCGCTTTAGGGCGCAACAGTGCGTACGCCAGAGCTGCGTTTGCGCTCACTATCAGGAAACTCACCGCGTAGACACTTCCCCAGCGCGCCGACTGGATCAGCAAAGGGTGAAACGCTTGCGAATAACCCAGCGCATTCCACAGTTGGCCAGTGACGGCATAGCGAATCCACTCGGACGCCACCCATAAGAGGGGAGCTGCGAAGGCTGCCGTCAAACCAAAACGAGTGACCAGTCGAGAGAGCAACAGGCTGAAGAGAGCGGGAAACACTGCCACCACGGCAATAGGCAGTAATAAAAGTGGATAAGCCAGCCAGGCAGAAATATGCGCGTAGTGGATCATCGGGTAGGTGAGCCACCAACACGTTCCATAGAAGAAGATCAGACCCCAGAGCCACCCGAGCAGGAATGCGCGGCCAATTTGCAAAGGTTGTCCAGCAACCATCAGGAACGGAACCAGCCCGACCCAGGCGAGCGGCCACAACTCGAAATCTGGAAAGGAAAGGATCAGCAGAAGCGCCGAAGCCGTTACTAAGGAAACTTCGGCAGACGTCGGAATGCTGGCGCGAAGGGCCGCAACGAGTAATGACTTGCGATGAGTGGCCTCGAGGCCTACCGCGTCGTGCATGAACCGAGTTTAGCAGATGAGGCGGTCAGGCCTCAGTCTACGGTAACAGGCATCAACGCGTGTCGTTGAGTTTCTGGAAGTGATCCCTCCGCAGTAGAAAATAAAAATCAGAATTTTCTGGAAGTCGACATAGGGAAGTCCGTCAGCACCTCAAATTAGGGGTGAATCGACAAAAACCGTCACTGTCAAAGTGACAAAATCCGTCGTTCTGACTGGCCGGGTTCGCAGTAATAGATCTCGATCGGTCGCGGCAACCCAGTCTGACCGGGCGCTTAAGATGGATGACCGTCATTAAAAGAGTATTCCGAGAATTGAGTCGAGAAATAATGTGGCCTAAACGCAGGAGAACCCGGTCATTGCTGACCGGGTTCCAATTCGGGGGGATTAAGCTGAAGGGTTGCTCGGCGGGCGGCTGGAGCAGCGGCATGCGGCTCTCAGAGAAGTGATGGCGGCGGGGGCACGTTTCATTTCGTGCTAGCCGTTTCTATGCTCAGCACTTCCCGTGCCGCGATCTCCTTGGGAGTGAAACTTGGAAGTATGATTGACCAGAAAAGTGAGATGACTTACGCAGAATGGCGGGCTGAGCGACTCCTAAACGCAGGAGAACCCGGTCATTGCTGACCGGGTTCGAATTTGGAGGGATTAAACTGAAGGGTTGCTCGGCGGGCGGCTGGAGCAGCGGCATGCGGCTCTCAGAGAAGTGATGGCGGCGGGGGCACGTTTCATTTCGTGCTAGCCGTCCCTATGCTCAGCACTTCCCGTGCCGCGATTCTTCCTATGGCCTACCCATAGCCACCTGTCGTTGCAGCGCCATCGCTTCCTGATTACTTGAATCGATGCCTATCGCGCTCACCGCGTACTTCCTCGCTTCCCCCAAATCGCCGCGCTCAAGAAAGATTCGTCCCAGCAGGATGTGGGCATCGATCATCTTGGGTGGCGGGTCCCAGAAGATCGCAGTTTTCAGCGCGGCTATTGCCGCCTCTTGATCTCCGCGACGTTGATTTATTCGGCCGCTGAGAAGAAACGCCTCCGCGTTGGTTGGCTCGACGATCAAGACCTTTCTGATTTCCGCCAGCGCTTCGTCGTCCCGACCCTGTTGATAAAGATCGCGAATCTTATTCAGCGCTTCCTGCGCGTTGTTCGCGTTGGCCGCCTCGATAGTCTTACGCCGATCGAGATCTGATATATCAATTTGATTGAGCACATCGCGCGATCTCAAAGAAAGAGTTGCGAGCGACGGCGACTTTTGCCAATCAGTTTGCCATTTCGCATAGCTCTGCTGGGGCATGTACTTCCGTGCTTGGTTATCGGCGGCGCTGGCAGCATCCGCATGATTCGCGCGCTCCTGAACTTTGGCGAGAAGAAAGTAAGCCTGCCCGTCTCGCTGGTCGGCAGCGATCACTTTCTCGAGCTTCTCGGCCGCCTCCGGATACTTCTCAGCCAGGAAAAGAGCGTAGGCATAATTGAAAAGCACAGTCGTGTCGTCCGGTGATGAATCGACGGCACGCGACAGCAGAGTGATTCCCTGCAGCAGGAGCCGCGTTTTTTCTTCAGGCTTCTTTTCGTCGCGAGCGGCCGCTACGGAAACGGCGCCAGCGTTATTGTAAACGCCTACCAGAGGCATTACCTTCTCGTCCGCCAGGGGAACCAGCGTGGCCAGCGCTTTCGAAATATCACCGGTCTTCCACTCAGCCAGGCCCGCATAGAATTGCGCTTCACCATAGTGCGGGTCCTTTTTTTGCAGCATCGAAAAGTACTCGATCGCTTCTTTCCATTGGGCCTGGTCGAAGTAGAAGTTTCCCAGTTCGAATGCTGCTTGTGGATAGATCGCGCCTCCATTCTCTTTACCATAGAGCTGTAGAGCATTCTTGAAGTAGATCGCGCGCGTCGGCTCGCGGTCAGGTGTGAGCAGCCCTTTTTGCACAGCTTCGTACGCCTGGGCCGGCACCTTCGTGGCTTCCTGGATCAACTGATTGCGCGAAAACGAGAGAGCTTTGTCGCGTTGAAACAGAATCTGATAGGCAAGTTCTCCGTGCACCCTTTGCAGGTTCGTCACCTGGTCGCTGAAGTCATACACACGGGGCGCCCAGGCGCCATCGAAAACATCGCCGGCCATGCGGCCTTCGTTAACGCGAACCACTCGTGCCTCGCCGGAAATCATTGCCAGAGGCTTATCGACAGGAGCCGTCGCCTTATCGTCCGACGCAGCAGGAGGAACTAAGACGTTATAGGTCCCGATGACGATCATCGAGGCCTTGAGTTCGCGGGCGATTTTGATAGCGGTCGCGCGCGAAGGCAGGACGGTCAGCGGCAAACGCAAACGTTGATAAGCCACTGCGCGCTCTTCACTGGTGACGACGATGAGTCCGGGTTTATTCAGCAGCTCTGACAGCGAGTCGGCAAAGCTTTCACCGATCCAGTTGTATTCCGGATGGTTTGAAACGTTCTCGAAAGGCAGTACCAGAACGATCTCAGCGGACGAACTTGTCTGGGCCGCCGCGTTTCGCGAACCGATTGGAAGCGCGAGCACCAGCAAAGTAGCTGCCAGCAAGACTGCTAATTTCTTTTGAATCATTAAGAAAATCCTTAACTTTTTTGTGAATTCCACCGGGGACGGTTCGATGCGACTATGATAGCAGCGGTTGGACGAGAGCGCACCTCGGTGACCCACCGGATGTTGCAAGGCGTGGAATCACAGACTGAAGTCTGTGCTACTAAGGCGTGGCTTCGGTAACGACCAGTTGGTTGTCCACGCTGATAACGCCTTTGACCGAGCGCAGGACTCTCTCGACTCGCTGCTTTAAGTCCGTCGATCTGACCGAACCAACTATGGTTACTTTGCCATTCTCAACCAAGGTGCTTACATCCAGCTTTGACAAGGTGGGGTCGGCGGCCAGCGTTCGTTCGATCTGAGATTGAATTCCAGCATCGTCAGGAATCGTCGCGGTTTCGCCGGCGGTTTCCGGAGAGGGCGTTGCGCCTGACGCTTGAGTGTGTTGCGGTGACGGCGAGGCCCCCGGAGAGATTCTGGGAGACGGCGTCGCTAGCGATCCCGCTGGAATACTCTGCACCGGAGCAAGCGTGGAGGTCATCGGATCGTAGGGCCTGCTGGTAAGAAAGAGCGCGATGAACGTGGCCAGCGCGGCTGCTCCGATCACGGTTAGAGCGACGATGGCTTCTCGTCCGCCAGGTCTCGGTTGCCGGGCTCCAGGACGCGCGCCGCGCTGATTACGCGCGGTCGTAGTCTCGACGACAATGCGGCTTCGGCGTCTGGAGTGGTCGGACATTCAGTTAATCACCTCGATGTTGTGACGAGATCGCCGGGCGTCGACTCCACCCCGTTATGGTCGTCAGCAAACAGGAGGGCGATTATAGAAGATTGCGTCCACATCTTCTAAGTCGCATCTGAGGGGTAGTTGTCCCAACTTGCCTTTGTGCCTTTGATCTCACGCCGCGCCTTTGCGAGAAATTCATTCTTGCTCGAATTTGTTTCACACAAAGCGCAAAGCAAATACTGAAGGCGCCAAAAAATCAATTAAGACAGGACCCGTTTTGACGAGAGCGTGGCAGGTGTTTCCCACCGCTTCTGATATTCTGCGCAAGCAGGCGCCTAGGCGGGCGTTCTAACTGTGCGCGCAAATAACTTATGCGCCGGTGATTGATAAGCTTTTGGGAGGTTACGTTTTCGATGTCACAAATTAAGAAATTTCTTATTGCAGTTGCTTTGGGCGGACTCTGCACAGTTGCGGCCCCGGGGCAGACTTTAGAACAAACTACGACGGGGCGTGATCGCCAGTCGGTTAACATAACGGTTTATAACTCTAATCTCGGTCTGGTGCGCGAGACACGCAGATTGACTCTGCCGCAAGGCCGAATAGCTTTGAGATTCGCGGACGTCACCGCCCAGATTCGTCCCGAGACGGTCCATCTGGCTTCCTTGACGGCGCCGGCTTCGCTGCGAATCCTCGAGCAGAACTACCAGTACGATTTGCTGAACCCCGGGAAATTATTGGACAAGTTTGTGGGCAGGGAAATCACTCTCGTGCTGCGCCGCTATCAGAACAACACTGAAACGTTTGAACCGGTGAAGGCTACTTTGCTCTCGAACAATGGCGGCCAGGTCTGGCGCATCAACGGCCAGATCGTAATTAACCCAGCCAACATCACCGAAATGCGTTTTCCGGATCTGCCGAAGAATTTGGTGGCGACGCCGACGCTGGTTTGGGACCTCGAAAATCGCGAAAGCGGACCACAGACCATCGAGGCCAGCTATCTGACGGCCGGGATGAACTGGCGCGCTGATTACGTGCTCGTTGTCAATGCCGACGATACAAAGGGTGATTTGCAGGGATGGGTGACGCTGACTAATGCCAGCGGAACTGGGTTCGAAGATGCGCGTCTGCAATTGGTAGCCGGCGATGTTAATCGAGTATCAGAAGAGCGGAACTATGCTTTGGCCGGCGCGATGCAGAGAAAGACGGTCGACGAAGTGTCTCAATTCCAGGAGCAGGGATTTTTTGAATATCACATGTACACACTGCAGCGGCCGACCAGCGTTCGCGATAACGAGACCAAGCAAGTTTCGCTGCTCGAGGCCGCTGGCTTTGAGGTGCAGAAGGAATTTGTGCTCAACGGTCAGCGCTATTACTACTCTGTCGGTTACAGCAGTCCCGGCCAACCGATTAAGGAAAAGGTCGGCGTCTTTGTTCAGTTTCGGAATTCGCAGCCGAACAAGCTGGGGATGCCGCTGCCCGCTGGGACAATTCGGCTTTACAAAAAAGACGACAAAGGCAACCAGCAGTTCATCGGCGAAGACCGGATCGACCACACGCCGAAGGACGAAGATGTGCGTGTAAAAGTCGGCGATGCGTTCGACATCGTCGCTGAGCGGAAACAAACTGACTACAAGGTAATTGCGTCGAATGTTTACGAGTACGCATATCAGATCAAGATTCGTAACCACAAGGATGTCCCGATCTCAGTGGTGGTGAATGAGCCCATTGGCGGAGATTGGGAGATGGTCTCATCGACTTTCGAAGCAAAAAAGACCGCCGCCTTCGCCGCGCAATTCAATGTGCCGGTAGCCAAGGACGGAGAAGCCACGCTCTCTTACCGCGTGCGCGTGCGTTACTAATTCTCATTTCCAGTCTGTCCCGGATGACATGGCGCGAACCCTGCGGGGCTTGCGCCATATTTTTGTTGACATAGACAGCGCTGCCGAGTTAGATCGCCGCGTTTATTTCCCGACTATCATTTCGAGTGGGTGACTAATGACATCGATCAAGGTCCGAGTTCAAATTCTCGCAGCATTGATAATCCTGACAGTGGCCGCGAATTCGGCGTTAGGGCAAACGCCGGCGCCGCCATCGTCTTCGCTCGATACGCTCGTCCGAGCTGAGGTGATGCCGTTCAAAGGCAAAGTCTATTTGTTCGCCAGGAACCTCGATACCGGCGCTACCTATTCCTTCAAAGGCGATGAGCGGGTCCGCACCGCCAGCACGATCAAAATCGCCGTGATGATTGAAGCATTCACGCGCGTTGCTGAGGGCCGCGCGAAATGGACTGACGAACTGGTGCTGACGAAAGCCGCTCGGTACGGTGGCTCCGGTGTATTACCCGAGTTGGCCGACGGCCTGCGGCTGACCCTGCGCGACTGCGTCAACCTGATGATGGTTGTTAGCGACAACACGGCCACCAACATAGTGCTCGACTATCTGACGACCGATGCGGTCAACACGCGCATGAGCACGCTCGGTTTTAAGGACACACGCATCATGCGCAGGATCGGCGGCGGCGGCGAGAGCAAGGAAGGAAAAGAGCCTGACAATAAGCGGTTCGGTCTGGGCGCGACTACGCCCCACGAGATGGTGCAAATCCTCGAGAAGCTCGAGGCCGGCGAGATCGTCAGCAAGAGCGCCGCAAAGGAAATGATCGATCTTATGAAGCGCGAACAAGGACGCTATGCAATCGGGCGAGCGATTTGGGACGTGCCCATGGCCAGCAAATATGGCGCGCTCGACAGCTTGCGCAGTTGCGTGGCCGTCGTCTATACCAAGCGAGGCCGGATTGCGATGGCGATTACCGTCGACGATATGCCCGAGGTGATTTGGTCAGTGGATAATCCCGGTTATCTCTTAATGTCCCGCCTCTCTCTGATTCTGCTGGAGGGTCTCAAGTCCCCTCAATCGTGATGCGCGGCTCTCTTCAGCCCGCGTATTTAAAGTTTTACTCGACCTGGCTATCCAAAAATCTGTACAGCGCGCCGGAGTTTCGGATAAACTGCTGCCCGCTAACGCACCTTTCAATTTGAGCGCCGCGAAAAGCGGCGGTTTTTCTAACCTGAGCTTTCGTTGGTCAGACGGAACGGTAAGTGCCTGATCAAATTTACGATTAATCAACTTGCTCGCAGGTCCGATCAGTTCTTGATTATCCAGGACTTGCTTATCAGTAGAATTCAGCAGCAATGGTCGCATTCCTGTCTTAACGATTTACGGTTTTGATTTTGGGCGAGGCGACGTGTGTACATGTCGCTAATTCTAGTTTCCACCCCTTTGAACCACTGGAGGAACTCCATGAAGAGACAGAGCCTTCTCGCAAATGTTATCTCGTTTATCCTTGGCTTGGTTTTAGCCACGGCAGTTGGATGTTTGAGCGTTTTTGGGCAAGCCGGTACCTCGACCGTGCGAGGAACTGTAACTGACCCCCAAGGAAACGTAGTAGCCGGCGCGTCGGTAACCCTCACTGACAGCGCTAAGAATACTTCGCGGAACACCACCTCGGATGATAACGGTCTCTA
The DNA here is from genome assembly GCA_033856735.1 of Blastocatellia bacterium. Taxonomy (GTDB): domain Bacteria; phylum Acidobacteriota; class Blastocatellia; order Pyrinomonadales; family Pyrinomonadaceae; genus UBA11740. The sequence goes on from JAWVEM010000046.1 coordinate 14,844, forward strand.
CCGCTTTGAACTGGTTCCCGTGGGGGATTACAAGATCGAAGTCGAAGGGAAGGGTTTCAAGAAATCAGTGGTCGCGAGCGTCCACGCCGCAGTCGCGGCTTCAAATCCTGTCGACGTCCGTTTGGAGGTGGGCAATCTCTCGGAAGTAGTGACGGTTTCTGCGGGATCCAGTGAAGCACTCGTCAATAAGGAAGATGGGACCCTGGGTAATGTTTTCGTCAACAAGCAACTTACTCAGTTACCTATTCTCGGCCGGAGCATCCCGAGTTTGCTGACCCTGCAGCCCGGTGTCACGCGAGACGGCTACGTCAACGGTGCTCGCGCCGACCAGTCGAACATCACGCTGGATGGCGTCGATATTAACGAGCAGCAGACGAACTCGATCGGAGCTGTCTCGGACAACGCAACCACTTCGCAGCTGCCGACCGGCAACACGGTCTTGCGGCTCAATGTCGAAGCGATTCAGGAATTTCGCGTCGTCACCAGCAATGCCAATGCTTCACAAGGCCGTTCGGCCGGCGCCCAGGTCGAAGTCGTGAGCAAAGGCGGCACGAATGATATCCACGGCTCGGCGTTTTGGTTCCATCGCCCGACGCGTCTCTCGGCAAATGATTTCTTCAACAATCGCATCGGTCTCAAACGGCCTACGTTGATTCGTAACAACTACGGCGGCTCGGTTGGCGGCCCCATTATTAAGAACCGCGCATTCTTCTTTTATAGCTATGATGCCGATCGCAGAGTCACCCAGTCCGGGGTCTCGCGTATCGTACCGATGGCCAGCCTGGGACAGGGTTTGGTTCGTTATACCAATCCTTCGGGAACAATTACTTCGATTACGGCGGCCCAAATGGCCACCATCTTCCCATCGCTTAGCGGCGAGAATGCCCTGGCGGTATCGGCTCTGGCGGCGGCAGCGGCGAAATATCCCGCGAACGATTGTACGTTGGGCGACCGTTGCGTGAACACCGGTGGCTTCCGCTTTAACGCGGCGACGCCTGTGCAGTTAAACTCGCACCAGGCGAAGTTCGATTTCAATCTGACCGAGCGCCAGCAACTGTTCGGTCGCTTCAATGTTATTTACGATAAGACGGTCCAGGCGCCGAACTTCCCGGATACGCCGTCTCCCGGCGTCTGGTCGCATCCGACCGGCATCGCCATCGGTCATAGTTGGACCGTAAACAACAATATCGTCAATCACTTCGTCTACGGTTACACCCGCGAGGCTTTTACCCAGCAGGGTGACTCCGCGGAGAATGCCATTACGTTCAGGTTCGTTTACTCGCCGAGACTTTTCACCCGCGATTTGATCCGCATCACGCCGGTGCACAATTTCGTCGATGACCTTTCGTGGATCAGGCGAAATCATACCTGGCAAGTGGGCGCGAATGTTCGGGTAATTACTAATTCGCGAACCAGCTATGCCAACGCCTTCGACAACGCCGTCACCAACCCATCGTTTTATGCGGGTGCCGGCACCACCATCTCCAACGCGATTGGCGCGTTCTCGCCGCTCGGCTCAGGCCAGGCGTCGATTGTTCAGAATGCGGCCACGGCGGTTCTGGGACGGTTCTCTCAGTACACCGCGAACTTCACCTTCGGGCATGACGGCGCCTTGCTCGCGCCCGCAACGCCGAGCATTCGTAATCTTGGGACGCAGGAATACGAAGGGTACATCCAGGACAGTTGGAAGATGAAACAAAACCTAACCCTGACCCTCGGCTTGCGTTATAGCCTGAGCCGTCCGGTTTACGAAAAGAACGGTTTTGAAGTGAAGCCGAACATTCCGCTGTCTGACTATTTCCAACGCCGGCTTGAAGCGGCAAAAACCGGCGTCGATTTCACGGACGCCTTAACGATGCAGTTATCGGGTCCCGCTAATGGCGCCAGTCCGCTCTATCACTGGGACAAGAATAATTTCCAACCACGCGTGTCCGTGGCCTGGTCGCCGCGCTTCGAGGGTGGCTTCCTGAGGAGAATCTTCGGAAACAACGGTGGCGACAGCACTTCAGTTATTCGTGGCGGATTTGCGATGCAGAACGATTCGTACGGCGAGCAGATCGCCGTTACGTTCGATCTGAATAACTCGCTGGGCTTTACTTCCAACAACACGATCGCCGCGAATACTTTCAATACCACTACCAGGCCCGCGCCGCTCTTTACTGGTTTCGGCTCTGCCGTGCGGCCGCTGCCGGGAATCGTTTTGCCGGCCAACCTGAAGTTTCCACAGCAGAAGCCGCTGGATTTCTCGCGGCGCATCGAGTCATCGTTCGATGAAAATTTGAAGGCCCCGACGGAATACAGTTGGAACCTTACTTTTGAACGGAGCTTGCCCCACGGCCTGGCAGTGCAGGCTTCCTACGTGGGCAGAGCTGCCCGCAATCTATTAGCGACCCGGGACGTAATGGCTTTGGCCGACCTGGTAGATCCAAAGTCGGGCACGGATTGGTACGCGGCCGCGGGAAAGTTGGAGCAACTGCGCGCGGCGGGAACTCCAGTTGGTTCAGTATCGGCAATTCCATTCTTTGAGAATATGTTTCCCGGTTTGGCTACTTCCTACCTCAGCCTTTACACCGGTTACTACGGGGCCTCGACGGCAAACGCAGTATTTGCCGGCGCCACCAACTCAACCCAGGCTATCTATGCCAGCGCGCTCCGGTTCAATAGCAACGACTGGACGACGATTCAGGACGATCTGGAGTTCGCCGTTGGCAAAGCTCTGTTTTATCAGGAGCAGTACGGCGCGCTTTCGGCCTGGGGCAGCATAGCAAAATCCAACTACCATGCGGGCACCTTGAGCATTCGCGAGCGTTTGGGTTCCAGTCTAATCATGGATCTCAATTACACGCTCTCGCATTCGCTTGACGATGCTTCGGGTTTGCAAACCAGCGGTACGTTTGGGGGTGCCTTCATCCTCAACCCGATCCTGCAGCAACAGAGTTATGCGAACTCTGACTTTGATTACCGGCACGTCATCAATGGGAATGCGGTTTGGGAGCTGCCTTTCGGTCGCGGCAAGCGCTATGGTCGCGGAGTCAGCCGGTGGGCGGACATGGCGATTGGCGGCTGGCAAATGACGGGCATCTTTCGCTGGAACAGCGGGGCGCCGGCTGGCGCACCCTATGACGACGCTCGCTGGGCTACCAACTGGAACGTCCAAAGCAACGCCGTCAGGATCGCGCCGATCGAGACCAGTCCCTGCCGCGGCAACGGCACCGTGTCGGCCAAGCTGTTTTGCGATACGAAGACCGCGTATCAAAGCTGGCGCAACGCCAGGCCAGGCGAGGCCGGGGATCGCAACGTGCTGAGGAACGTTGGCTATGTTTCACTCGACATGGGCTTGTCCAAATCGTTTAAGTTTGGCGAGAAGCTAAGCCTGCAATTGAGGTTCGAAGCATTTAACGTGACGAACACTCAGCGAATGGGCGCGTTCGATACCAGTCGCACGGGCTTCGGCATAACCGTGGATCCGTCGACGGCTAATCCGCCCGCCAACTGGACGAACTACACGGCTATTCAAGGCGCGCCACGACAAATGCAGTTCGGCGCCCGCTTGTCTTTCTAGAATTGCTCTAACGTCTTAGCGCGGGCTGGAGGTTTATGCGCCAGCCCGCAAATTTTTATCACCCTGAGGGCAGGGAGCTCCGCTACACTTGTTTTGTTAACGCCGGCTGATTACAGTCTCCCGAAGTGTCCTTCCCCCGAAGTCCTTTGAAACGGAGATGGCGGTTTATGCTTTATCAACTCTCTGACTATCGGCCTGGCCACAATCTTCGTCCAAGACTCTGCTTCAATGCTTTCATCATTGCCGCGCTGGTTTTGTCAGCGGCGGCGTTGGGCCGAGCCCAGCGCGGCAGCGGTTCCATCCTGACTCTCGGCTCTGGCAAGAACATCCTCGAGGGAGATCTGAAGGTTGACGAAAGCCTGGCCGGCGCCGACAAACCACTAAGCTATTCGATAGTTCTTTACCTCCCGGGCGGGACAATCGTCGGGCGCACGACGGTATCCAACGGACAGCGTTACCGTTTCCTTGATTTGATCGATGGTGAATATGACATCGCCGTCGAAGTCGAGAATCGCGAAATTACCCGTTCGCGGGTCCGGCTTTACTCGCAACCTAACATCGGCAAGACCGACGTGCGCTTCGATATCGAACTGGAATTCCGGGCGACGGGCATTGGCAGCAAAGGAGCCAAACCGGCAACTGTTTCCGCCGAGGATGCCTACGCGCGATCGGACAGTAATGAAAAGCTCTTCAACACGGCGCACAAATTTACTGATGAGAAGAAGTACGATCAGGCAATCACATCGCTGCGCCAGCTACTCGATAGCGATGCGAAGGATTTCCAGGCCTGGACGGAACTGGGCACTGTCTATCTTCTGAAAGAGTCGTACGGCGACGCGGAAAAATCTTACCTGAGCGCAATCGAGGCCCGCCCTTCCTTCTTCCTGGCCGATTTTGATCTCGGCCGTCTCTACCTGGTCCAAAACAAGTTCGACAAGGCCATCGAAGTTCTGAAACGAGCCGTCGAGATCAAACCTGAATCCGCCGATGCCAATCAACTACTGGGTGAAGCTTATCTGCAAGTGAAAAAAGGCTCGGTGGCCGTGGGTTATCTCAACGAGGCTGTGCGGCTGGATCCAAAGGGTAAGGCCGACGTGCATCTGCGGCTCGCGCTGCTTTACAACAATGCCGGGATGAAAGCGAAGGCCGCGACTGAGTACGAAGAGTTCCTAAAGCAGCGTCCCGATTACAAAGATCGTAAAAAGTTGGAGCAATACATCGCCGACAATAAAAAGCCGTAGAGCTGTAAGGTCCTCGCAAAGGCCAAAGCCATGGTGACTCGAGTGCACAACTCGGTATTACGCGTCTCTCACGGGCGTGCCTGCTTTCTCAATAAACTCACCGCGATTCTCATTCCGGTTTTTATCTTCCTGCTCATTGGCTTGTCTTGTGGACCAGAGACCCGGGCCCAGGCCGGAGGCCATAAGCTTTTTGGCGACCTCAGGGTCGATGAAAGCAAAGCAGGCGAAGCGGTGCCGCTCAGCTACGACATTATTCTTTACAGCCGCAGTGGAAACAGCCTCCAGCGCGTCTCTATTCCCAATCGAGGGCGATATCAATTTCTGAACCTCTCAGACGGCGAATACTATGTGGTCGTCGAGGTTGAGAATAAGTTGATCGCCCGGGTTCGCGTCTCAGTGTTTTCACCTTTCAAGACGGACTTTCGCCAGGATATCGAGTTGGAGTGGCGGCCTGCGGCTGGCCAGATAATCAAGACGTCGACGATCTCGGCCGCCGATTTTTACAAACGTTCAGACGCGAACGAGCGGCTTTTCATCCGTTCGCAAAATGATACCAACCAGAAGAAATACGAGCACGCCATTCTCATGCTGCGGCAACTGTTGGAAAACGATCCGAAGGATTTCCAGGCCTGGACCGAGTTGGGAACGGCTTACCTGGCGCGGCAGTCCTTCGACGCCGCGGAAAAATCTTACCTGAGCGCGATCAGCGTGCGCCCGATGTTTTTCCTGGCGAACCTCAATCTGGGGCGGCTCTATTTTCTCGAAAAGAAATTTGAAAATAGCATCGCGATTCTGACTCGCGCGGTGAACATCCAACCACCCTCAGCCGATGCCTACTACTTTCTCGGCGAATCCTACCTGCAAACGAAGAAGGGTTCAGCGGCCGTCGGATATTTAAACGAAGCCTTGCGGCTCGACCCGCAGGGAAAGGCCGACGTCCATCTGCGGCTGGCCCTGCTTTATAACGGCGCCGGGATGAAAGCCAGGGCCGCGTCTGAATACGAACAGTTCCTTAAGAAGCGCCCTGAATATCCGGATCGAAAGAAGCTGGAAAAGTACATCGCCGCTAATAAGAAAGAGTAAGCCGCGCGCTCTCCGGCCGCCGTATGAAGTTTGCAGGAACCTGGACCCTGCGAACTTCGTTCAGCAACAAAAGCTCGCGCAGACGCGCGACACTCGGCTCTTCAGGAGAAACTCAATGAAACGTGTATTGATTGTAGTGATTCTGGTAGTGGGGGCGGCGACCCTCGGTCTGTGGCGATCGCACGGCGGCGTTCGCGGTTTGAGCAAAGCGGCGGGCATGAGCGAGGATTCGCAGGGCGAGGCCCGTGATGAGATCCGCAAGAGCTTTGAGCTGCAACCAGGCGCGCGCCTGGAGGTGCAGGGGATTAACGGCAAAGTCGATATTCAAACTTCAGACACTAAGACCGCGGAAGTCTACGTGCTGAGGACGGGGAAAAACAGCGGGTCGCTTACTCGGCGCGAAGTCATCATTGAGCAAACAGCGACTGGCTTGCTGGTGCGCGGCAGAGATGCACGCCACGCCGGCCTCTGGGAGCACTTGTTTGGCAGCAATCCAAACGAAGAGGTAACCATCAAGGCGCCGCGTCAAATCGCTCTGGCGTTGAAAGGCATCAACGGCCGGGTCACTACCGGAGACATCGACGGCGCTTTGGAAGCTAAAGGGATCAACGGGCGCATCGAGTTAGGCCAGGCCGGTGAGTGGGCTGAGATAAGCGGCATCAACGGTAGCATCGTCGTTGGCCTGAAGCAGATGGGTGAACGCGGTGCCAGCATCAGGGGCGTCAACGGCGGAATCGAACTACGCCTGGCAAATGGCTTGAACGCCGATCTCACTGCCAAGGGAATGAATGGCAACGTTCGTTCAGAAATTGCCGACGTTACCGTCGATAAAGAAGAGCCCGGATCGCGCTACTCCGCCCACATCGGAACCGGCGGCGCGCCGATCACGCTCTCAGGCATCAATGGTAACGTGCGATTGACACGCGACCCGGCGGCAAGTTCCGCCGCGAATGAAAAGAAACCCGCAAGTGAGAAAGCTGCAAAGCCCGCTCCTGACGTTAGGAGTTCCAGCAGCGCGCAATGATCGGCGCGCGGATCCGACAGTACGGGGAGCGGTAGCGACCGGGTCGCAACACTCCACACAGCCCGAGAAGAATGAAAAAGGGCCGGCTCCTGCGCCGGCCTTTTTTTTATGCTGAAAAAACAGATGGACTCGAACCACCGCAGGGCAGAGAAGCCCGCCTGGTCTACAGCCAGGCGCAATTGCCGCTCTTGAGGTCGTTGGTTACAGGCGCAAGCTAAAGCTTGAACTCGAAACTATTTTGGTGCACCCAGCAGGACTCGAACCTGCGGCCTTCTGATTCGAAGTCAGACGCTCTATCCAACTGAGCTATGGGTGCATGGCGAGATGAATAGTAAATCGTGAAAGATGAATAGTAAACGCCGCGACGCTAGGTAAGCTCGGAACCGCCGGCCGTAACCCCGAGCGCGAGCCCACACTCTCTTCCGCTCTTCTACTCGACAGGACGAACCTTACTTCATATTTATATTCATGTTCATATTTTTCATTGGCGATTTCATTGGCTCGCTTGGCGGCATCATGCCACCCTGAAACTCGTGTCTAATGAAACGAACCATGTCGTTGATCTCTTCCGGTTTCAGCTTCTCTCCAAAGGCAGGCATGCCATCGCCGCCCTTGGTAATCTGTTTGACGAAATCTGAATCGGGATGACGGAGCGCGTGTCCTTCGCGCAGGCTCGGCACCTTCAGCTTGGTGCCGTCATCGAGTTTTACCGGCCCGCCTTCTCCGTTCGCGCCATGGCAAAGTTTGCAGTTCTTCTCATAACTTACGCGCGCGGCCGCAAACTCGTCCGGAGTCGATTTAGTCGTCGCCGAATTATTATTATTCGCATTCGGCGTAGTTGCAGTCTTATCAGTTTGGCAGGCGGCCAAAAACAGTAGAGCGGCGGCTGCGACTAGAACGAGCGATTGACGTTTCATTCTCTTATCTCCGAATAGTTCCTGGTTTAAGTTATGCGAACGCCGCAGTATAGCATGCAGGTTTCGAGTTCCTTCGTTAGCCGCGGCACACGTCGAAGCCGCCCGGTGTGGCGTCCTTATGCTTCATATTCATCCAAACCGAAGACACTCGCCTCCTGTCTGGTTGCAAAGCAGTAAAGACAAAAGGCAGAATAGGTGCGCGCCACACTCAAGCATTCTTGCGCGGTAAAGATTAGACGAACGAGACTCCCCTTTTGATCGAACAATCTGTGCGATGACTACGGAACGCGATCAGACGAACAACTCTACCCGAGGGTCGCTGCGGCTCGCCCCCAACGTAGAAGAACTCGAAGAGCACAAGAGCAAGCTTCCGCGCCAGTTCGTCAACTTTACTTTCTACCGCGCCCGGCCTGAATGGAGAATGCTCGATGATCCCGACAAGGGCCACTGCAAGCAGGGCTTCATCGACACCATCGACGATTTTCGCAAACGGCTATTGATTCATTCCTATTCCACCGTGGGGCTGCGCACGAATGCCGACTTCATGATTTGGCGCATCGGCACTGCGCTTGATCCGATTCAGGAAATGACCGGCCGTTTGAATCAGACCGCGATGGCGAAATATGTGGAGGCGACCCAGTCATTTCTTTCAATGACCAAGCGCTCAATGTATATCGAGAAGGATTGTTCCGAGGAGCCGGAGGATAGCGTGCATGTAGTTCCCGGCCAGTCGGATTACCTGTTTGTCTGTCCTTTGCAGAGAACCCGCGAGTGGTACTCTCGCCCGCAGGAACAGCGCCAGGAAATGATGGCCGAGAATCTACGCATAGGTTCGAAATATCGTTCGGTGAAGCTGCATACCAGCTACTCGTTCGGGCTCGACGACCAGGAGTTTGTAGTCGCTTTCGAAACCGATAATCCTTCCGACTTTCTCGATCTGGTTCAGGAGCTTCGTGAAACCAAGGCCAGTTCTTTCACGCTACGCGACACGCCGATGTTCACCTGCCGGCGACGCAGTATGGCCGACTGCCTGAATGCGCTTGGCTGATCCTGGATCACTCGCCTACCCAAAGTGTTTGCCGCAAACAAAAGAAATCTCTGGCCGTGGTCGATAATTGTTCTTGTCCTGGGGGCGACTGCCTTGCAGCTTCACCACCAGGGACGACTTTGGTGGTGCTCGTGCGGCTTCAGGTTTTTTTGGACCAGCAATGGCTGGAGCTCACTAACTTCGCAAACCTTCCTCGACCCTTATAGCTTTACGCACATTCTGCATGGACTGATATTCGGCGGTTTGCTCTGGCTGCTCGCTCGCCGGCTGCCGGGAAGCTGGCGTTTCTGCATCGCGATAACCCTGGAGGCTGTGTGGGAATTGATCGAGAACACGAACACTGTGATCCAACACTATCGCGCGGCCACGGCAGCTCTGGGTTACCAGGGCGACACAGTAATGAATTCGCTGGGCGATATCATGTGTTGCGGCCTTGGGTTCATGATAGCCCGTAAGCTTGGGTGGCTGCGATCACTGATCGTTTTCTTTGTGATTGAGGCAGTGCTGCTAATTTGGATCAGGGATAGCTTGCTGCTGGAAGTAATCATGTTGGTCCGGCCAACCAACGTCGTTAAGGCTTGGCAAATTGGACATTAGAAGAGTAGTGCTTCGGTTTAAGTAGCACAGACTTCAGTCTGTGATCCAAGAGCAGCATTCGACAAAAGCCTAAATGAGCGTCTGAATAACCCACAGTGATCGAGTTTAGCAAAGGCCCCGCCCGCCCTTGATGCAGAAGACAACGAAATCCAGAATGCCTATTAACAGAATGAAACGTCTTCTACTCACAGCAGTTGTTTTCGCTTGTATCAGTTTCGTCGATTCGCCGGCACAGTCTCTGGTTAAGTCCGCGTCGCCGGTCCAGTCCCGCCACGCCTTCGAATATCTCTGGTATGAAGCTGAGAACATGCGTGGCATCACCGAGACGTCGCGCCACGAACCTTTGCTGAACCCTTCCTACCTGAACTTGTCTGCTGCCAAGGCGCCCGGTTGGTCGATAAACGGTCCCGGTGTCTCGGCTGAGTGGACGCAGGGCGGCGAGAGCGAATGGAATTCGGTGGCTGCGTCGGCCGACGAAACGCGCGGCGTGATTTGGCAGGACGTTGAAGTCCCGCAACCTGGCGAATACAAAATCTGGGTCCGCTATGCGGACTGGGCCAACAAGTCGGAACCCTTTGTCGCGCGGATTACGCAGCAGGGGCGCGAGGTCGCGCGACATGAGTTCGGCGCGAGGGACCTCATCGATCCGCATGATGAAGTAAGCATGTACTGGGGCTGGTCATTCGCGTGGGACGGCGCCCCGGCAACCCTGGCGAAAGGTCCGGCGCGAATTTCGATCGAGCTCGATAAAGCTGCGCAGGGTGTGCGTCAGGTCGATTGCGTTCTGGTAACAAACGATCTCGCCTATGTTCCGCAGGGAAGAAGGAAACCTGATTTCGCGGCGATGCGTTACTTGCGCGAGTGGGCGAGCACGCGCGCGCCGCTGAGCCCACTGATCGAAACCCCCGAGCGAGTCGATGTGCCGCCCTCCTGGGCGCGTCCAAAAGTCGCCGGCCGCGACTTTCTGATGCCGTGGAACATCGCGAAAGAGTTTTGGCAGCTTTACGACAAACCGCCCGCCGAACGTCCGCTTTATCCGTTCAATGCCGAGCCGATCGATGAGTTCGTCAAAACCTACTCAGGCAAGCGGGAAGTTCCGATATTCGATTCGAAGCTGGTAGTGCCGACTGTTTACATCAACGATCTGCCCGAGCTCTTGAAAGACGGCAGCGCCTTTCGCCGTTATCTTGCTGAGACAAAATCGCCGTTTGCGATTTTGATTAACTATGGCTCGGCAAACTTCGCCTCAGACGCTGAAGCACAGGCCGCCTGGAAACTCTTGAACGGAGAGTTGCGCGACCAATTCATGGGTTGGATTTCCGGCGAGAGCGTCGGTTTTGTGTGGAGTGAAGCCCCGCAGTATCTAAAGATCACGCCGGACATGACTCGCGCGCAGTTGCTCGAAGCGCACCGTCAATTCTACACCGACGCGCTGGCGCGAAAGTGGAGTGCGATGTTTAAGACCCCGATCGGGCCGATGTGGGACAAGATGATTCCGGCCCAGTCCACTTCCAGCACGTCGTTCGCTCACGCGCTTAGCGAATGGGGCGTGCGATCGATTGGGATGGAAACGGCGGCCGTGCAGCCGATGACTGCGATGCGACTCGCGTTCAACCGTGGGGCGGCGCGGCAGTATGGCGGTAGCGTCTTCTATTATCACGCGCCGAACTTTGGCGACACCGCGACGGTGTTCACCAAGCAACTGAGCTTTGCGGGGCCCGACAACTTTTTTCATTCACGGTATGGCGCGACGATGGGTCCGTCGCTGTCGTGGTATCGCAAGAGTTACTACCTCTATTACATGTCCGGCGCGTCTGCGATCTATCTCGAGCAGGGCTTCGATCAGTTTTTTAAGCCGGGGCCGGGCGAACATCCTTTCCAGCTCAATCCGCTGGGCCGCATTACCGAAGAGTTCATCCGCTTTGCCGAGAAGCACCCCGATCCGGGAACGCCTTACACGCCGATCGCTTTTCTGCTGGACCCCGCCCACGGTTTTGAAATGACGGACTATCCGCAATGGCCGTTCGAGATTTCCCAAATCAATCGTAGCGATCGCGCGCTGCGCGAGCTGTTCGGCGCGGCCTACTATCCCGGACCTGTTCGGGAAGGCGAGCCCGCCAGCGGCGAACGCCAGGCATTCGTACCGGCAATCTTTGGAAACATTTTCGACGTGCTGGTTGCTTCGCCAGCGCAAAGTTCAACGTCCAAAGTCCAAAGTCGAGCAAACGCTGGGAGCGCGGTCGGCCCGTCCGCACAGAGCGCCCCCGGCGCGAATCGGGTTTCACCCATCGATGCGATCGATTCTTATCGCGCAGTCGTGGTCGGCGGCACGATCGATTGGACGAGCGCTTGGGTCGCGAAGCTCGGCTCCTATGTTCGGAACGGCGGCACTTTGGTTCTCAACTCCGCTCAAATCAAAGGCCTCACTGCCGACCTCCTCGGCATTCATCCCACCGGCACGAGCGCGGAAGCCGACGACGCCAAATGTTTGTCGCCGAACGAAGCGACACAGAACCTCAGCGGACAAACCTTTCGTTACGATCGCGTGGAAACGAAAGGCGCCGACGT
>JAWVEM010000047.1:0-5534 GCA_033856735.1 Blastocatellia bacterium
TCGCCGTTGGCTGCGGGATCGTGTCGCTCCCGGAGTTGTGCGTTACGTAGCGGTGAGTCTGTTGCTGGTCTTAGGCGTGCTGTCTGTGTTGGAAGTTTTGTCTGAGAAAAACTGAGTCGCGAATCGCTGGCTAGGTTCGCGGATGGTTGAGTATGACGTCGATATCGGGAGCAGTAGCGACCGGCTTTTGCTGTAGCGCAAATTGTTAATTTGCGAACCAGCGCAAGTTAACAACTTGCGTTACTGCTGTCGCAATATAAATTCGCATTCGAGTCAACATCTTGAACGTTTCAAAGCAGGATCGAAAAAACGCTTTTCGCTTCATTGTCGCGCTCGGCTTTGTCAGTCTGTTCGCGGACATGACTTACGAAGGCGCGCACAGCGTCATCGGTCCGTTACTCAAGGACCTCGGCGCCAGCGCCACGCAGGTAGGCATCATCGCGGGACTGGGCGAAATGATCGCCGCCAGTCTTCGTTATTTTTCCGGCCGCCTGGCCGACAAGACGCGCGCTTACTGGACGATCACTACGCTCGGGTATTTCTTGAATCTGGTGGTCGTGCCCGGACTGGCGTTCGCGGGAAATTGGCATGCAGCCGCGCTGCTGATCATCGCCGAGCGCACGGGGAAAAGTTTGCGCGGCCCCGCCCGCGACGTTTTGCTTTCCGAGGCCACTGAGGTCGTCGGTCACGGCAAGGGCTTCGGACTACACGCCGCAATGGATCAGGCCGGCGCCGTTCTTGGTCCCTTATTCGTGGCTATCTCCGTCGCGCGGACCCATCATTTTGGTCCAGCTTTTCTTTGGCTGGCAGTGCCGGCCGTGGCTGCTTTTATCGCGCTACTCTTTGCGCGGGCGGCGCGGCCTGACAAGGGCACCCCGCCGCCGCCACCGACCGAAAGGAATCTTCCGAAAGTTTTCTGGATCTACGTCGCGGCGGCGGGCTTGTTGGCCCTGGGCTTTGTCGATTTCCCGCTGCTCGCCTATCACTTTCAAAGCAAGTCGCTCACAAAGCCGGAAACGATTCCGTTGCTGTACGCGGGCGCGATGGGCGTAAACGGTTTGACTGCGCTTTTGTTCGGCAGACTTTTCGATCGATACGGCATTCAGATTATCGTGTTGGGAATTTTAGTTTCGCTGCTGGCGTTGCCGTTTGGTTTTCTCGGCGGACCCACAGGGGTGTATCTGAGCGTCGCCTTTTGGGGCACGGGCCTGGGTGCGCAGGACGCGACCCTGCGTTCAGGGATTTCTCAGGCAGTATCTATGAACAAACGGGGAACGGCGTTTGGCGCGTTTAATGCGGCGTACGGAGTGCTGTGGTTTGTGGGCAGCGTCACGATGGGGATGCTGTACGATTACTCTCTGATCGCTTTGGTGGTCTTCGGCGTCGTGGCGCAACTGAGCGCCGCCGCGTTGTTTGTTTGGTTACGCCGCCCGCTGGAGGACATGAAAGCGACATAGCATCAGTTGGAATGACGGTCTAGGGATTCGATTTTGCCGTTTCGATTAAAAGGCGACGAGCCGCTCCGCCGCTGATCTGATCAAGACGAAAAGATTTTAAGAGAGAAGCCTGACCGCGCTTTCGATCACTGTGTGGATAGTCACCAGCACGATCGGGTTGTTGGCGATTACAAGAGCGAGCAGGAGCAGACCGCAAACTGAAGCAGCCGGCAAAAGGCGAGTAATCATGCGATCGGGACTTCGGCGCAGGTAGCTATTCGAAGCGATCTCGAGCAACCGGCGCACGCGAGCTTTGACGCCACGAGTTTCTTCTACACCCACCAGGAATGCCGCCAGAGGAACTGCTGCCCGCGCTCCGACCGGAACCATTTTCGCGATTTTGACTAAGGCCGACGCCAGATTGAGAGCTGTGTCGGCGCTCTCTTGTGCCGCGCGTTCATCGGCCGCGCTTTCCGCGGCTTCCGCCCAGGCTCGATCCAGAGTCCGGCCACAGGGAACAATCATCAACACATCGCCGCAGGCTCGCATTAACGAGCGCTTGAGATTGTCATGAGCCTGCAGATGCCCACCTTCGTGAGCAATGGCCGCCGTCAATTCTTCCTCGCTAAGCGTTTCCAAAACGTGTGCGGCGATAAAGAGGCGCGGCCTGAAGGTGCCGACGACGGCAATAATCGGAAATGGATGAGAAATGCGAAACGTGGGGATGCTCGTGCCGCTGAGCTCTATCCGGACCGCGCCGGAGAGCCATTCCTGCAGCAGCGTTCGGGTTGCAAACCACGAACGTACGGCTCGGCATAGGGCGAGCGCCACGCCAATCGCAGAAAGGATTGCCAGGCCCGCGAGTTTCTTGCTGACGATTTCAGGAGTGCGGTAAGGCTCGTAGCCGACATAGGAAGGCACCAGAAACAAGGCAACCGAGAGCGTGGCCAACGCTGCTGGGCCGACGCGCAGAGCGAAAAGAATCTCTGCGCGTGTTCGAGCTGAGCGGCCCTGCAACAGCCGTCGCACTAATGGCGAGCAGGCGCCAAACGCCAACGAAGCCAGCGCATTGATCGTCAACAGCGCTGCCAGTACCAGACAGATTCCCAGCAACTCGTACACGTCTAATCCGCCTTTCTCCGCAGCTCTCGCTTCTTTTCTTTGATCAAACGATCGAGTTCATCGAGTAATTCGCGGTCACGCTCGCTGACCGTATCCACGATGCAGGCCAGCACGGGTTGAACGCCCTGCGCATCCCGTCCGAGCAAACCGTCGATTACGTCTTCACGAATGCCATGCTCGAATTCTTCACGTGAGACGGCTGGCGAATAAAAGAAAGCTCGCCCATCTTTGCGACGCTCGAGAATCTGTTTGCGGAAGAGACGATCGAGCGTGGTCATCAAGGTGGTGTAGGCGATGCGTTCTTCGAAGACCAGATAGATATCGCGCACGCTGACTTCACCGCTGCGCCAGATTTGATCCAGCACTTGCCGCTCGAGTTTACCGAGAGCCAGCGAAGCAACTTCGCTGGGCCGGCGAAATCCGCGTAAGAGAAATCGGGGAGCTTTCATGGTGAGCAGCATTTTGCGCGGTGAACGGCGACGGTGTCAACGAATTGCGGCCGCGCGCAATGTGGTAATTTCATTGCGAGTTAAGTCACGGTCTGGCGGTCCGCGCCACGAGCATCACCCCACAAACTCAATATCAACCTGGTGCGGAATGATGCCCCGCTCGTGACCTTCGGCAAGCAAACGGCGCACGGCTTCGCGGCCGCGTTCGCCGTAATCAAGCGTCAGGTCGTTCACCCACATCGCGACGAAGCGATCCGCCAGCGCGGGATCCATGTCGCGCGCGAACTGCATTGCGTACTGCAAAGCATCTTCACGATTGTCGAGTGAGTACTGAATACTCTCTTTCAGCAAAGCTGAAACCTGGCCGATCGTTTCGGCGCCGAGGTCTCGCCGGATCGCGTTTCCGCCCATCGGCAGCGGCAGGCCCCCGGTGTGTTCGTGCCACCACTCGCCCAGGTCCAGGACTTTGTGCAGGCCCATCGTTTGATAGAAGAGCTGGCCCTCGTGAATCAGCAAACCTGCATCGCAGCGTCCCGAAGTCACCGCTTCGATGATCTGATCGAACGGCACGACTTCATACTTGAAATTCGGTTGATAAATGCTGAGCGCCAGAAACGCACTGGTGAGTTTGCCGGGCACGGCTATCTTCATCTCCGATAAGTCAGACGGCTTCCGATCTTCGTTGGCGACGACTATCGGACCGTAATTGTCGCCAATCGAAGCTCCGTGTGGCAGCAGAGCATACTTGTCGGCGACGTAGGCGTAAGCGTGAAAGCTGATCGCGGTGACGTCGTAGGTACCCCTGGTCGCTTCCTCGTTCAGCGTCTGAATGTCTTTGAGAACGTGCTCGAACTCTAGTTCGCCGGTTTCGAGTTTTTGCGTCGCCAGGGCGTAGAACATAAAGGCGTCGTCGGAGTCCGGCGAGTGGGCAACCGTAATTGTGCGTGTTTGAGTTGTAGTCATTGATAATAAGAAATAGTTGAGATGGCGAATAAATGTTTCAATCTTAGGCGAGCTTTTCTGGACGCCGTTTAAGCGACGACGTTTTCCCGGGTTACCGAGTTATAAAGCGTATCGCGCTCGACCGCTTCGAAGCCGGCTTCGGCGATCAAGCTTATGAGTTCGGGACGCGTCATCTTCACCTCGTTGTTGGCTTCGACGGAATAGCTCTCAGTCAGTTCCCCGCCCTGCGTGATGGTGCCGTCGACGTCGTTTGCGCCGAAATGCAAAGCGACCTGGGCGAGGCGTTTGCCGAGCATTACCCAGTACGCTTTGATGTGCGGGAAGTTGTCGAGCATCAGGCGCGACACGGCCATAGTCTTTAGCGAATCGACGCCGGAAGGCCCGGGCAGGTGCGCCATCTGCGTGTCAGGCGGATAAAAGGCCAGCGGAATGAAGCATTGAAAGCCTCCGGATTTGTCCTGCTGCTCGCGCAGACGAACCAGATGATCGACGCGGTCTTCCGCGGATTCGATATGGCCGTAAAGCATCGTGGCGTTTGTTTTCAAACCCGCGGCGTGGACTTTCCCGGTCAATTCAAGCCAACGTTCGGCGTCACATTTGTGAGCGCAAATCATCGAGCGCGTCGGTTCGCGAAAGATCTCGGCGCCGCCGCCCGGACAGGAATCCAGGCCGGCCTCGATCAACTGTTGGATCACGTCCTCGTCACTCATCTTGTAGAAAGAAGCGAAGTGATCAAGTTCGACCATCGTGAATGCTTTCAGATGAAGCTGCGGATAGCTCTGCTTCAAAGCCGAAAGTAAATCGGTGAAATAACTGAACGGCAATTTAGTGTTCAAGCCGCCGGTGATGTGCAGTTCAGTAGCGCTTTCCGTCACGGCCTGTCCGGCGATGCGAAGCGAGTCGTCAATGTTGTGCGTATAGGCGTCGGGCTGACGCGGCGTGCGAAAGAAACCGCAGAACTTGCAATCGACGTAACAGACATTCGTCGGATTGAAATGACGATTGACGTTGAAGTAAGTCGTGCGGCCATGCTTCTGCCGCCGCACAGTGTCGGCAAGTTTGCCGAGCGCGTTCAGATCATTGGTGCCGAAGAGGGCTACGCCGTCCGCGGATGAGAGACGTTCGCCGGTGTTCACTTTCGCGCTGATCTCGTTAAGTTGGGTGTCGTTTGAAAAACTCATAATGAAAACATCTAATCCCAGAGTGCTCGAACTTGCAAAACAAAACCTTTCAGCAAAGGCTCACCGGAAACGGTTTCAGGGTCATTCAGAATTTCAGCGGCCATGCCCGGCCGATAGATATGAACTTTGCGCTCGAAGGGATCGATCAACCAACCAAGTTGCGCGCCATTAGCAACGTATTCTTCCATTTTCTCCGTCAAACTCTTTAGCGAATCGGTTTTCGATCTAAGTTCGATCATGAAGTCCGGACAGAGCGGAGGGAATTGTTCCTGCTGTTCAGGACTCAAAGCCTCCCACCGTTCGTTTCGAATCCATGAAAGATCGGGCGAGCGTCTGGCGCCGTTCGGAAGAGAGAAAAGCGTCGATGAATCGAAGCTCTGACC
>JAWVEM010000048.1:0-13155 GCA_033856735.1 Blastocatellia bacterium
TCGACATCGCTCCTATAAACCTTGCCGTCGTCGCGCCATTTGCCTGCCAGCTTTGACGCGTAGATGATCGAAGAGTCGACGCCCAGCGCGATGTGTTTGTTAAGCCGGTTGTAGATCACCGAAGCGATCATTGGGCGCTCGTCCTTGAGCTTGGCTTCAGTTTCGATCAGCGAGGCGATGATCACGATCTGCCGGGGCGTCATTGCCATAACCCGGGCCCGCTCAGCCCGCTCGGGCGTCCACTCCTGGCGAAACCGTTTTACCATTCCGGAGATCATGGCAGCAGGTTTGGTGTCGTCGGGAAAACTGTAGGTTGCCGGAAAAAGATATCCCTCCAGATTCGTGGCCGACGGATCCAGGTCGCGAATCGCCGTGGCGTCGTCCATCAACGCGAGCGCTTCGTCCTTGTCGCGCAAATGCAATTCAGGAACATGAGCCAGCGATTCAGCGATGTCCCACCGCGTCCAACCTTCGATCACAGTAAAACGACTGAGGCGCTGCTCACCCTCTTCGAGCTTTCTCAAAACTCCCAGAGCTGAGATTGGAGAAGGGAAGCGGTAATCGCCGGCTTTGATCAGCTTCGCGCTGCCGGTCAGTTTTATGTAGAAGAGCAGCGGCCAGGTGCGTCGAATTACGCCTTCGGCCAGAAGTTTGTTGGCGATCCCCTCAGGCGTGGACCGGCGCGGAATCTCGATATAGTCATTTGCTTTTCCGTGGACGACCGTCGCATGCAGCTCGCGGTAGATCCATAGAGAGAAAATGGCGGGCACGGCAATCAGAACTACCGCGATTGCGAGCAAGAGCCACTTGGTTTTTGTTTTAATAACCACCCCGAATCGTTCTTCTATTCTTGCTTACCTGTTGCCGAGTGCGTTTTGTGCGATGAAATCAGCCAGGATGACTGAAGCGGATTCACTGTCAACCTCTTGATCGATCTCGCGCGCGGTCCGCCCGGCTGCCTGCAAACGTTCAGTAGCCGCGACGGTGGTTAGACGTTCGTCCTGTAAATGGACCGGGACAGGCAGTGATCGCTGAAACTTTTCGGCTATTGCCCGCGCGTTCTGCGCCGCCGATCCTTCGGCGCCCGCTAAACTCAGCGGCAAACCAATCACGAGGGCGCGCGCATCGTACGAGTCGATTATGGCGTTGACGTGACGCAATAGATCTTTCCAACTTCGACGTTCAATGGCCGGCAGTGGGTTCACAGTTATTCTTAGTTCATCGGAAATAGCGACACCTACGCGTTTGGCGCCCAGATCGAGGGCCAGCAGCCGGCCGGCGGAATCGGGCAGGATCGCCCGGGAGGGCACTGTTTCCGGTTCTTTCAATTCAGTGAATCCGTCCAGAGTAAGCGGCACGGACTTGTCTGTGATTGGTGCATAAGATCACAGACTGAAGTCTGTGCCACTAAAGCGCATCGCTTGCGCACGTTTTAGAGCCACGGTATGATACAGGCGTTTGGCTAATCGTTTAAGTCTTCCCTGCCCAGCCAGGCTTGATAGTTGATTTGAGGTTCCAATTGATGTCATTCAAAAGCAAATTTACCCTGATTATCCTTTCGGCAACGCTCGCAGTTTACACGATCGCAGGCGCCTGGTTGGCGACTCGTGCCCAGCAACCGGCGAACGACCCGGGAGCTCAACAGAAAATTTTCGAGAGCGTGCTCCAACATATTCAGAACGATTATGTTGATGAGCCGAACATGGAAAAGGTTCGCGCCGGAGCTTTGCGCGGGCTGGCCTACGGGCTCGATCCATACTCGACCTATCTTACTTCGGATCAGGTGAAGGACTATCGCGCCGGCAGCAAGAGCACTCAGGTTGGGGTTGGCGCTGAGTTGTCGCAGGTCGCCTCGTTCCTGTACGTAGTTGCGCCGGTGAAAGGCTCTCCCGCCGATCAGGCGGGCGTCCGAGCCGGTGACATTATCGAATATATTGACGGCAAGGCCACCCGTGACGTGTCGCTGTATGACGCTCGACAATTGCTCAACGGCGCGCCTGGATCAGAAGTAAAACTCCGTATTCTGCGCGCGGGTTCGCTCCCTTTGACGCTGGCCGTGAAGCGCAGTTCATTTCGCGCACCCGCCGCGGAAGCGCGGATGGAAGCCAGCAAAATTGGCGTGCTGCGAATTAACAGTCTGGATAGCGGCGAAGCTGCCGATGCCCGCGCGCGCTTGCAGGAACTGCTGAAGCAGGGAGCACAAAAGATTGTGCTCGACCTGCGGAGTGTGGCCGGCGGCGATATCCAGGAAGGTGTTACGGTCGCAAACTTTTTCATCCACGACGGACAAATTGCCAAGACAATTGGCCGGGAACAGAAGGTCTTGAAGAGTTTTGAAGCCGACCCCAAGGTCACCGTGTTTAATGGACCGGTAGTGGTCTTGATTGATTCAGGCACGGCCGGTGCGGCGGAAGTAGTAGCTTCGGCGTTTCTGGAAGACAAACGCGGCGACGTGGTTGGCGAAAAGAGTTTCGGCGCCGGTGCCGAACAGGAATTGTTCACCCTGCGTGATGGCGATGGGTTGCTGCTAACCACCGTAAAGTGGGCGTCTGGCAGCGGCAAACCTTTTCTGGGCGAAGATCGAACCCATTCAGGCATCGCCCCTTCGGTAGAAGTTAAGCGCGCGGAAAGTCAGGATGCCGGCGACGTCGAGGACCTGACGGGCAATAATGACGAGAAGCCGAACCAGCCTACAATCAAACCGCCGCCTTCCGAACCAATTGCGCCCAAGCCGCAACCGGAAGACACTCAGATGAAGAAGGCGATCGAACTCTTGCGCTCGGCGGCTCCGGCGCAGCGCGCGGCGTAGTCGCGGCGCCATTTAATACCAGCAGGGCCGGAGCGACGTTCGTTTGCGCCGGTCCTTTTTCTTTTTCATTCATCGATTCCCAAAACGATGTCCATTCTCATCGGACTAATTGGTGTGGCGCTAATCATAGTCGTCCTGTGGGACGTCTTTGAAACTATCGTCCTGCCGCGTCGGGTCACCAGACGCTTTCGCTTGACGCGGCTCTTCTATCGCGTCATATGGGTCCCGTGGTCGACGATTGCTCGCGGCTTCAAGAAGAATAAGGCGCGCGAAACTTTTCTCAGCGTCTTTGGCCCGCTTTCACTCCTGGCGTTGCTGGTTCTCTGGGCCGTGGCTTTGGTTTTCGGTTTTGCTTCGCTCCATTGGTCGTTTGGATCGGAGCTGAATCTCGTCAACGGGCACGCGGAGTTTTTTTCCGATGTCTACTATAGCGGCACGACTTTCTTTACTCTTGGCCTTGGCGATATAGCTCCAGCCGGAACTGCCGCGCGGGCGATAACGGTGATCGAAGCCAGCCTGGGTTTTGGCCTGCTCGCCCTGGTAATTGGTTATTTTCCCGTTCTTTACCAAGCCTTCTCGCGACGCGAAGTGAATATCTCCATGTTGGACGCTCGCGCCGGGACCCCGCCAACTGCGGCCGAACTGCTGCGGCGGCATCAGGAAGGGCAGAGCCTGGATAGTCTCGACCAGTTTCTTCGCGATTGGGAGATGTGGGCGGCCGACCTGATGGAAAGCCACTTGTCTTATCCGGTCCTTTGCTTCTTTAGATCGCAACACGACAATCAATCATGGCTGGCTGCGCTGAATACAGTCCTCGACACGTGCAGTCTCGTAATGGTGGGCATTGATGGAATACCGAAGTGGCAGGCACAATTGACATTCAAGATGGCCCGGCATGCCATCGTTGATATATCGCAAATCTTCAATACCTCGCCGGTGAAGCACGATGGCGCGCGCTTGCCGAAAAAGGATCTCGAGACACTGCGGATGATTCTATCCGAAACCGGGGTGGCGCTTCGTAATGAGGCAGGAGACGAGACCACCCTCGAGGAACTGAGGGCGATGTACGAACCGTACACGCGCGTCCTGTCTCGCTACTTAATGATGCCCTTGCCCGGATGGCTTCCGACGGCGCGCGCCAGCGACAACTGGCAAACGAGTGCTTGGGAGAATGCCGCCGCAGCCCCTAATCAACCCTTCCGCAAGTGCATGCTCGCTTCGCCCTCTAGCAAAGCATCAGGCGGCGGCGCAGTTGCCGTTAGCGAGCGATCCGACTAAACATTTAGAACTCAGGTGATCATTTGGAATGCGTCGTGATCCCATATGGAACATCATCAATTCTTATTTACTGCTGAATGGACTTCAATCGCGATTGCTTCGTCGCCAGCGTCTTGCAATTCAATTGCGATCGCTGTCGCAATTCGAAAGCGATCGCAATCCCTGCGTGGAAATTCGCCGAAACTGCATTTGCTCATCCCGACCCTCGACCGGAATGGAGTCTGTAGGGCATGCATCTTGCCGCACTAAGTGCGCGAGTTTAGAATTCAGGCGTCGCAGCCATCAGGCAAGAGGAGAATATTGGAATGCTAGTTACAAAGAAAATGCTACTTATTTTGACATTGGTCGGTGCGCTCGTTGGGGCGGGCATCGGCTCACTCATAACTCGTTCGGCCTCGAGCAACAGCTCGGCGAATACGGGTTACGACAATACTCAGACGGCTAACGCCACTGAGAAGACGCCTGATCAAATTGCGGCTGATAAGAGTTCGCAGTTCGGCACTACCCAGGAACAGACAGCTTATCGGCAGGGTTTTAACGAAGGCTATTCGACCTGCACGACCGCGGCCAATAACCGAACTAGTACTACAACTTATCCGGCGAGCTACACGACCTCGACGTCACGGACGGCAGTGCGCCGGTCTTCGAACAATCGTCGGGTCTATTACGACTATGGTTCAGCTCCGCGTGGACGAACTTTCTGGCAGAAGCACCGCGATAAGCTGACGCTTGCCATGGGTACCGGAGGCGGCGCTTTGATTGGTGGCCTGATCGGCGGCAAGAGGGGCGCGGGCATTGGTTCGTTGGCCGGACTTGGCAGCTCGGCGCTTTATACCTACAAGCTGCGCAAGCGGGCTCGTCGTTACTAACTAACGCTGGCATCGCACATGAGCAGTAAGGCTAAACTTTTGTTTGCAGTACTGTTGCTTGTGACAACAGTGGGAAGGGCAGTTTCATTTGGAGCTGCCCTTTCTGCTGCGCGTCATACGGGACAAACCCGGAAAGCGGCCCCTGCGGCCCTACCCACAATTCCGGGACCAGTTTCATTTCATGAAGTGCCCGGGCGAGGTTTGATTGTTCGCACGTGGATCAACTCTGTCGGGCCGTTTGATTTCGCCATAGATACCGGAGCCGGCGCGACGCTCCTGTCGCAAAGGGTGGCGGATGAGGCTCGGGTTTTGATCAAGAGTGGTCGCACCTCGATCGCCGGCCTCAGCGGGACTGCGACTTCAGCGCGTAATGCGTCCCTGCACAGCTTGGCAATTGGTGATAGCGATAATTATTTGCCGGCTAAAGGCGAGGCAATGGTGATCACTGGATTGCCGCGCGACCTCGACGGTGTGCTCGATCCCACCGAAGCTTTTTCGCCGCTGGGTTATGTTGTCAATCTGCCGCAGCACGAACTCTCGGCGTTTGATCCGCGCAGCAGTCCTTTGCGAAGTAACGAACAGCCTGACGAAGGAGTAGTGGTACCCTGGCTGCGCGAGGGGGCGGGCCGCAGGCCGTTCGTGTTGCTCGACAACGGTGACCGGGCGCTGCTTGATACTGGATCAAATCTGGGCCTCGCGATTCGAGATCCAGGGTCGTCGGATCGCAAAGCACCCGCTTATACCGTGCGAGATGTTGGAGGGGGACAGATATCATCCCGACGTGTGGCCGCGACTACCGTATCGATTGGATCGCTGGTGCTGAGACGAGTTCCGACCGACCTTGTCTCGGGAGCGGAGGCCGACGCACCGGTGCTACTTGGTTTGAGCGCGCTGCGACCGTTCAGGCTAAGGTTCGATCCTTTACACCGATTGATCGAAATCGCGCCCGGACCCAGCGGGCGAAACCGACATTAAGAGCGCCCTGCTTTAGACGGCGCGGGTTCGCACAACAAGGAATATTCCTCGCATTCAGGTCTCCTTGAGAACATCAGGACGAAGGTGTTAAGTCCAGGGCTTCGACGATGCGCGTGAAAGGAATGTTCGCAGCCTCATTCACTTCCCGCACCAGATCGGCATTTGTCCGCTTCGAACAGGCACATGCAGTGCGCTTCACCCGGCACAAACGTTGTGCGAATATAGCGCACGCTCTTTCCCGCTTCGGTAAACTTCTGTCCCGTTTCGATTGCAGCTTTCTGAGCGGCTCCGAGTTGATCCATTGTGACTCCCGGCAGCTCACGGTCCACCATGTAAATAGCCATCCTTGCTCTCCTCTGAAATTAAAATTTGTACAGAACCGATTCGTACGTCGAGGCTTTTTATGTCAATTTGCGTGGCAAGTCAATGATTTTCCAAGCGTAACGCCTGGCAGGGAAGCGGCAGAATATCTCTGGACAAATCGTTAACCGTGCGGCCTCGATGGTTCATTTCGAGGTGGAGGTTCGTCAGGAATGGCGTCCATCCATTCGGCAATATCAGTGAGTTCTCGATCCTTCACGCTCCTTCCCAGACCTTGGGCCATGACCTTTTTCAAGTAACGTTTTCGCAGCCACACGCCGACACCGCCAATGACGGGGATAAGTAGAAGGGTGATCAGGTAAGACTCCATTTTTACCTCCCAAAGAAGGATGAAGAGGTGGTGGAAACAAGCGCGACTCCCTGCGGTCCCATCCCCAGGTTACACATGTTTTCGATCAGGCCGCGCTCGATTGTGCGGCTCAGGCAGAACTGTTTGTAAAGTTGCGTCAACGGTCCATGAGTTTGTCTCAGAAACCCGCGCGTAAGCAAGGGCAACGCTGGGATCAGCCAACTCGAATTTCGACAACATAGCCCCGGATCGATTTGTTCATCACGAGCAGCTTGCGAGAGTGGCCCTCCCTTAGGGTCGGGCTTCTGACACACTCCACGGTTGATCCAAACGGAGTTTGACGCGCATCATGAGTGGTGGCGAGCGAGTCGTGTTACATGATAAGAAGTTCAAGTAGCGATACTTCAGAAAAGGAAGCCGACATGAAAACAGGAACTTTCCTATCCGTGATTATTCTAATCGCGTGTTTTGCCTTCAGCGTATCTGGCCAGGACGCTCAGGCTGAAGCAGCTTTGAGAAAAGCCGCCCAGGATGGAGACATACAAACAGTCAAGGACTTGATCGCTAAGGGCGCTAACGTAAACGCCAAAGACGAGACCGGAAAGACCGCGCTTTTATGGGTCGCGCCCGCCCGCGATAATCCCGAAATGGTGAAACTGCTGATCGCGAAAGGCGCTGACGTCAACGCCACAGATAATGAAGGAGTAACTGCTTTAATGATTGCGGCCAGTCAAAGCAACCCGGGAATCCTCGCCGAGTTGATAGAGGCCGGCGCTGAGATTAACGCGCAGAATAATTCCGGAGGTACAGCCCTGATGGCGGCTGCATTTCGCGCCAACCTCGACGAGATCAAGATCCTGCTGGCAAAAGACGCGGACGTCAAATTGAAAGACAAGAAAGGCCGGACCGCATTCGACGTCGCCATGGCCGGCTCAAAGAACTATACCGACGAGACAAATAAAAAGCGTTTTGCCGAGGCAGGAAAACTGCTGGACCTCCCCCTTAATTGACAAAGTGGCGGGGTAGTCTTCACTTCATCAGGCCTCCGAAAAAGGGGCTGGCTATAGAGAGCGATTGGCTCAGCCACGATAAGACTGCGGCCGTACCCAGAGGCCGCGTGACGCTTCCACTAACCTGCGCACCCTTGCCAGTCCCATCAACGCTCGAATCCGGACCAAGATCGAGCGTCTTATCAACCGCACCGTAAATTTTTAGATACATCTGCGTTTCAGCAGGGATTAGCGTACGCCATCCATCTCCGCCGTTCTTCAAGTAAAGGGGCAGACGACCGGGGTTTGAGTTATAGCCAGCGGCCAGAAGTTCGGGCTTGGTGGCGATGCCGTTGCGCAGTGCGTTCTGGACCTCCGCGCTCTCCGCCAATTTATTCCAGGTGTCGTTCATATAGAGCAGCATCGCTTCCAAAGCATTCGCATGATCGCGCATCCCCGTAACAAAATCCGGCTGCAGCGAAACGTCCGGATGCTGCTGTCGAATCCCTTCGTATGTTCGCGGAATCATCTGGATCATGCCGCCAGCGCCGGCCGTGCTCACCGAATATCGAAAAGTATTTCCTTCATTCAAAGCGTATAGAGAAAGAATCTCGGGGAAGAGGACTGCCTGATCTTCATTCATGAAACGCTTGTGGTCTGTGTGCTCAACAATGCAAAGGTGCTCGGCGACATCAACGATGTCCGGCGAGATCGTTACGCCGCCCTGGGCCATCCGGGCCGCGGCCGCATCTAGCATCCGGCGCACGTAGGTTTGTCCCGCGTAAGTGATTGCGGACGAAAGCAGTGCCGGATGCGCCGAAGTGTAATAGGCCATCTCGGTCACGGCGCCGCCCTTGACGATCGGAAACTGAACCAGAAGAGGAACGAGCGAACGGCCGCTCGACACATCGGTGACCGTCACCGCCGTGTTCACGCCGTTGGCCCGCATAACGTGTACGCGCACCGGGCCGCCCGGTTGCGCAGTCGCCAACAGGTCGGCGTCCTTTATCAAGAATTCGCTTTTCGCAAAGGAAAAGACTCTGGTCTGCGACGTTGCTGGATCGAAGGCGGCAAGGGTCACCTGATCATGCGACACCCCAGACGTTTGCCGCGCGCTCAATAAACGCCGCGCTTCGCTAATCTGCCTGACAATATCTAATGCGGCACTGGTTTCATTAGCAGGATTCCCTAGCTTTGCGGAGAAGGCTGCTGGTAGCACGTTGTTCGTCTGCGTGTTTGGGTCAGACTGAGCGGATGCGAGCGTGGATCCGAACGCGCACACAAATATCCCCAAGAGGAAAATAGAGTTTTTTCTCATCAACTTTCAGCTTTCGGTTATTGATATTTCAGGACTGCCGGGGTCTTGCCGCGCGTTAGAACGTATCCAGCAGGCTGTCGCGCTGGCGATCTTTCTCGCAGCAAGTTGTCGGGATGTCTATTGATGCTCGGCGTCACACACGAGTTGCAAAGCGATTGCAATAGCTCTGCATTTCAATTAGACCGAACGATAAGAACACAGTTGTCGCAGAGCCCGACCGTAAGGGCGGCCTCCCAGTCATTAGATACGCGGCTCAAAGTTGCGCCGTTAGTTTGTCCTTTACGTCAGCGGGCATACCCCACGAATACTTCGACGTTAAGGTCCGATAGACATTGCTCCAGGCTTCGCTCTTGCCCTCCCTCGGCGCCGCAGCCAGGTTGGCGCGATTATCTTCCAGCAATTTTCTAATTTCAGCCACATTATGATAACTGGGCCAGAGCTTTTCGGCAGTTGCGAAAGCCTGAATAGCCGCTTCGAAATCCTTGCTGACAAGAAAGTCAAAGCCTTTCAGCTCGGCGTTTGCTGCTTCTGCTCGTGGATTGCCTGAAGTTGATGCGACCGGGGGCGCAGCTTGCGTCACATTAAAGCTCTCCGGCAGTTGAGCGGTCCCTGATTTCAATTGCTCAAAAACCTGAGCGTTAAATTTTGTAGGCGAGTTGTCATTCAACAGTTGGACTGCCCACGTCCGCATTTGAGGGTCTACGTTTGAAGTCTTAGGCTCCTTAAGGATGGAAACTGCTAACTGAACATAATCTCGGCTCACTGCCTGATCCTGCAATCGTTCTTGAATCAGCCATCCTCCAAATGCCAGCACCACTGGTATGGCAAGTATCGACAGAGTTTTAGAAACGCGCTCGAAGGTCTCCCACCTCGACACCGGTTGGTCACGATTTATAGTCTGGTCACTCATTCTGCGCTCCTTTCGATATGCGATCGCCAAGAGACGACCCGAAATTATTCGAGCACGTTAAGCTCCCAGAACAATGCTTTCAGTATTCCGCCGCCAAACTCCCTGCGGGCTGGAAAGCGACCACCAAAGAAAGTGAGAACTCAACAATGATCGGCGTTTTGAGAAGCGAGACCGCCGACGGTATTCGACAGCTCCAGATTCAACTCAGCGCGGGTAAAATACCTACATCGGCAAAATTGGTCAAGATTATCTGGAGGACGCGATGTTCGATCGCAACGAGGTTATCGAACTGTTGGCCAGTAGGGGGTTTCTACCAGTCATGGTTTCGGACAGATTATTCTTCCATCACAGTGGAATATTTCCATGCTTCTTTGGCGGGTTGGTGTCGCGCTTGTTCTCGAGCAACGCAAGCGCGCGGATGAGTTTGGGCCTGGTCTGCGCAGGCTCGATCACTTCGTCGATGAAGCCGCGTTCGGCGGCGATGTAGGGATTGGCGAACTTGTCTTCCAACTCGGTTACCTTCGCACGACGCGCGGCGGCTTTGTCTGATGCTTCTTTGATTTCGCGGCGATAGAGAATGTCGACGGCGCCTTCTGCTCCCATCACGGCAATCTCCGCAGTGGGCCAGGCGAAGTTGATGTCGGTGCGAATGTGTTTAGATCCCATGACACAGTAAGCGCCGCCGTAAGCCTTGCGCGTAATCACGGTAACTTTGGGAACCGTTGCTTCAGCATAGGCATAGAGAAGCTTGGCGCCGTGCTTGATGATGCCGCCATGCTCCTGCGAAATTCCGGGGAGGAATCCGGGCACGTCTTCGAAAGTTACAATGGGAATATTGAAGCAGTCGCAGAAGCGTACGAAGCGCGCCGCTTTCAGAGAGCTATCAATATCCAGAACGCCAGCGAGATACGCAGGCTGATTCGCCACAATGCCCACCGGCCGTCCATCGAGCCGCGCAAATCCCACCACGATGTTCGGCGCATAGTCGCGATGCACTTCGAAAAAATAACCGGTATCGACAATCAGATCGATTACTTCGCGAATGTCGTACGGCTGGTTGGAAGCTTCCGGAACAATTGAATTAAGTTTTGGTTCGACTCTATCGGCGGAATCTTCCGGCGTGAGCCTTGGTGGATCGTCGACGTTGTTTGACGGCAGGAATGAAAGTAGTTCGCGCACCATTCTCAACGCATGCTCATCCGAATCAGCGGCAAAGTGCGCTACTCCCGATTTTCGATTGTGCGTCGACGCTCCGCCGAGTTCTTCTTTCGTTACGTCTTCGTGGGTCACGGTCTTGATCACGTCCGGGCCGGTAATGAACATGTAGGACGTGTCCTTAACCATGATGTTAAAGTCCGTGATCGCGGGACTGTAAACCGCGCCGCCCGCGCACGGGCCCATGATGCAACTGATCTGCGGCACGACCCCGCTGGCGAGAGTGTTGCGCAGAAAAATATCCGCATAGCCGCCGAGGCTGACTACGCCTTCCTGTATACGCGCGCCGCCGGAATCGTTTAGGCCGATAATCGGCGCGCCGACTCTCATCGCCAGGTCCATCACCTTACAAATTTTTTCCGCGTGCGTTTCGGAAAGGGAACCGCCAAAGACGGTGAAGTCCTGGGCGAAGACAAAGACCTTGCGCGAATCGATCAGGCCATGCCCGGTGACCACTCCATCGCCGGGATAGATCTCGTTCTGCATCCCGAAATCCTGTGAACGGTGCTTAACTAACTTATCGAACTCCTGAAAGGTGTCATCGTCGAGCAGGAACTCAACGCGCTCGCGCGCAGTCATCTTGCCGGCGGCATGCTGCTTCTGGACGCGGGCTTGGCCGCCGCCGGCCGCGGCGCGCTGCTCACGCTCGCGGAGTTGATCGATTTTGGATAGTTTGGCAGGTTTTTCTTGTGACATCAGTCTGTATTCTTAGAGAAGATCTTTAACCGCAAAAGACGCAGGGAACGCAAAGGATTTCACTTCGCGGCACTTTGCGGATTCCTTCGCGTCCTTTGCGTTAAATGTTCTATCTTGCTCACTGGAGATATTGTTTACTAGCTCACCATTCTCTTTCGCAAACTTCTCATCGCCCATTCGCAGGCCGCAATCGCAAATACTACCAGATAAGCGGCCTCATACACGTGCCGCCAAAGAAAGCGCCCGGTCAAAAACGCCCGCGTCAAATCAATGGATTCGGTCAGTGGAATCGCCCACGCCACGATGCGCAACCAGGCCGGCAGCACATCGACGGGGAACCAGCAGCCGCAGATTAGCATGACGGTAAAGAATGCGGCCATGTAGATATTGAAAGCGTCTATGTCGTGAACGTGCGCCGTTACGCCGAGCGAAAACCCCGCGATGAAGATGCTGCCCACCAGCAGAGGCACGGGGGCGAGCGCGGCCCACGGCGAGGTCGCGGCGCCGAACACCACCAGCACGATGACGATAATCAGTGTGTCGAAGGCCGCGTGGGTAACCGCCCAAAGGATCTCGGCGAACGCCAGCGATTCAGCGTCGACTGGTGTCGCCAAAATCGCATCGTAGGTTGATTGGTAGACCATGCGAAAGTAAGCGGCATACGTCGTTTCAAACATCGCGCGCATCAGCACCGTGAGACCAAGAATCCCGGCGCCTACGAACGAGAGATAAGACATACCAGAGACCTTGCCGGCCACCAGCGCGCCCAGACCCCAGCCAAAAGCGAGCACGGAAAAGACCGGCTCGATTGCGGGCGCGATCAGATTCATCTTCCAGAGACGCAGATGAACTTCGACGTCACGCCGCCAGACGGTATAAGCATCGCGCAGGTTGATTTGGGTTGTGGCGAACGTCACGGGATTCAAGGTGTGAGGCTAACCCGTCGACGGTCTTCCCGTCAAAACAACGCACCCACTTGCTAAGAGTTTGTCCGAACTAGGTCAGTTCCTGGAGCGGTTACAATTGCCGCCGTCATTGTTCTTGAGAATTGCACTTCGAACTTGACCCGCTATGGTGGAAAAGCGCAGATGCGGTTTCTAGGCAAAAGGGAATTGGCGTGCTTCGATCAGGGAAATTAGCTCGTCGATTGCCTGACGAGCCCGGTCTGTGATTTGGGTTGGATAACCATAACGGGCCGCGTTGGCGTCGAATTCCTCTAAATCGAGCACTTCATAGGAGAAGTCCGGCTGCACCAAAATATCCAAGTCCAAATCAATGTAGCTGAGGACACCGGCGCTGAAGGTCGGAGGCATGTTTACGTTGCAGTAGTAAAGGGTGGTGGCGCCGTCGCTCGCCAGGAACTGAAAGATGTTGTACCAGCGATCGAGCCAGTAGTATTCAATCGTTCGCGTCCCACGGCTAATGT
>JAWVEM010000049.1:0-5437 GCA_033856735.1 Blastocatellia bacterium
TTAATTCGGGACAGGGCACCCTCGGCAAACTGGTTAAGGACGAAGCCATCTACAACGACGCGCGCACTGCCATCGCTCGCTTCAACACGACCGCCGCGCGGATTGATAACGTGGTGGCCGGAGCGCAGCGCGGCGAAGGAACGCTCGGCAAACTAATCACCGACGACCAGCTCTACTCGAACGTCAACAATCTCTCATCTGAAGGGGTGAAGCTGATGTACGACTTCCGCCAGAATCCGAAGAAGTATCTGACCATCAAGTTCCAGTTGTTTTAGGTTTTCGAGATAGCTGGTCTGAAACAATAGTCGCGTTCACGCGGCTTCCCGCAGGGTTATTAGACCAGCCGTTCTACGGCTGGTTCAGCAGCGATGAAAACTACTAAGAGCCCGCTTCAGCGGGCTTTTTTCCGTAAGGCTGTAGCCGGTATGAGGATGATAAGCACGCTGAAGCGCGCTTGTTCCAAACCGAGCGTACCTTACCCAGCGCTCAAAGCGCCGGGCTAATAACCCTTCGGGGAAGCCCGATGAATCGGGCTTTCACGCAAACCCCTAGTCACGCAGCCCTAGTAATGCGAGGAAGGAACAATCCCCGTAGATTGATCGCTGGGAACTCCACGAGCCCCTCTAAACCATTCCTGAAATCTCTCAAAGTACAGATAAACCACCGGCGTCAGGAACAACGTCAGCACTTGCGACACGATTAGCCCCCCGATAACCGCCAGTCCCAGACCTCTGCGCGCGGATGCGCCGGCGCCCCAACCGAGCGCGATCGGCATCGTGCCCATCAGCGCCGACATCGTCGTCATCATGATGGGACGGAAACGCACGACGCAGGCTTCGTAGATAGCTTCGCGGGCCGGGTGGCCTTCTCTTCTCTGCTTGTCCAGAGCGAAATCGATCATCATGATCGCGTTCTTCTTCACGATGCCGATCAGCATGATCAAGCCGACAAACGCATAGATATCAAGTTCGCGGTGGAAGATCAGCAGGGTCAGCAGAGCCCCCAGGCCAGCCGACGGCAGTCCCGAAAGAATCGTCAGCGGATGAATAAAACTTTCGTAAAGAATTCCCAGCACCAGATAGATCACCAGCACCGCCACCAGCAACAGCAGAGTCAGATTCTGTAGCGATGATTGAAAAACCTGAGCCGAGCCCTGGAACGTCGTCGTGATCGTTGCGGGCAACGTTTGTTTTGCCAGCGTGGTGATCTGTTGGGTCGCCTGGCTCAACGAAACTCCGGGCCGCAGATTGAACGAGATGGTCGTGGCGGGCAGCTCGGCGAAATGATTCACGAGCGCGGGTCCGACGCTATTTGAAAAACTCGCGACCGCGCTCAACGGCACCAGCCGGCCTGACGACGATCGGATATACAGCCTTCCCACCGCGTTCGGATCCTTTTGAAACTCCGGCCTGACCTCCATGATCACCTGGTACTCGTTGGTCGGCGAATAAATCGTCGAGATTTGACGCGAGCCGAACGCCGAACCAAGCGCGGTTTCAATTTGGGCAACGGTCACGCCGCGCGACGCGGCCTGTTTGCGATCGATGTCGACGTTAATCTGCGGCGTATTAATCTGGAGATTGCTGTTCACATCCTGAACCGTCGGCAGCTCGCGCATCTTCTTTTCCATGAGGTTGGCGCTGTCATAAAGTTCCGCGGTGCTCGCCGCCTGCAACGTGACCTGATAAGTGCTGCGCGAGAATTGGCCGCCGATATTGAGCGAGGGTGGATTCTGCAGAGTCACGCGTAGCCCGGGCTCGCGCGAGAGTTTCGGTCGCAGCTCTTCCACTATTTCGTCCGCGCTCAGTTTGCGTTGCTCGAGTGGTTTGAGTCCGATGAAAATCGTGCCCGTGTTGCCGCCCGAGTTCCGGCCGCCCGCGCCCACCGTCGACGCATAAGATTGCACGTTAGGATCTTTCTTGATGATTTCAGTGACCGCATTCTGATGCGCGATCATGTCGTCGAGCGAGATGCCCTGCGCCCCTTCGGTGCTGCCGAGCAACAGCCCACTGTCGCCGCTCGGAATAAAGCCCTTGGGCACGACCGTGAAGAGATAGGCAGTCACGCCGGCGAGCACCAGGCTAATCGCGATCGTCAGCAATGAATGGGCCAGAACGCGCTGGAGCGTCCATTCATAAGCATGCAGCACGCGGTTATAAAAACTCTCGGTGAAACTCCACCAGCTTTTATGCGCGGGCTTGCCGGCTTGATCGTGCAAGGCGTTCTCGCGAATCGCACTTGCTTTGAGCAGACGGCTGGCCAGCATCGGAGTCAGCGTTAAAGAGACCAGGCCCGAGACGAGAATCGCCACACTAATAGTGATGGCAAACTCACGAAACAGCCGGCCCAGAATTCCGCTCATGAACAGCACCGGGATAAATACCGCGACGAGGGAGACGGTCATCGAAACGATCGTAAAGCCGATCTCGCGCGAGCCGTTGAGGGCCGCCTCCATCACCCCTTCGCCCAGCTCAATCCGACGCACAATATTTTCCAGCATCACGACCGCGTCATCCACGACAAATCCGACCGACAAGGTCAGGGCCATCAGCGACAAATTGTCGAGACTGAAATTCAGCATGTACATCGCGGCAAACGTGCCCACGATCGAAGTGGGCAGAGCGAGCGTGGGGATGATCGTGGCGCGAACATTACGTAGGAAAAGAAAAATCACAATTACTACCAGCCCGATGGCCAGCAACAACGAGAACTGGACGTCGTTAACCGACTGACGAATCGAGATCGAACGATCGTTGAGCACATCAAGATTTACCGAAGCCGGCAATTGCTGCTTGAACTGCGGCATGAGCGCTTTAATCTCATCGACCACGGCGACTGTGTTGGTGCCCGGCTGGCGTTGGACGGCCATCGTGACGCTGCGCCGGCCATTGAACCAACTCGCTACCCGGCTGTTCTCAACGCTGTCGATCACGTTGGCAATGTCTCCTAGACGCACCGGCGCGCCATTGCGATAAGCGACGATCAGCGGGCGAAACTCAGCGGCATTCTTGGGCTCGACATTCGTCTGCAAAGTCAGATTGGTGTACTTGCCATAGAGCGACCCCGTGGCCGTGTTCGGATTGCCGTTACGAATCGCGGCGTCGACGTCATCGACGCCGATGCCGCGGTCGGCCATCGCCGCCGGATCCAGTTGCGCGCGCACCGCGTACTTCATGGCGCCATAAACCTGGACCTGCGACACGCCGTCCACCATCGAGATGCGCTGGGCAATTAGCGTCTCAGCGTATTCATCAACCTGCGGCAGAGACAGCACGTCAGAGTTCAGCGACATGAACAGAATCGGACTGTCCGCGGGATTGACTTTGCGCAAGCCGGGCGGAGACGGCATGCCCGTGGGCAGTTGCGGCAGCGTCGCAGAGATCGCGGTCTGAACATCCTGAGCTGCGGCGTCGATGTTTCGACTCAGGTTGAATTGCAGAGTTATCGAGGTCGAGCCCTGCGAGTTAGTGGAGTTGATCGAATCGATTCCGGCGATGCCTGAGAATTGTCTTTCGAGCGGAGTCGCCACGGACGCGGCCATTGTCTCGGGGTTCGCTCCCGGCAAGCTGGCGCTGACATTGATGGTTGGGTAATCAACCGTGGGCAGATCGCTGACCGGGAGCGCTTCGTACCCAATGAAGCCGAACAGAACGATCCCGACCATCACCAGGGTCGTGGTGATGGGGCGGTGGATGAACAGCTCAGAGATGCTGTGCCGCTCCTTTGGTTTGTCTTGCTTAGGCATAGTCAAGCCATTTGGCATTTGCCATTGTTCTCGTGTGTTTTCGTGGATCGTTCTTGATCTTCAGCCAGCAAACGACCCACGGAAGTGACACGAAACAGTAGCCAACCCAGGCAAATGACCAATGACAACTGTCAAATGACAAATGGAAAATGCTCTGAAAGAACGAACTCGCACCACTCCTCACGCAACTGCCGGCTGTTCGCCTCTTCTTCTTCTGCGCTGAAACCACTCCTGCATTCGTTCAAAGTACAAATAAACCACCGGCGTCAAATACAACGTCACCACTTGCGAAACACACAGGCCGCCGACGACGGCCAGGCCCAAACCGCGTCGCGACTCGGCGCCCGCGCCCCAACCCAAAGCGATTGGCAAAGTCCCCATCAGCGCGGCCATCGTCGTCATCATGATGGGACGGAACCTGATCAGGCACGCCTGGAAAATTGCTTCTTCCGCCGGCTTCCCTTCTTCCCGCTGCAAAGTCAGAGCAAAGTCGATCATCATGATCGCGTTCTTTTCGACGATACCGATTAGCATGATGAGGCCGACAAACGCGTACACGTCGAGCTCGCGTCCGAAGACCAGCAAGGTCAGCAGAGCTCCCAGGCCGGCCGACGGAAGTCCCGACAGAATCGTTAAGGGATGAATAAAACTTTCATAGAGAATTCCCAGCACCAGGTAGATCACCAAAACCGCTACCAGCATCAAGAGAGTGAGATTCTGCAGCGACGACTGAAAAATTTGGGCGGTGCCCTGAAAGCTGGTCGTGATCGTGCCAGGCAAAGTCTGCTTGGCGAGAGTCTGTACCTGGTCCGTCGCCGCGCTCAGGGAAACACCCGGGCGGAGGTTGAACGAGATCGTCGCCGAAGGAAGCTGACTAAGATGATTCACCAGCAAAGGTCCGAGGCTGCGCGACAAGGTCGCCACCGTGTTGAGCGGAATCAGCCGGCCGGTTGTTGCCTGGCCCGGCACAGCCTGGCCTGCCGGCGACTGTGTTGAAGAAGCAATCTGCGGAGTCGACTGGACCAGAGTATTTTGTTGTTGGGCCGATGAACTTGCCGTCGAAGCAAGAGCGGTCGAATGAATAAAGAGCCGCCCCAAGGCGTCCGGGTCCTGCTGATACTCAGGCTTAACTTCCATGATGACCTGGTATTCGTTTGACGTGGCATAGATCGTCGAAATTTGTCTTGTGCCGTAGGCATCATTCAAGGCGTCTTCAATTTGCTGGGCACTGATGCCGAGCGACGATGCTTTGTCGCGATCGATCTGGACGTTGAGCTGGGGGTTCTTGATTTGCAGATCGCTGGTGACGTCCAACAATTGCGGCAACGCCGCCATTTTCTTTTGCAGCGCGTCGGCATCCGTGTATAGCTCATTTCGATCCGGACCTTGCAGCGTTAACTGATAAGGACTCTTCGTCACCTGCCCGCCGACCTGAACCAGGGGCGGATTTTGGAGGAAGATTTGCATCCCCGCAACGGTGGCGAGTCGGGGGCGCAAGTCTCCAATAATCGAGTCGACGTCCTTGCTCCGCTGGTTTACAGGCTTGAGTAGAACCAGGATGTTGCCGGTGTTGCTGGCCGCGCTAACGTCGCTGAACCCAACGGTCGAAAGGACTCCGACCACATTCGGATCGGCGCGAATCAGGTCGACGATCTGTTCCTGGTGACGCGACATCTCCGCGAAAGAGATGCC
>JAWVEM010000050.1:0-5621 GCA_033856735.1 Blastocatellia bacterium
TGGCTGATAATCTCAAAATGGATCCAATCCAGCTTCGCATTCTTAATGAGCCGAAGCGCGATGAATCAAATGGTCTCAATTTTTCTTCCCGTCATTACGTTGAATGTCTGAATGTTGGCGCCGAGAAGTTCGGCTGGGCTAAGCGCAACCCGGCGATAGGCTCTATGAAGCGCGATGGTCTTACGCTGGGCTGGGGAATGGCCGGAGCCGCATGGGTAGCAGGTCGATTCGCAGCGGAAGCGAACATGCAATTGCGCGACGACGGCACCGTGCGCGTTGCTTCTGCGACGCAAGACATCGGCACCGGCATGTACACTATCCTGGCACAGCTTGCATCGGAAAAGACCGGCGTCCCGCTCGACAAGATCGAAGTTGAGCTGGGTGACAGCGCCCTTCCTGATGGTCCAATCTCGGGCGGCTCCCTGGCCACCAGTTCAGTGATCCCGGCCGTCTTCAAGGCTGCTGACCAGGCGATCGCATCGCTGTTAATCATCGCTGTCACGACCCCCGGCTCCCCATTCCTCGGGCACAAGCCGGACGATCTTGCGCTGGAGGGTGGTCGCATCTTTGTGAAGGCCGAAGGGTCCGGGAAAGGGATTCCTTTCAACGACTTGCTCCGTCGCGCGAATGCACGTCTGGTCACCGGAAGCGGCAGTGCTGAAATGACGGCTTTTGATCCACACCCGAAGTTATCCAAGCACTCATTCGGCTGTCATTTCGTCGAAGTGACATGGCAGGGAGAGATCGCCCGTTTGCGGGTCAGCCGAGTGGTGACGGTGATGGATGCCGGCCGGATTCTGAATCCGCTTACCGGCCGCAATCAAATCCAGGGCGCAGTGGTCATGGGCATCGGTATGGCCTTGTTCGAAGAAACCACTTACGACCCGCAGAACGGTGCACCTATCAACAGCAACCTGGCTGACTACATGGTGACGGTCAACGCCGACGCGCCGCCGATCGACGTCACCTTCCTGGACTATCCCGACAAGGAGATTAACGAACTCGGCGCGCGCGGAATCGGCGAGATCGGCCTAGCTGGCATTGCGGCCGCGATTACGGCAGCGGTCCATCATGCAACTGGAGTTCGGGTGCGGGAACTGCCGGTCAAGATCGAGAACTTGTTGGTTTGAGTCAGCGTTAGGTGGTGCTTTAAATTGGTGTGTGTCGTGTTGTCTTTTCGTTGAACAAAAGCAATCCACGAAACACACGAAATTGGCACGAAAAGAACGGTTCGTGTTGTTTCGTGGATCGTCTTACTTTGCCTGAGAATCTCAAAACAGCCAGGAGCCGAACACGGGCTTATGATCCGTCAACATCTGGCCTCCCGTCGACAAGGCAGGGAATTGCAAACGAGAACGTCACCCCTGGGCCATCGTTTGGCGTAGCCCAAAAACGACCACGATGATTCTCAATGATCGAGTGACTTACAGCGAGGCCGATTCCCATACCATCGTCTTTGGTTGTATAGAATGTCTGGAATAGCCGGTCAAGCGATTGCGGCTCGAAACCTATGCCCGCATCCTGAACACTCAGTCGCACCCGCCCAGCTTCTTCCACTTCCGTTCTGAACCATAATTCGCGGGGACGATCATCGACATGGATCATTGCATCAGACCCATTCCGTAGCAAATTCAGAATCACCTGTTGAAGTTGGACGCGATCACCTGTTACCAGAGGAAGTTCGGGAGCAAGTTCGGTCCTGGTACTCACGCGGTTTCGCTCCAGTTCGCTCCGGGACAGCGCAATCACTTCGCGGGTCGCTTCATTCAGATCGACCAACTCTGTCGCTGCTTCTTTAGAAGTAAAGAGGGCGCGCAGTCGTGAGATCACATCAGAAGCGCGGCGACCGTCACGAATTGTACGCTTCGCGGTTTCGCGCGCGCCGTCAACGTTGGGTGGCTCAGAGTCCAACATTCGCATACACGTGCTGGCGTTGGTGATGATGCCCGATAATGGTTGATTGACCTCATGCGCAATCGACGCCGTCAGAGCCCCCAGACTCATGACCCTGGCCACGCGCGCGAGTTCGGACCGTGCCCTATCGAGAGCCTCGTCCGCCGTCCTGCGGGCGGTAACATCCCGAACTGCCGCGATGTACTCCAGTTGGCCACTCGGGTCCCGGGTCGCTTGAGCCACTGCGTGCATGTACTTGATCGACTGGTCAGGCATCAGTAAGCGGTATTGCCATTCAAAATCCTCGGAACCGTTGCGTGCTTGTTTGACCATTTTCTCGTACAAGCTTAGATCTTCCGGGTGCACGCGCTTACGGATGACCTCGAGTGTGATTTTGATTCCCGGATCGAATTCATAAATACGATAGAGCTCCTCTGACCAGGCCAGCTCATCGGTTGCGACGAGCCAGGAAAAACTACCGCTTAAGGTGAGCCGCTGGGCTTCCGCGAGGAACGCCTCGCTACGACGCACGGCTTCCTGTGCCCGTTTTCGGTCCTCGATGTCGAACGCGGTCGCATACCATCGATCGATCATTCCCTGATCATCGAGCAGAGGATTGCAGCGGACCAGGAACCAGCGATATTTGCCGTCCTTACCCAGAGCGCGTTGCTCATATTCGAACTGGACGGGGCGTTTGAGGGCCTCCTGCCGCTCCTCGTGGAGCCTTTCCGCATCATCCGGGTGGAAGAACCGAGTGTGAAAGTCCTCTTTCTGCACATCCTCCAGGGCGATACCGTGGTAATCCAACACCGCTTGATTCACCGACAGTATGGTCCCATCGGGTCGGGACACTTGTATGAGGGTTGGGATACTGTTTATTGTCAGGCTCAAATTGCGCTCGCTCGATCGTAGAGCCTCATCAGCCAGCGCACGCTCGATGGCAATGCTGGCGATGTGAGTAACTTGAGCAATTAGATCCTGCTGAAGGTGAGTCGGGCTGGAAGGATGGTGCTGAAAAACCACGAATGTTCCCAACACGCGGCCATCGCGCGAACAAATCGGTGTCGACCATTGAGCTCGCAATCCATGACCAAGCGCGAGCGGCCGGATCAGACTCTTCTGCCAATGCAAGTCCGATTCAAGGTCTTCGGCGATTACCTGCGACCCGGTAAGCGCTGCTAGTGCGCACGGTCCCGCCGTCGCTTCCACCGTTAATCCTTCAAGGACATCGTTAAAGGTCGCAGGCATACTGGGCGCTGCCCCAGTGTGGAATGTCGGCCCACTCCAGTCGATCAAATA
This sequence comes from Blastocatellia bacterium, assembly GCA_033856735.1. GTDB lineage: Bacteria > Acidobacteriota > Blastocatellia > Pyrinomonadales > Pyrinomonadaceae > UBA11740. The sequence goes on from JAWVEM010000050.1 coordinate 3,193, forward strand.
TATACCGCACTTGCAGTCCGCGGCGGTGTCTTCCACAAACCGACATAGTGCAGTGAGCACATCCTTAAGCGCTGAGCCCGCCGCTACCATTTCGAGCAATCGCTTCTCGCCGGCGAGTTGGGCCTCTGCCCGCATGCGATCGTCGATGTCGATTAGCAGGTGAAACCAGCGGAGGATGCGCCCTTTATTATCTCGCAGGGGAAAGCCGCGGACATTGAACCAGCGGTAGATCCCATCAGCGCGGCGGTGACGGCTCTCGACATTGTATGCAGCGCCCTTCTCGTGAGCCTTTTGCTGCGTCGCAATCGTGTGCTGAAGATCATCTGGGTGGACGACGTCGGAAGCTTTCCAACCTCTTAACTCCTCGAACGTCTTGCCGAAGTATTCGAGGGTTGGTTGGTTGACTGCTTCGACTTCACCGGTAGGTGTCGTGACTGCCACCGGAACCGGAGTGCTGTCGACGATCAATTGGAAGCTAAGCTCGCGCGCCCGCAGGGCTTCTTCAGCGCGCGCCAATCGCTCGACTAGATCGTCGCTGACAGTCCTTTTCACCCCTGGATTCACGGCAAGAGGATGCGCCATCTACGCGCAAAATGTCCACCATTTTTGCTGCCTGATGCGCGGACGAGCGTGAAGAGTTACGGAAACGGCCTCGAGATTCCGGGTCGCGAAATTCGGCTTGCGAGATGAAGGAAACTGGATAGCGATATCAACGCACTTCAATTAACCGATCTCCAGCATTGAGATGATCGACTACTTCTTCCCATCGCGGCGACAACCATTGAATGAGGACGCGATTTGTGGCGTTGCCCATGCGAAGCCAGACGATCACCGGACCAGTCGTCGTACGAAGCGGTGCGTTCAGCGAAGTCTTCATCTTTTGTAATAACGATTGCGCCACTCTCTAAAGCGTGGTTCCAGATCACGATGTCATCGGCGTTGCGCAGACCAAGATCGTCGACATGTTGGGCTGTATGCCCCTGCTGAATTAGCCAGCTTGCCAGCGCTGGTGGCAATTGAGCGTCGATGAGGAAAGTCACGGTCCGACCATTACCACCGCATGATCAACTTGGGCGGAGGCGTACTCAAGGCAGGCGCGAATATCTTCCGTTTCAAGATAAGGATAATCCTGAAGAATCTCCGCTTCTGTGGCGCCGCCAGCCAGCATGTCGAGCACGTCCTTTACGCGAACGCGCATGCCACGGATGCAGGGACGCCCACCGCATTGGCGCGGATTGGAAGTTATCCGGTTGAGCAGATCAGAATTCATGTTGGAATAGTAGGAATCACGATAGAGCAAGTCAATCGAAGTATTAGCTAATGATTGCTACTGACGGGTCGGGTCTCGGTCATGCTAGAAGGTTGTTTTCTCAATCTGCGCAATTTGTTCAGCCACACTCGGTTTATCATGTCCATTTAATACAACCCTGAAATTGCCCCATGCTGCACGTGAACGGAATACAATTGCGCGAGGGTGTCTCAGACGAACGAGATCCCGGACGGCGTTTCGATCGAGTGCGCAGTTTGGTCCCAAGATGACGCGAGTAAGCACCATGTCTGAATCAAACGGTCGAAAGTACAATTGACCGTCTCTTTGTACCTTCTTCTGCTTCTTCAGATCCACGATGACCCTAACTTCGTCTTCGCCTGTCCAATGTTCTGACTTCGTTATGAGCAGGCGTCCCTTAAATTCGTCATCAACTACGAACGAATCACCTTTTTTGTCGAAATCCACCATTGCTCGATCTTTTTGATAGATAACGTCTCTCACTAAGTCAGACTTCAAATCGAAGCCAAGACAAACACCTTTGTGTTTTTCAGCGTAGTAACTCCAGAGGATCGGCTTAGTCCAGTCTTGGCTAAAGCAAAGTAATCCGGTGGTCTCGTTACACTCCTTTTTGAAGTCCTTTACCGCCTCACGAACTTGTTTGTCGCGAAGCCGCACACCCAATATTCAAAAGGATCATTTGCGTCAGAGAATCTTGCTACCTTCAACCGCCGAAGCGCGATAGCGCTTAAGCCGTAATCGGCCGACGTAAAATAGTAGGCGCGCCTAAAGCCATCCGGCGCGGGTGCGGAAATATATGAATCGACGTCACTCACGGTGCGATTATACCAAGGTATCGATCAATACCTTAGTCTAATAGATTCACCACGTAAGTCGTGGTTTACTCCCCCGTCTACAAAATTAGGCTAAGGAAGAAGCATGGACTTCGAGACGCTCAAAGTGCATCAGGAAAGGGCAGTCCTCTTCGTGGAAATTTCGGCCCCGCCCTTGAATCTTCTAGAGCCTGAATTGATTCGCGATCTCGTCTCGCTCATTCAACAGGCCGAAGCTGACGACACCGTTCAGGTGCTCGTGTTCAAAAGCGCCGACCCCGACTATTTCATTTCCCACGTCGATGTAACCCGAATCAAAGAGAATCGAG
>JAWVEM010000051.1:0-5708 GCA_033856735.1 Blastocatellia bacterium
CACCATCCGCTGCAAGTATCTCTTGAACGACTTACTAAGTTCGCCGAAGCTGGCGCCGATTGTCTCTATGCTCCCGGCGTGAGTGAACCTGACGAGATCGCGGCCATCGTAAAAGCGATCTCTCCAAGACCGGTCAACGTGCTGGTGTCGGCGCCCAATCCCGCGCATTCGGTAAGTCGGCTCAGCGATCTTGGCGTGCGCCGTATTTCAGTCGGGTCAGCTTTGGCGCGAGTCGCCTGGGGCGCTTTCATTCGCGCGGCGCAAAACATCGCGGAAACTGGATCGTTTGAAAACTTTGCCGGCGCGGCTCCCTTCGCGGAGCTCAATAATCTGTTTGAGAAGTAGTAGTGGAGGTCAGAACCGGGAGCGGTAGCGACCTGGCCGCAACGCTCTGCTGATCCAAGATCCGAGCGGGGGTCCGGTCGCTACAGCTCCCGGTTCTGACCTCACGGGCGGAATGGTGCGCTCACCGCTTTCCGTCTGCGAGCATGGGCGCTCGCACCATCAAATCAAGCAAATGTTCGAGCGCGGCACTCGGGTCCTCGCAGGTGCCCGTGTGTGCCGGCGATGTCTGGATGATGGTGCTGCGCGGAGCGATGAGCCAGTCGAAGCGCTGTCTTTGGGTTAGTAGGCCAATCGGCCCTGCTTGATCTCCGCCGGCACAAATCGCGGGGATACTGGCCAGGTGGGTGCCAGTTGTTTCAATGTCCAGGCTCGCATCGAGCGCCGTCAGCCTCCGCTCATCCAGCTCGATGCGCGCAGCGAGAAAATTCCGCGCCGGGCACGAGACGATTACGCCGACGTTCATAAACTCCTCGCGATCGACCTTGGGGACGACGCGAACTATTGCGTAATCATAGCTGTAGTGATCGCGCACGGATCGCCTCCTCCACAAAAAGATGCGGCCGCTCCAGCCGGCTCAGGAAGTACTTAACATAAGCCTCTCGGTGTTGATTGCTGTCTGCGAACGGAGAATCCTTTACCAGCCAATCGTCAGGGATCAGCTTCACTATGCTGTCAATCAGCTCCGGCGCCAGTTGGGCCGACATCGTTGCATCCATTTCCGGGAGCGAGCCGGCAAACCGGAGCAGCACGTGATCTTTTATCAAGGCAAAGGGATCGCGGCTGCTGGTCACGTAATTGTTCCATGCATGATGGAAGTAAAGCGACGAACCATGATCGATCAGATGAAGGCGCCGGTGCCACATGAGCATGTTGCTGTTGCGCGGCGTGCGATCCACGTTCGTCACGTAAGCGTCGAACCAGACGATCGCCGAAGCCAGGTCCGCGTCAGGCTGCTCAGCGACGGGATCAAATGTTACTGAGCCGGGCAGATAGTCCAACCCGAGATTGATGCCGCCACTCGCTTTGATCAGGTCTTGTATTTCAGGGTCGGGCTCAGTCCGCGCAAGTTCAGGATCGAGATCGACAAAGACGAGCTCAGGCACTGGCAGTCCGCAACCTCGGGCGATCTCACCAGACACTAACTCGGCGAGCAGAGCTTTGACGCCCTGACCGGCGCCGCGAAACTTAACCACATACATGCCGTCATCGTCGGCTTCGACAATAGCGGGAAGCGATCCGCCTTCGCGCAGAGGCGTTACGTAACGGGTGGCCTTTACTGTTCTCAAGCTCAATCTCTCACCTTGTTGGTTTGGGCACACGACCTGTTTGGAATTTGATTCGAGAGCATTCTACCTCGAATTGATCGGGTTTCCATCTGAGAGCTGTATACAAAGACTCGGGCTCGAAGCCGCGCACACCAAGCGCCGTAGGCGCGGCAGATTTGTAGCCCCGGGCGTAAGCCCGGGGTCACAACGTCATTAAGGAAACAAGCCTGCTTAAGCGGGCGACAGAATTTGTACTGCGGTGGCATGCGCCGCGCGACACCGCTTTGGACGGGGACCATACCCCTAAATAAAAATCAAAGCACGGCTCAACAAAACACCAGGCGGTTCCTAGTTGTCTAACCTTATTACCTCGTAGTGATCGATTATGTGCGTCTGCATGTACTTACCGTGAGATTCAGCCTTCATCAATCCGTTGTATTCATCTCGTGGGACGTCTTTGTAGCGATATTTCTCGCCGGTCCTAAAGACAACGTCGAGGAATCCATTCTTAGGATCGTAACGTACTCTGCGAAGCATGCTTGAGTTAAGCGCCTTGAATCTGATTGCTCGGCTCTCGTCATTGTCATCGGCATTGCTTTTCGGAAGCGAGTCGATAAGCTTCGCGGCCAACGTCGCACGCTCAGACATTGACAAGGCGAGCGCGAGTTTCTCTACTTCAGCGAAACTAGCCATGAAAGAAGAATAACGCCGCGAAGTTGAGCCGGCAAACGCGATTTCGCCAAACGAGTCAGCTCCATGCGACAGAATTATGTGAGTCGCTCACGCCAATAATTAGGCCGCCGACTAAAGTGCATTAGCGCATAAATGGAAACGCGATCTCGCTCTGGTTCCCACCGGTAATAAATTGAATAAGGAACCGCGTGAGCAGATAACGACGAATCCGTCGTCGTACTTCCGCAAGTAGGAATCCAACTGCGCCAAAGAAATGGCCTGCTCAGGATTGACATCGATTTCCGCGTCGCGGCGCAGAGCCTCCGCAATGCCGTCATCCTCGTCCCACAAAACACCGGAAAGAGATTCGAGGAGATTCGCCGCGAGGACCGCTCGTTCCTTTTCTGGTAGGCTGAGCGCTTGTAATTTCCGGAGACTCCTGCGCCAAACTCTCGACTAATCGCTCTCTGAGTTCGGCACGAGCTTCGGTTGGCAAAGCGAGTGCGTCGCGAAAGATTTCTTCAGGTGTGGCCATGGGCTAATGCCCCTTCGCCTCAAGCATGCAAGTGATGAAGTTTACGATCCTACCCCGCAAATATCTCAATTGTTCGGGAGTTGCTTTCGAAGTGAGCCGATGAGTACCGTTATTTAGCAAATCGAACAATTCGATTGATGCTTTCAAGTCGGCTTTGAAGAACCCAGTGAACTCACCATCTGCAACAGATTCGAAAATGTATTCAAGTCTCGCCTGCCTCGTGAGTCTACCCTTGTCGAAATGTTGAGGCTTCGCCCAAGGCTTAACTTTCGCGTCTGGAGCGAGAATGTGCATCACATGGGTCATCAACTCCCGAAACGAGGTCATTGACTGACGGCGCCAATCAGGACCGCCAGTTTCCATTGCGCCAATTCCTCCGTGATACATTTCGACAAGAGCGGGTTCGAGCAACGATAAACGCCCCTCAAATTCATCAACAGTCTCATCAATGATCCCTTCAATTTGCGCGTCAATTGGAGGAAAGTTGCTCAATGGTAACGATATTACTGCCGCAGCTTGAGACGCCGAATATATCTCAACACTAGGCGAGCGAGCGCTAAAGAGTGACGTTCGATCCAGAATGGCCGGCGTCAGCGCGATACTATCCCAGGACGACTTAGCCGCCGAGCTAAGACTGCCAAGCCCCTCGTGCAATGTCTTGATGTATGAGGGGACTTCGGTCGGCGTAGCAGTTAGAGAGGTAAAAAAACCGGTATCCAGTAATTTGGCATACGCGCTCTCAATACCCAACAAGGTTCGTGTCGATGCCAGAGTTATTCCCGCAATGTCGCCCGTAACCGCTCCCAGTGGTAGCGAGGAAACCATTGGTGAGTGCAACTGAATGCCGTCGATGTTCGCGAGCGCATTCTTTGCCGTTACACCTACAGATTCGGTTCCTACAAGTGAAGAGATTCTTTCAAAGCTTATGGGCGAAACCACGCTCGACAGATGCTCGATGCTCGCAGCAATACCGGACACCGAAGCAAGGTTTGTAATTGAGCCGATGTACGGAGCGAAGTCAGAAGCAGCCGAGAATTGATTGTACGGGCGCTGCATCTCTCCCAACACCGAGATCGTGTCCTTCAAACACGCAACTTGTGAATTGAGGCTTTGTCCAGGTGAATCTAGCAAAGCGGTAACGCTTAAACCCGTATTTACTGCGCTATTGAGAGCAGAAAGAGGATCATGTGAAGCAATTCCGATAGCAGTATCGAACTGGCTTCGGAAGTCAACCGCGGATGCTGAATGCAAGATTGAAGAGTCGAGACGTTCACGCGCAATCTTGGATGTGGCAGTTAACCCCGTGGAGTCTAAACCGGAAATCGCGTCCATGCGTTCACGTGCGACTCTCGACGCGGCCGGCAAGCTACTGGAATCTGAACCAGAAACTGCGTCCATGCGCTCACGCGCAATTCTCGACGCGGCGGTCAGAGAACTAGAATCTAACCCCAAAGCTACGTCAATACGCTCACGCGCAATTCTTGAGGCGGTCGTTAAAGCGCTAGTATCGATTTCATCTTTAATGCTCATTGTTAAGGATCATAACAACGGCTACCAGAATTCGGCAACAAGCGGATCGCCAATCCTAAACCAGCATTAAATTTGTGTCTTGGATTCCAAAGTAAGCTAACTTCTGTGGCTATATATCTCCCCGCCCGCAGCCACAAACTACTCAGCCTTATTCTTCACCCCCACTCCTAGCCCTGCCTGCTCATCGATCTCTTTCTGCGCCCTGTACTCACGCACGTCCTGGTGATCTTCAGCGCTAACTTTGCATGTATGCCTTCAAAAAATCAGCGCGCGCGATTCCTGATTGAGTGCAAATCGTTCGCAAGGTCGAGCCTTTGATTTGGGGGTGATTGGGCATCGTCAAAGGCGTTTGCGTGCCGTCTGAATTGTCGCGCACCATCGCAATGTGCTCTCGCTCTCGAACAATTCTGAATCCGAGCAGGGCGAGCGCTTTAACTACTTTCGTCTTTGGTGCGTCGAGTGGGAACTTAGGCACTAAGCTGTTACTTGGGTTTCGGCAACAAACACTTCCAACACCGGAGAATCAAGCTCGAATACTTCGTTTCCAAAAGTCTCAAGATGAAAACGAATCGCTGATTCCACGTCGGCAAGCGCCTCTTCGTAGCTGTCACCTTCGCCCACAACGACGCCTTTGAGGCCGAGAGGATAAGCGACGTAACCATCGGAGTGCTTCTCAATAATGATCTTTTGGGATTCCATGGTCTCTCCTTGAGGCAAATACTAGCATTGATGCCTCTCTTTGATCGCCTAAATGACGGAGTCACCGCTTTGATAAATCTCACCACCACTCGCCACAAACTCCTCCGCCTTCTCCTTCAACCCCACATCCAGCGCCGCAGCTTCATCAATCTCCTTCTGCGCGGCATACTCGCGCACGTCCTGGGTGATCTTCATCGAGCAGAAATGCGGGCCGCACATGGAACAGAAGTGCGCGAGCTTGGCGCCTTCCTGCGGGAGGGTTTCGTCGTGATACTCGCGCGCGACTTCGGGATCGAGCGAGAGGTTGAATTGATCTTCCCAACGAAATTCGAAACGGGCTTTGGATAAAGCGTTATCGCGATACTGCGCGCCGGGATGGCCTTTGGCTAAGTCGGCGGCGTGGGCGGCGATCTTGTAGGCGATGACGCCGTCTTTCACGTCTTTCTTGTTAGGCAGGCCAAGGTGTTCTTTCGGCGTGACGTAACAGAGCATCGCGGTGCCGTACCAGCCAATCATCGCCGCGCCGATTGCCGAGGTGATGTGATCGTAGCCGGGCGCGATGTCGGTTGTCAGCGGGCCCAGCGTGTAGAAGGGCGCTTCGCCACAGCTTTCCAGTTGCTTGTCCATGTTCTCTTTGATCAGGTGCATGGGCACGTGGCCGG
>JAWVEM010000052.1:0-8430 GCA_033856735.1 Blastocatellia bacterium
CTGCTTCCTGCCTACTGCTTACTGCCTACCGCCTTCTGCCTTCGGTAACTCGCGCTCACGGTCGTTTTGATATTCCCGCGCACATTAAAGTCGCCTTCGATCTCGACGCTGAGCGGATCGCAGGCCCGCACAAAGTCCTCGATGATCATGTTGATGACGTGCTCGTGAAAAACTTTCACCTCGCGAAACGAATTAATGTAGAGCTTCAAACTTTTCAATTCGACGCAGCGCTCGTGCGGCGCGTACTCCAAACGAATCGTGGCAAAGTCGGGAAAATCCGAGAAGGGACAAATGCAAGTGAACTCCGGGATGTCGAACTTGATCTTGATCTCGCGGCCGGGAAACTCGTAGGCAAATGTGTCGAGCGGAAAGAGATTCATCTCCTCGCGCGGCGTCGACTGGATGTCGAGTCCCTGTTGATTTGGTGATGATAGCGAATTTTCAGGAATTGGCATTACCTAAAGTAGAGCTAATTACAGGGTGTCAAAGAATTGCTCAAGGATTCTATTCACATCTCGCGAGCCATGCAGCACGCGCAGAATATCAATGTGGTCCTCAGAAGGCTGATAAAAGATTAGAAATCTTTTGACAGGAAAACTGCGGAGATTAGTGAGGATGTGATCCTGCTGTCGCCCCATCAAAGGATTATCGCGTAAGAGCGCAAATCGCTTTACGATTTCCATGACGAGCTGAGTGGCCAATTCAGTGTCATCCTCCGCGACAAAAGTCCAAATACCAAGCAAATCGCTGGTCGCGGCGCCGGCAATTCTGACATTACGCATCAGTGGGGGCCGAGTGAGCCCCTTTCCTTCTCGGCTCTTTCGATCGTGTTCCCCGCAAAGTCCCTCAGCTCAGCGTCGGTCCCGCAGGTGATAAAGCGGCCCTGCTCTATGTCCTCAACACCGCGCACAATTTCGGCGCGCAGTGCATCCAGCCCTTTTTCTTGCGCCTCTAACAGCAGCAAGCTGGCGCGAATTATTTCTTCCGGATTCCGATAAGCGCCATTTTGGATCTTTTCATTTATCAGCGCCTCGAGTTCTTTTGGCAGGATAATAGTCACCGGTTAGTCCTCGGTAGTCATTCTACCCATGCGGGCCCGATTGTTCCACTAGACGGGATCCGGATCGTTCGACTGCGGTCGCCCAATCTCGAAAACCTTAATCAAAGCCAGCCCCGCAATAAATCCCCCGATGTGCGCCGCATAAGCCACGCCACCCTGTCGCGAGCCACTGCCGAGCATGCCGAGTCCGCTGATTAACTGGAACACAAACCAGAGCCCGATCGCAACGAAGGCCGGCACCTGTGTTATGAACCACGACAAGAGCACGGTCACCCGCTTCGTTGGGAACAGGAGAATGTAAGCACCGAGCACACCAGAGATAGCGCCCGAGGCGCCGAGGCTAGGGACCAGCAGACTGGCGACGTTGTCACCGGCAAAGATAAATGTAGCTAAGACGTGAGCCAGTCCCGCCAATACCCCGCAGACCAGATAAAAAATGAGATAACGAATGTGCCCCAGGCGATCTTCGATGTTGTCGCCGAAGATCCAGAGGAAAAGCATGTTGCCGAAAATGTGCGCCAGACCGCCGTGCATGAACATCGACGTGATCAGCGTCAGGAAAACTGGAACCGGCGTCGGTTGCAGGCCCGGCATAGCAACGCGCTGGCCCGTGATCGGCTCGATCATGATTCGATCGGGAGTGACAATGTCGCGGCCGGTAATAATCTCTCCGGGGACTGTGGAAAACGCGTAGGTGAACCTATCGTTCGCCCCCAACCCCTGCAGGAACACAAAGACGAATAGGTTGATGAGAATGATCGTGTAATTGATCCACGGCGTGGATCGCCGATCAGAATTTTCGTCTGCGATTGGAAAAAGCATTTATGTAGCGCAAGTTGTTAACTTGCGATCTTTTTTCTGACGCGAACCCAAACAGTCTTCTTCAATATCGTTGCGCCTTGGCGAGAGATTAGTTTCACGCAAAGGCGCAAAGCCGCAAAGAAAACCACAATCTAGTCACCCTCAGCAGCCGCCTCGGCGAACGCTAGATCGCCTGCGGCGATGTCCCGGCGCACTTCTTCGTTGGTGCCGAACACGCGCGCCTTGTCGTCGTCAAACTCACCTTCCCAACGCGCTACGACGACAGTAGCCAGACAATTTCCCAGAACGTTCACGGAAGTGCGGCCCATGTCCATTAATTCGTCCACGCCGAAAATGACCGCCACCCCGATGGGACCCAGCCCGCCAGGCATAAAGCTGTTCAGCGTCGCGAGCAGGATCACTAACGCCGCGCGCGGCACCCCGGCGACACCTTTGGAGGTGATCATCAGCGTCAGCATCATTACGATCTGGCGGCCGAAGCTCATATGCCCGATCACCGGCTCGGCCGCTTGCGCCACAAACACGGAAGCCATCGCGAGATAAAGCGTCGTGCCGTCCAGATTGAAACTGTAGCCGGTCGGCATGACGAACCCGACAATCCGCCGCGGCACGCCGAGACGCTCCATGTTCTCCATCGCCTTTGGTAAGGCTGATTCACTGCTGGTGGTCGCGAAGGCGATCGTGAACGGCTCGCGCACCGCCTTGAGAAATTGTTTTATCGGCACTCGCGCAATGATCATTACCGCGCCAAAAACAAAGACCACCAAAACGAAGAGCGCCAGATAAAGCGAGCCGATCAGCTTCCCGAGATTGACCAGCACCTGCAGGCCGTTCGTGGCGATTGTGTGGGCCATCGCCGCGCCTACGCCGATCGGCGCGAACATCATGACGTAATTGGTGAACTTGAACATCACCTGCGACAGCGCTTCACAACCGCGCAGGATCGGCGCTGCCCTTGAGCCCATCGCCGAGACCGCCATGGCAAACAAAACCGTAAATGCCACGATTTGCAGCACGTCACCACGCACCATTGAATCGATCACGCTCGAGGGAAAGATGTGGACCAGCAGATCGCGAAAGCCCTGAGGCTGGGTCTTGACCAGTGAGCTGATGTCGCCGCCGCCGGCGAGCACAACTCCGGCGCCCGGCTTGGTCAGGTTCACAATTCCCAAGCCGATGAACAGCGCGACCGTGGTGACGATCTCGAAATACAGCAGCGCCTTTGCGCCCATGCGGCCGACTTGCTTCAAATCTCCACCGCCCGCAATCCCGACTACCAGCGTCGAGAAGATTAGCGGGGCAATGATGGACTTGATGAGATTAAGGAAGATGTCGCGGAGAAAATAAACGTTATTGCCCCACTTCGGACTGAGGTATCCGAGCACTCCACCGACAACCAGACCGATAAGAATCTGAGTCGTCAGCGAAGGCACGTACCAGGGACGGTTGGCTTTCAATGCGGTCTCGTTGGCCATGAAAGTATTCAGCCGCGAAAAGGCGCAAAAGGCGCAAGAATCAGTCGGAAACCAGTCAGCTGCGAGTCAGCGATAGAAGCCGCGATCTCTCATTTCGGTTTGAGCCTTTTGTGCCTTCTTGTGGCTCTCATCTCCCCCATCTCAATTTGTCGCGCAGCACATCAAAATAATTTCGGTGCGGTGGCTGCACCAGGTTGAACGTGGTCCTGCTCTTACTGATTACAATGCGATCGCTGACTTGCAGCGGGAATCCGACCTGGCCATCCAGTGTCAGCGCCACGTCTTCCTTATCGGTCATCAACCGCACTTCGATCACCGACTCATCGGGCACGACGATGGGACGGTTCGACAAAGTGAACGGACAGATGGGAGTGATCACGACCGCGTTCATCGAAGGGTAAATGACGGGACCTCCGGCTGAAAGGTTGTACGCGGTCGAGCCAGTCGGCGTAGCGACGATCAGCCCATCCGCGCGAAACAGATTTACAAATTGAGAATCAAGATAGGCTTCGATTTCGATGATGCGCGCGAGTGCCGACTTGTTCACTACGACGTCGTTAAGCACTCGACTGCGCGTGATCAACTCTTCGCCGCGCCACAGCTCAACGGCCAGCATCACGCGCTCTTGGACTTTGTATTCGCCGGAGAGGATAGACTCCAGCGCCGAGAATAATTCCTCAATCGGAAACTCGGCGAGATAGCCGAGGCCACCGTAGTTGACGCCAATCACCGGCACTTCGGTGTCGCCAATCATCCGCGCAGTGGCGATCATCGTGCCGTCGCCGCCCAGCACCAGGATCAAATCAACTGATGACGCAAGCTGTTCGTCCTTTACAATTTCAACGGTACAGCCTGTTTGTTGCTTGATCTGATCGTGGGCGATCTCCGCCTGCCCGACAAGCTGAATTCCCTTCGCGTTCAACCACTCGGTTAGGCGGCAGAGAGTCTCGATCGCATCGGGCTGATGCGGCTTGACGAGGACGCCGATGCGTTTGATCGAGGTCATGGTGTTCGCGGGGTACTAATTAACCACAAAGACACAAAGACCACAAAGCAAAAATGAAAGTTGAGCACGGGTACCAAGGCAGGCCCATGTACCGATGCTCACTTCGATTTGTGAGCGCCGCCTCGTTGCTCTCTATTTATCTTCGTGTCTTTGTGACTTTGTGGTTGAAGCTTTAACTAACTCATACAAAGCCAGGAATTCAAGATTCCCATCCGCGCCATGAATCGGCGATTCAGTCACGGCGCGAACCCGCAATCCCAACTCTTCCGCGACGCTGTTCACTTCCGCGACGACACGTTGATGCTGCGCCGGGTCTTTGACGATGCCGCCTTTACCGACTTCGCCTTTACCGACTTCGAACTGCGGCTTGATCAACGTGATGATGCGTCCGTGGTCAGTTAGCAGCGGAACGACTGCGGGCAGGATCCGGGTGGCCGAGATGAACGCCACGTCAATCGTCGCCAGATCGAACTTCTGTTCGAAGTCTTCAGGTTTCAGATAGCGTGCGTTGACGCCTTCGCGCAACTCAACGCGAGGCTCATTGCGCAGCCGCCAGTCGAATTGATTGTGACCTACATCGACGGCCACGACGCTGCGCGCGCCATGCTGCAGCAGGCAATCAGTAAAACCGCCTGTCGACGAGCCCACGTCAATGCAGGTCAGTCCATCAGCGATGATTTTGAATTCGCGGAGGGCAGCTTCCAGTTTCAGTCCGCCACGACCGACATAACGTGAGGCTGGATCGCCATCGCCTTTGACACGGATGTTGGCGTCTAAAGCAAATGCTTCGGATGACTTGGTTACTAGTTGTTCATCGACGAGGACGACCCCGGCCATCACCAGCGCCTGCGCCCTGGTGCGCGAATTCGCCAGCCCGCGGTCGACGAGCAGTTTGTCGATTCGCTCTTGCTTCATCGACGACACTCTACCGCAAAACCGCGCATACGCGTCAGAAGCCCGACCGTCAGGGAGCGCATCTTTCGCGACTAGCCCTCCCTTACGGTCGGGCTTCTCATACTTAGCGTCGCGCGCCTTGCAGCACTGCGCGGGGAGCGTCGCTAATGTGCAACTCCGCAGCGCAATCACGGCATAGCCAGACCACGACTCGAGGCGCGTCTACCCAGAAAAAGGGGGAAACTTTTCCGGCCATCTTTACCGCTTCAGCGCTCTGTAGACGCTGCAACGCCTGTACAAAGAACATACCGTTGTATATTTCTCCGTCGGTACCGTCTTCTCGATGTACGCATTCTCTTTCAAACATAAATTGCTTCTTCATATGGAGGCCCTTCCCCTCGCGCCGCACCGCGCGAGCTTCGCTTTTAAGATCAAAAATGGATCCTTTGCGTCGGGTGTGATTGTGCTGGAGGAATTACAGGGCAGGGCGAATCAAGAAAATTTTAAACTCTCAGACGCCTCAGGCGCATAATGCCACGGCAGCGGCGAGAGGTCAACAACCTTTTGGGACTTGTATCTAAGCGGTAACCTTTTGCGGCTTGGCGCGCCGATCTTCCAGAACTTCCACGGCCTCTTTGACGCGCGTGTAAATACCGTCGGGGTCCAAACCATACTTTGCCAGCAGAAGTTTCGCATCGCCGTGAGTGACAATCCTGTCGGGAACACCCATGCGCACGACGCGAACCTTGTCCTGCAGTCCATTCTCTTCCAATAACTCGATCACGGCAGAGCCGAAACCGCCGGCGAGATAGGCTTCTTCCACTGTTACGATCAGGCGCTTGGTGCGCGCCAGCGCTAACAGCAGGGCACTGTCGAGTGGTTTCACGAAGCGCGCGTTTATGACGGTCGCCTCGATTCCTTCCTTGGCGAGATTCTCGGCCGCTTGCAGAGATGGATGAACCATCGAGCCGTAGGCGACGATGGCAATCTCGCCCCCGTCACGCAAGAGTTCGGCTTTGCCAATCTCCAGGATCTGCGGCTCCCCATCGATCGGCACGCCCATTCCATTGCCGCGTGGATAACGCATCGCCGCCGGCCCGACGTATTCGTTCATCGTGAACATCATGTCGCGCATCTCGCCTTCGTCTTTGGGCGCCATCAACACAATGTTCGGAACGACGCGTAGATAGGCGATGTCCAATAGACCGTGATGCGTAGGTCCATCACCGCCGGCAATACCACCTCGATCCAAACAGAACTTAACATTCAGGTTTTGCAAACAGACGTCGTGAACCAGTTGATCGAACGCGCGTTGCAGGAAGGTCGAGTAAATCGCGCAGATCGGCTTTAGTCCTTCACAAGACAACCCGGCGGCAAAAGTCACGCAGTGCTGCTCGGCTATGCCGACATCGAAAGAGCGTTCGGGAAATTTTTCCAGCGGCAGCGCGACGCCGGTGCCATCGGGCATGGCGGCAGTCAGGGCGACGACCTTCTCGTCTTTCGCCATCAACTCGCACAGGGTTTCGCCAAACACCTGCGTGTAAGTCGGAGCTTTCGCGGGCGACTTGATCGGCGTGCCCGTTTTCAAATCAAATGGGCCGGTCGCATGCCATTTGTAATAGTCTTTTTCCGCGGCCGGGTGGCCTTTCCCTTTGGTCGTCAATGCATGCACGATCACCGGGCCGTCTTTCACTTGTTGAGCTTCGCGCAAAGCCGCAACCAGCCCCCGCACGTTGTGACCATCAACATAGCCGATGTACTTGAATCCCAATTCGTTGACGAGCGCGCCCGGCAAAACCGCCGCGGCGATCGCGTCCTTCACCGTCTTGGCGGCGTGATGGAGCCGTCCGCCAACTGAAGGTATCGATAGAAGTTTTTCTTCCACCTCATCCTTGAAGCGATGATAGCCATGCGCCTCACGAATCCGGTTGAGATAGCCGGTCAGCGCGCCCACGGCCGGCGCAATCGACATTTCGTTATCGTTAAGCAGGACGATCAGGCGCGTCTTCAAATGTCCCGCCTGATTGATCGCTTCCATCGCCATGCCTCCGGCGAGCGACGCATCGCCAATCAGGGCCACCACGTTATGGTTCTCGCCCTGGCGATCGCGCGCGATTGCCATTCCCAACGCCGCGGAAAGCGAAGTCGAAGCATGGCCGGCGCCGAACGCGTCGTATTCCGATTCATCGCGGCGCAAGAAGCCGCTGATACCGCCGTATTGTTTGACGGTGGGCAGGAGGTCGCGCCGCCCCGTCAGAATCTTGTGCGCGTAAGCTTGATGACCAACGTCCCAGACCAGACGATCCTGCGGCGTGTCAAAGGCGTAGTGCAGCGCCACGGCCAACTCAACCGCGCCGAGCGAAGCTCCGGTGTGTCCGCCCACGCGGGACATGGTTTCCAGAATGTATTGCCTGATTTCGTCGGCGACCTGCTGCAACTGATCGAGTGGCAGCAGCCGCAAATCCGCGGGTGAGTTGATATTTTGAAGCAATGTCATGCGGCGGAATTGTAAACCCTGAAGCGGGCTTTTCCTATCTCACAAAAGATTCATTTCTCAGGTTTCTGACGCTTTGCCTGTGTTTCGACCCAACCCTCGCCTACGGTCAGGCTAATGCCCGGCAGCCTTGTGGTTCAATTCTCTGGCCTCGTCCCAGGGCCTTGGCTTTGCCAAGCAAAGTGGTTTGTATCCTAGAAACACGCTGGCAGTCAAGAACTTCTTTAGACTATTTCGCGGGGTCAGGCGTCTGAACCCTTCACATAAGATGGAGCTTTACTTCCCCAACTGAAAATCAAAGTTCGAATCAAAAGGAGTGACCGATAAAATGTTTTCACGCACGAAACTTACTTACGCAGGCTTGATGCTCGGTTTATTGACCGCGTTCGGCGCGGTGGCCCAGGCTCAACAGCCGGCGACTCAGAATCCAACCGAAGGGACCGAACGGAGAGAAGGGCGCGGGTTTCGTCGCGGTCCTGGGGGCGGCGGCGCTTTTGGCCCGGGAGTGCTGCGCGAACTGAATCTGACGGACGATCAGAAGCAACAGGTTCGCACGATCATCCAACAGAGCTTCGCCGGCAGCAAAGCTGCGCGTGAAGAATTGCGGCAACTGGGCGAGAAGAAACGCCAGGGCACGCTCACCTCGGAGGAGGAGTCGCGAGCCCGGACGCTTCATGAG
>JAWVEM010000053.1:0-7545 GCA_033856735.1 Blastocatellia bacterium
GCCATCTCACGCAAATGTTTATCGCCGTAAAGCTCGCGCAGGTACTCGCGCTTGAGCTTGCCTATGCCGTGCTCCGCGGAAATAGTACCGCCAACCTCCACGGCCCGGCGAATGAAAGTGCGGTAAATCTCTCTCGCCCTCTCGGCCTCGGCGTCGTCGCGCGGCAGGATATTGACGTGGACGTGATTGTCGCCGATATGGCCAAAGATCGTGTAGCGAAGGTTACCGCCACGCAGACTGTCCTCGTAGAAACTCAACATGCCGGCAAACTCTTCGTCGGGCACAGACATGTCGGTTGAGATTTTGCGTTGGTTGTGACGTGCGAACCATTCGTTCATCAGCACGGGCAGCGCATGACGAAACTCACGCAATCCGGCGTGGTCGGCTTCATTAGTGGCGAACCATGATTCGTCAGCCAAAGCATTGTGTCGTTCAAGTAATGACAACCACTCGGTCATCAATGAATCTTCAGTTGACGAGGTTGTTTCCTGCTCGAAGAAGATCGCGCCGACAGCTGCGGCCGGAATCGTTTCGTATTTCTGCCGCAGGAAGCGCAGTGATTCGACGTCGAAATATTCGAGAGCGCGGGCATCCAGAGTTGAGCCCTCCCTTACGGTCGGGCTAGTGCCCCGGTTCGCTAACGATTCTTCGCGCGCTTCATGCACAAACGCGAGCAACTCATTCTCTGATTTGAAGAACACTACACCACTTAAGAGCGCCTCTGGTTTCGGTAGCAGCTTCAATTCGACTTCCAGAATTACGCCCAGCGTTCCTTCGCTGCCAATAAAAAGATCGATCACGTCCATACCCGGCGCGACGTAATAACCGGAAGCATGTTTGCGCACCCGCGGCATTCGATACGTCGGCAACTGGGTTTCGATCAATCTTCCGGACGAGAGGGGAATCGTAATTGTCCCGTCTGCCTCAGCGTGTAAATCGCCGCGGCGGACATCGATCACTTCGCCGGTCGCCAGGGCAATCTTCAAGCGCTCGACGTAATTTCGTGTGGGACCGTATTTGAAAGTACGGGCGCCGGACGCGTTGGTTGCCACATTGCCGCCGAGAAAACAACTACGTTCGGTTGGATCCGGCGGATACAGCAGCCGCTCGGACTCAACCGCGAGTTGAAAGTCGCCAAGAATTACGCCACTTTCGGCAACTGCGTGGCCTCCGCCGTTATCGTCACGAACGATTTGCTTAATTCGATTCAGCTTGTCGGTTGCGAGCACAACGCCGCCAAAAGGAACCCGGCCGGCGACAGTGCCAGTGCCGGCGCCGGAGATGGTCACCGGCGTTCGCGCGCGGGAGGCACGGCCCAGCAACCCGGCGACTTCTTCCGCCGTTTCCGGAAAGACGACGCGCTCGGCGAAGCCTCCGCTGACATGCGAAGAGTCGGTAAGAAACGATTGGATCTCATCAGGTAGAGATTTAGTCAGCATGATTTGAAGAACGTTTGTAGTGGCACAGACTTCAGTCTGTGATTTTAGTGAGCCGAAAAAAATCACAGACTGAAGTCTGTGCCACTAAATTATTTCCTCTACGCGACCACCAGTTGTCGTTCGCGCAAATACTTGATTCGATCGCGCAGCTCGGCCGCCTTCTCAAATTCGAATCGCTTCGCATGCTCGCGCATGTCCAACTCCAACCGGACGATTGTCTGGCCGAGTTGCTCTGGGCTGTACCCGTCGACGTCCTCCAGATCCAGAGGCACTTTGAAGTAATCCGCCTCTGCCGCGGTCACCAACGTAGATTCGATAGGTTTGATAATCGTCCTGGGCGTAATTCCGTGTTCGCGATTATAGATCAATTGCAAAGCGCGCCGCCGCTGCGTTTCGTCGATCGCGCGCTTCATGGAATTCGTTATTCGATCCGCGTACAGAATTGCCTTACCGCTCGCGTTGCGCGCAGCGCGTCCGATCGTCTGGATCAGAGACGACTCAGAACGCAGGAATCCCTCCTTGTCGGCATCGAGGATTGCGACCAGCGAAACTTCCGGCAAGTCCAGGCCCTCGCGCAGCAGATTGATGCCGACCAGTACGTCGAATTCACCCCGCCGCAGGTCACGGAGAATCCTAATTCGTTCGAGCGTCACGATGTCGGAATGCAAATAGCGGACGCGGACATCGACTTCTGTGAAATACTCGGTCAGGTCCTCCGCCATTTTTTTCGTGAGCGTCGTTACCAGCACGCGCTCTTTTTTCTCGGCGCGCAGGCGGCATTCGCCCAGCAGATGATCGATCTGGCCTTTTACCGGCAGCACTTCGACTTCCGGATCCATCAAGCCTGTCGGCCTGATGATCTGTTCGATGACTTCGCCGCCTGCTTTCGTCAGCTCGTACGGCCCGGGCGTCGCTGAAACATAGATTCTCTGGCTGACTCGTTCTTCGAACTCGTCAAAGTTCAGCGGCCGATTATCCATCGCCGACGGCAAACGAAATCCGTATTCAACCAGGGTGCGCTTGCGCGATTGATCGCCGAAAAACATGCCGCGCACCTGCGGAATTGTCTGGTGTGATTCATCGATGACGACCAGAGTGTCTCTGGGCAGATAGTCGAGCAGCGTCGGCGGCGGTTCGCCCGGTTTCTTCCCGGTCAGATGCCGCGAATAGTTTTCGATGCCGCGACAAAAGCCCATCTCTTTGATCATTTCGAGATCGAACATCGTGCGTTGATGCAGGCGCTGTGCTTCAACCAGTTTTCCTTCCTCGATGAGTTTTGGTTCCCACCATTCCAGCTCCTGGCGAATCGATTTGAGCGCTCGCTTCAGCGTGCTGCGCGGCATAACGTAGTGCGATTTCGGATAGAGCGGCAGTCGCGACGTGTGCCGTTGCGTGACTTCACCCATCAAAGGATCGATGGTTGAGATGGAATCGATTTCGTCGCCCCAAAGCTCGACGCGATAAGCCTCTTCCTGGTAACTCGGATAGACTTCGACCACGTCACCGCGCACGCGAAAGCTGCCACGTTTGAAATCGATGTCGTTGCGCTCGTACTGCAACTCGACCAGGCGTTGCAGGAGAGTGTCACGGCTGATGCGCATGCCTGGCTCGAGAAACAGAAGCATGCCGTAGTACGCATCCGGGTCGCCGAGACCGTAGATGCACGAGACGCTCGCGACCACGATAACGTCACGGCGCTCAAACAAAGCCCGCGTCGCCGACATGCGCAGCCGGTCGATCTCTTCGTTCACGATCGCGTCTTTTTCAATATAGGTATCGGAGGCGGGCACGTACGCTTCCGGCTGATAATAGTCATAGTAAGAAACGAAATACTCAACCGAGTTTTCCGGAAACAGAGTCTTGAATTCCTGGTAGAGCTGGGCGGCGAGGGTCTTGTTGTGGGCGATCACCAGCGTAGGTCTTTGCGTCCGGTCAATGACGCTGGCAACAGTGAAAGTCTTGCCGCTGCCCGTGATGCCAAGCAGTACCTGGTCTCTCGATCCGTCGGCCAGACCGCGTACGAGGGCGTCGATTGCCTGCGGCTGGTCGCCACAGGGCTCGTAGTCCGCTTTGAGCTTGAAAGGCATAAACAGCAATAGTAAGGGTGGATCGTGAATAGACCAAATGAGCGCCGGGAGGAGTCGCGAGCCTTTAGAGTGCGCCGGCAGAGCGAAGCGGCGACGGCGCTTTGGATTTACGAGATGAGCAATCGATCCAAAGCGGTGTCGCGCTTCGCTTGCCACCGCACTCTAAAAGAGAAGCGCTCGCGAACCGGAGCTTCACCGAAGCTCTTCAGCAGCCTTCTGCCATCGCCGCGATGAGTCGGGCAAACAAAAGGGCGCAGAGTCGTTTGACCCTGCGCCCTGGCTAATCCTGGTTTGCTGTCTCTCTACGACACCGACGGAGCTTCAGCGGGTGACTGGCTGGTGATTTGATAGATCGCTTCCATCACTGCCGAGCGCACTTCCGGCGGCAGCGAGCCGCGCACGGCCATGCGGCGAAAAGCGGGCAGGACGTCAGGCTGGCCACTCAGCGCCAGCAACTTCACCACCGCCAGACGAACTTCGATGTTTGAGTGCTCTTCGATAGCTCGCATCAGCGGCTGAGTTTCGCCGGCCTTCGACATCAAGAACAGCAGCGAGAACGCGTCGTAGGTTTTGTCGCGACTCTCGCCGGTAAGATTTCTGATCGCTTCGTTCGCCAGTCCGGACGATGCTATCGCCGAGCCAATCTTACGCCGGCGTTCCGGAGTGGCTTCGCGCAACGCGCGAGTGAACGCGGCGGCGCGATCATCCTGTAATTCGAACATGGCGCGAGCCGCGGCGCTGCGAACTTCTACTGCCTGGTCGTCGAACGCGCTACTGATCCGGCTAAACGATTCTTCGCCACCGAGGCGCGGCAGCGCGCTGACCGCGGCGGCGCGCTCAGCTGGATTACCACTGCTGAGCTGGCTCGATGTCTCGGGTGAAAGGCCGGAGGCGTCCGGAGCAAAATTATTGTCCGGGACGCTGACTGGTGCGAACTCACCGCCCGCGTCTTCCTGCATGGTCCCAAAATGATCGTCGGGCAAAGTCAGAGGCGCGACTTGCGTTGCCGGCGCGTGTGCCCCGCTTTCAACGCCGACATTGAACCACTCGGCAATGTCGGTTACGCCTGACGTTTCCCCGTTGACTACCTCGTGCTGTTCTGCTTCCGAACGCTCATCGTCGAAAACCATTTCGGGCTTAGTAAATGACGACTTGGCCGCTTCTTCGGCCAGGATTCGCTCGTGCTCGGCACGTCGGCGCGCCGCCTCGGAGTCCTCGCGCTCGGCCTCCTCCGAGCGGATTTTCGCTTCGACTTCGGCGCGGATACGGGCCTCAAGCTCAGCGCGCTGACGAATCTCTGCTTCGGCCCTGATCCGAATTTCCTCTTCTGCCTGTAATCGAGCTTGAGATTCAGCCTGCCGGCGCGCTTCCTCTGCAGCTACCAGACGTGCTGCTTCCTCGGCCTGACGGCGAGCCTCTTCATCAGCCCGGCGTTGGGCCTCTGTTTCGGCAAGGCGGCGAGCTTGTTCAGCCGCGATTCGTTGCGCTTCTTCTTCCGCGCGATGGCGAGCCGCTTCTTCGGCCAGCCGGCGCGTTTCTTCTTCGGCCTGACGTCGCTGCTGAGCTTCCGCCCGCATCTGCGCTTCGATCTCCGCCCTCAGGCGCGCTTCGTCTTCCGCCCGGCGCAGCGCGTCAGCTTCCGCCCTGCGGCGCGCATCTTCTTCGGCGCGATGGCGCGCGGCCTCTTCGGCCATTCGTTGCGAATCTTCAGCGGCCCTCTGGCGAGCAGCTTCGCGAGCCTGCACGCGTTCAATTTCTTCTTCAACGGCGCGGAACCCCATTTCGGCGCGCCGGCGCAACTCATCTTCCTGGGCTTTCTTCCTGGCTTCCGTTTCCAGATAGCGCCGCTCTTCTGCGGCGCGATGGATCGCGTGTTGTTCTTCGGCCTGACGCAGGATAGCCAACTCAGCTTCGTGGGCCTGCTGTGCCGCCAGCTTCTGAGCCTCGACTTCAGCGCGGCGGCCTTCTTCCATTGCGCGCATGCGTCTCAGGTCCTCTTCCGCGCGCTGCAGTTCCTGTTCGGCGATCTGGCGGCGATGGTTTTCGGCAGCTTGTTCGCGGGCCTCGATTTCGATTCGCTCTTTTTCCTTCTGCGCGCGATGACGCGCGGTTTCTTCTTCCATCTGACGCCAACGTTCCTGTTCGGTTCGCAGCGTGTTCCCCGCCGCGAGTCGCGCGGCTTCTATTTCAGCGCGGCGGCCTTCCTCTTCGGTGCGCAGGCGCATCAGCTCAGTTTCCAACTGGGCCATCTCTTCAGCGGCACTGGCCGAAACCCTCGAATCTTCATCCCTTCCGGAGGGAGCGGAGGCCACTGGCTCGTCGAAGGCAGAAGCCAGGACTTCCGGAGCGATGTGCATGAGTTCCGGAGCAGGTATCGCGAACTCAGAAGCGGGCGGAACCTCAGGAGCGTGCGCCGCGAAGTCCGGAGCAGGCGTTTCGACCTCAGCAGCAGTTGGTACTGGTTCGGGCACCTGGGTAACGGCAGTATCCCCGTTTCTGCTTTGCTCAGCTTTAAGAATCTGCAAGAGCTCGGTTTTGTGGGCCGAAAGCGCGCCGCGCAGCTCTTCAGTAACAGTGCCCTTTGGCGCATCGATAACCAGGCGATCGTCGCCAGAGGTTTTTACCTCGACGCCCTTTTCGCGGAGTTGGGCAAGCAATTCATGGGCTGTCATAGTTCGATCACCTCGCGTTCGATTTGGGTTGGCTGTGAAGAAGATTCAGGAATGGCGGCGCGAGTATTAGTCGCGTTTGCAGTGGAGGGCGCTTCATCGGACGGCACGGTAGCGCAAGCGTCGATAGCATGCTTGAGTAAGGTGCGGGGCACCTTGCGATCGTTTTCGGTCTGCATCAGGGAATTCAATGGACCGATGGCTGCCGGATCTCGCAGATCCATTAGCGCTTCAACGGAGGCGCGCCGGACATCCGGAGAAGGATCGCCGAGCGCTCCAACCAAATGCGGAGTCGCTTCTTTATCGTGAACAAAACTGAGCCGGCGTGCTGCTGCGGCGCGTTCGTTCGGGGAATCGGCGATGCGAAGGTCGCGCGTGGCATCGTCAAAATAACCGTGCTTCATGAAAGCAGCGCGGGCGTGCTCGCGGCGCGCAGGATTTCGGCCGACAATCGCTGAAAGCAATTCGGCGCCGACCAGCTGCCGTGTCTCGCGATCGTCTGAACCAATAACGCTCTGGTCATACTCGCCGCCGTTCATCAGCTTCCTTGCTTCTTCGTTAACCTGGGCGATTCGCTCGCGTCGCGGAGCGTCCGTGGGCAATTGATCGGAAACAGGTGCGGCTTTAACTTCGTCGACGGATCTTTCGGAGTTGGATGCTGCGGCCATAACACCCGGGATGGCGGCGGCGACAACCGCTGGCGAAACGTCAGGCGCGGATTTCGATTCCGCGGCCGATTCAATACCAGGAGCAGTTTTCTTCGCAGTCGTGCTCTTGCCTGATCTGATAACGCCGAACCGCGTGCGTTTGGGCGACTTGGCGCGGCGGCGCTGAAACAGAAACAGCGCGATTAATAAAAGGAGCACGACGGCGCCGATCGCGACGGGCACAGGATTTAGCTGAGCCAGAAGGATCCAATAGTGAATACGCTCTTTCAGCCGGCTCCAACGATCCGGGCCGGCTTGGTTAGTCGTCGTTAACGGAGTTGGCTGAATCGTGGGCGAGGCTAAGGCTATAGGGGCTGTCGAAGAATTTTTTTGGGCCGGAGGCGACGACTGCGTCTTCGCAATCGGAGAAGATACGGGTGAAGACACCGGAGTGGCCGCTGGTTTTGATCCGGAATTCGACGCGGGGGTCGCGGAAGAACCTGTCTTGCTCGCTGAGTTTGAATTGCGCGCATCACGCGCAGTTGGCAGGGTAGAGCGATCCACACCATTCTTGTTAGCCGAGGACGTCGTGGCTTTTCGCTGATTAATACTCGAATTTGAATTCTTATTCGACCCCGCGCTAGTAGCAGGCCTATTCGCTCCCGTGTTGGTCGCAGGCCTCGTGACGGCTCGGCCACTGTTC
>JAWVEM010000054.1:0-6225 GCA_033856735.1 Blastocatellia bacterium
CACCATCCGCTGCAAGTATCTCTTGAACGACTTACTAAGTTCGCCGAAGCTGGCGCCGATTGTCTCTATGCTCCCGGCGTGAGTGAACCTGACGAGATCGCGGCCATCGTAAAAGCGATCTCTCCAAAACCGGTCAACGTGCTGGTGTCGGCGCCCAATCCCGCGCATTCGGTAAGTCGGCTCAGCGATCTTGGCGTGCGCCGTATTTCAGTCGGGTCAGCTTTGGCGCGAGTCGCGTGGGGCGCTTTCATTCGCGCGGCGCAAAACATCGCGGAAACTGGATCGTTTGAAAACTTTGCCGGCGCGGCTCCCTTCGCGGAGCTGAATAATCTGTTTGAGAAGTAGTAGTGGAGGTCAGAACCGGGAGCGGTAGCGACCGGGCCGCAACGCTCTGCTGATCCAAGATCCGAGCGGGGGGTCCGGTCGCTACAGCTCCCGGTTCTGACCTCACGCGCGGAATGGTGCGCTCACCGCTTTCCGTCTGCGAGCATCGGCGCTCGCACCATCAAATCAAGCAAATGTTCGAGCGCGGCAGTCGGGTCCTCGCAGGCGCCCGTGTGTGCCGGCGATGTCTGGATGATGGTGCTGCGCGGAGCGATGAGCCAATCGAATCGCTGTCTTTGCGTTAGTCGGCCTATGGGCCCCGCCTGGTCTCCGCCGGCACAAATCGCGGGGATAGCGGCCAGGTGGGCCCTGGTTGTTTCAATGTCCAGGCTCGCATCGAGCGCCGTCAGCCTCCGCTCATCCAGCTCGATGCGCGCAGCGAGAAAATTCCGCGCCGGACATGAGACGATTACGCCGACGTTCATAAACTCCCCGCGATCGACCTTGGGGACGACGCGAACTATGGCGTAATCATAGCTGTAGTGATCGCGCACGGATCGCCTCCTCCACAAAAAGATGCGGCCGCTCCAGCCGGCTCAGGAAGTACTCAACATAAGCCTCTCGGTGTTGATTGCTGTCTGCGAACGGGGAATCCTTTACCAACCAATCGTCAGGAATCAGCTTAACAATGCCGTGAATCAGATCCGGTGTCAGTTGGGCCGACATCTTTGCATCCATTTCCGGGAGCGAGCCGGCAAACCGGAGCAGCACGTGATCTTTTATCAAGGCAAAGGGATCTCGGCTGCTGGCCAGGTAATTGTTCCACGCATGATGAAAGTAAAGCGATGAACCATGATCGATCAGATGAAGGCGCCGGTGCCACATGAGCATGTTGCTGTTGCGCGGCGTGCGATCCACGTTCGTCACGTAAGCGTCGAACCAGACGATCGCCGAGGCGAGATCCGCGTCAGGCTGCTCAGCGACTGGATCAAATGTTACTGAGCCGGGCAGATAGTCCAACCCGAGATTGATGCCGCCACTCGCTTTGATCAGGTCTTGTATTTCAGGGTCGGGCTCAGTCCGCGCAAGTTCAGGGTCGAGATCGACAAAGACGAGCTCAGGCACGGGCAGTCCGCAACCTCGGGCGATCTCACCAGATACTAACTCGGCGAGCAGAGCTTTGACGCCCTGACCGGCCCCGCGAAACTTAACCACATACATGCCGTCATCGTCGGCTTCGACAATAGCAGGCAGCGATCCGCCTTCGCGCAGGGGCGTTACGTACCGGGTGGCCTTTACTGTTCTCAAGCTCAATGTCTCACCCTATTAGTCGGGCACACGACCTGTTTGGAATTTGATTCCAGAGCATTCTACCTTGAATTGATCGGCTTTCCATCTGGGAGCTGTACACAAAGACTCGAGCTCGAAAGCCGCGCACACCAAGCGCCGTGGGCGCGGCACATTTGTAGCCCCGGGCGTAAGCCCGGGGTCACAACGTCATTAAGGAAACAAGCCCGCTTTAGCGGGCGACAGATACAGGACCGGGAGCGGTAGCGACCGGGTCATAAACTCAACCCGGATGACCGCAGCACCCCTTCGCTGCGACTGGCAGCTCGTCCAAATCAGTTCATGGTACGTTTCAATAGAATTGGCGTGCATCCAAATCAATCCCAGGCGTGTTTCAATCAATTCCGGCTACAGTTTTATCTGTTCCGCGTGCACGCCAATCGATTCCCCCTGCATTTGAATCAATTCGGACTTCAGTTCGATCAATTCGCACTACAGTTCAATCAAATAGAAATGCAGTCTGATTAAGGAAAACTGCATTCCGATTAATTGTAAGTGCAGCCGAATCGATTGCGGCTACAGTTTTTGTGCCCGGGATTTAAGAATAAGGAATACCGTCACGGTGAAAATTGGCCGAAAATTGGCCAATTTCCGCGAATCGAGCCTCTTTCGTCCGCGTTAGCGGACGTTTGACAGTAGCCCAGCGCTTCAGCGCTGGGTTTAAGATCCAAAAAGAACCAAGAGCCCGCTTTAGCGGGCGACCGGTTTTCGTCGCAGAGCGACGTTTGAATTTAGCCTTGCCTTTCAAGGCCGGGAAAGATTTCGTTTAGTTAGTCGTCGTCGCGTAGCGACGGCTGAGGCCGATTCATTCGTCGCTGACGCGACGAGGTTCGTTGGATTCGCCTGATCCCGGCGTTGAAACGCCGGGCTAAAATCACATCGACGCTACGCGTCGGAAAACGGAACCGCCGAGATCAAGTTCAACCAGCGCCGTAGGCGCGGCATGTAATAGCCCCGGGTGAGCGAGCGTAGCCCAGGATCACGAACCCAAAAAGAATCAAAGCGGGCGACAGAATATCGCGGAGGTAACAGGCGATCGTATCCTCTACGAACCCGACCCAGCGTTCGGCTGAGACTCGCGTTCTTCAACCTCCCGCAATCTCGCGAACCACGCCCACAGCTCGGGAAAATCAGCTTCCTTCGGAATAGGATTATTCTCAATGAAGTTTGCTTCCCAGTACTGGTTCCAGTAGGCCTCACCTGTTCTCCGTGGATGATTCGCTATCCACGAATCATAAAAGTTCTCGTGAACCTCGTAATGATGAGTATGAATGAATGGTTCCCATGTAGAGCAAAGATCATCTTCACTCCTGATATCTATGATCTCAGTTTGTTCCATGTTGCGTGCGTATACATCACCCCAAGCGTCTTTCATTAGTTTGATAGCGCTCACGTCGGATTTTGGGGCGCTGTAGCCGAAGACCGTGATCATAAACGCAGAAGCCAGTGCGGCTTGTAACTCAGTCCACTCGGTTGAAATCAGAAAGTCGAGCTGATAATTCTTCGCACTGATTGGGTACAAAAGCTTAGATGGCACGAAAGGAGTACCACACTTTTTGCAGTCATTGCCGTTAAGACCCAATACTTTGTCGCTTTCGCAATATCCTACTGTTACGTTGCCGTGGAGAAACTGAAGTCGCGGCAATCTGCCTTCGAACATTGCGAGGTTACGACGATAAGCCTGCATTAAAAACGGGTCCCAATTAAATGTGGCTATTACGTCTTTTTGTCGTAAGGAAAGAACTATGTGGTCATAGAGCGTCGGGTGTTCTGGGAGTTGCAACGAACTGAAGTATCCGTAAACGGCGTCTTCGAGCTCCTGACGCACCTTCGAGTACTTATCGTCTGCGTAGAGTTGGTCGTAGATATCTTCGAAGTTCCGACCGTGATGATCAATCCCGGCTTTTTCTAATGTTCTTTCCAAGCCAAGCAAGTCGACAAGGTCGTTCATTAAAGGAAGTTGCTTTCCGTTTGCATCGCCTGTCGGGCACGCCGCTCGACTTGTGCCCGCACCTAGTATCACGACGTGGGGCTTGCCCATCATGACTTGGGCGATTTCGTCCTCCCTACTGCGATCCTCTGGCAAAACCTTCGACATCTAGCGAGTCACTCCCTGGTGATAGATCCTGACGACGACTTCGCGAGCAAAAACATGTTCGCTTAGGGAATCTCTAACGGCGATGCATCGGCCATGGCACGCATTCGTCGAGAAGAATTCTCATGCTGCGGGAGAAAGCAAGGCCTGCTCAGAGCGCTCCAACACCTGAAGCGCCAATTCGCGAGAGACCGACGGAAAACATTCGAGAAACTCTTCCAGCGAGTAGTCGCGCTCGAGGTATTCAAACAGAGTCTTAACGGGTACGCGCGTTCCCTTGAACACCGGAGCGCCGCCAAGGATATCGGGGTCAACGGTAATGAGATCCGTGCTACTCATGAGGGCAGCTTATTCCTAATCAAGCCCTTTTCATTAATAATCTTTTGAGATTCCTTGGCTGAATATTAACACCATTAAATGGTTTTGTTCAGGTTTCTGACGCCCGCTTTAGCGCGTACACGAATCTCAAGGAGCGGTTACCGATAGGGCTTGCTCACGACAATCGCGTTTTATTGTCAGGTCGTTCTCTTTGAATAGATAGGTAAAGAGAGGCGCAGCAGCGTTAGGCCCTTCGAACCTACGAGATTCAAGCGTGATGAAGTCACGCAGTTTTCCGCCTGTGTTCATAGTATCGTTTTGGTAGGTGAAGCATTCCATCTTTGGTTGATCGTGCTCGGAGGCCCGCAGATCTATTTCGAGTAGTTTATCCGGAAGGTCATAAAGACTATGGAGACCGACGTCGCCCCTGATGTCTATGCTTTCTATAGTGAATAGTTGAATGATATCGCCCGTCCGGCGATTAATGAAGATTTCCAAGTTGGAGGGCCGAGGAACAATAACAGCATCTGAGACGGGCTGCGAAGGTGTATTTCTCTTGAAAGATGCATACCCTGTTAGCTCGATCTGATTGGCTTGCTGCTCTGAGGCAGATCCTTTGGTAGCGCGGATTTTCATTCCCACAGTTTGCTGGGTGAGAAGTCTCTGCACTCGTAGCCCGCCTAAACTCGTGAGAAAACTCGGGCCACGCAATGCGATGGACGTGGGATTAGCATCCCAGTTCACCCTGTCGCTATTCTTCCAACGCGGATCGGCCCGGTTTGCTTCGAGCGCTTCGACATTCGCCCTCACAGTATTTACATAGTCTTGAATTTCTCCGCTGGTCGTTAGGTATTTGTAGGTGACGCGCATGAAAATCTTCGATGGAAGAAAGGGTTTAGACGCGCGGCGAGCGAGGTCGAAAGTCATAAGGACATCCTTGCTTACCGCCTTCGTATCACTGCTCACAGTCTTGACATCGCCGCTTACCTTCCTAACTCCCTCAAGAATGGAGTTAGTATCTGCCAACGCTTTAATCTGCTTTACCCTGAGTTCTTCGATTTTTGCGACTGAGTCTGTTGCCGTTTTCACAAGCCCGGTCAATTGATCGCTGCTTTGTTGCGCTGTTCCAACCAGGTTATCGAGTTTCCCACGCTGCGCGTCAGCCGCAGTTCTCGCTGCTTCCTCCTGCTTTCTCTTCAGTGTTGACTCGACAGCTTGGGAAGTAACTCCAATGACCAAGCTACCAACGATTATGCCAATCAGCCACTTCCCGGCGGCATTGGGCCTTCCCGTGTCTTTATCCTTGGTCTGCGTAGTCGCGCCAATGAGACCAGAAGCGCTGCCTACTACGATAGACAAATACTTCAAGCTCTCAAATATAGTGCGCAGGATATCGGAAGATTCCATAGATAGAGGCCGCCAAGCCAGGTACAATGCGATCGGCACTACTACTACCGGCGCTACGATCCAGGGATTTAGTTTTGATAGTTGCATACCTTAGTGGGGATCAGTGATGGGCGCAAAATTGACCTGGCTCAGCTATGCCCTGCCGTAAATCTCTGCGCCCTTCTCCACAAACTCTTCTGCCTTCTCTTTCATCCCCACACCAAGCGCCGCCTCTTCATCAATCTCTTTCTGCGCCGCGTACTCGCGCACGTCCTGCGTGATCTTCATCGAGCAGAAATGCGGGCCGCACATGGAGCAGAAGTGGGCGAGCTTGGCGCCTTCCTGCGGGAGGGTTTCGTCGTGATATTCGCGCGCGACTTCGGGGTCGAGCGAGAGGTTGAATTGATCTTCCCAACGAAATTCGAAACGGGCTTTCGATAAAGCGTTATCGCGATACTGCGCGCCGGGATGGCCTTTGGCTAAGTCGGCGGCGTGCGCGGCGATTTTGTAGGCGATGACGCCGTCTTTCACGTCTTTCTTGTTTGGCAGGCCGAGGTGTTCTTTGGGCGTGACGTAGCAGAGCATCGCGGTGCCATACCAGCCAATCATCGCCGCGCCGATCGCCGAAGTGATGTGATCGTAGCCGGGCGCGATGTCGGTTGTCAGCGGGCCCAGCGTGTAGAAGGGCGCTTCGCCACAGCTTTCCAGTTGCTTGTCCATGTTCTCTTTGATCAGGTGCATGGGCACGTGGCCGG
>JAWVEM010000055.1:0-10393 GCA_033856735.1 Blastocatellia bacterium
AGAGTAGAAAGGCACTCACGAATGCAAACCGTACCTATCACCGTCGCTCATGGCGACGGCATTGGCCCCGAAATCATGGAGGCGACGCTGCACATTCTGAAAGAGGCGGGCGCCAAATTACAGATACAGACGATCGATATTGGCGAAAAAGTTTACCTGGCGGGTAACTCTTCCGGGATTGATCCCAGCGCGTGGGAGTCTCTGCGGGAGACCAAGGTCTTTCTCAAAGCGCCCATCACGACGCCTCAGGGCGGTGGCTATAAGAGCCTGAACGTGACCGTGCGCAAAACTTTGGGTCTGTATGCGAACGTGCGACCCTGCGTTTCGTATCACCCATTTGTCGAGACGAAACATCCCAACATGGATGTCGTGATTGTCCGCGAGAATGAAGAGGACCTTTACGCGGGCATCGAATACCGGCAGACCGATCAGGTAATGCAGTGTTTGAAAATTATTTCGCGGCCTGGCTCTGAGAAAATTGTTCGCTACGCATTTGAATACGCCCGCCGCCATAACCGCAAAAAAGTCACCTGCTTCACCAAAGACAACATTATGAAATTTACCGACGGGTTGTTTCATAAGGTTTTCAACGAACTCGCAGCCGAGTATTCCGACATTGAAAACGAGCATTGGATCGTGGACATCGGCGCCGCCAAGCTGGCCGACACGCCCAATGCTTTTGATGTGATCGTAATGCCTAATCTCTACGGAGATATTTTGTCGGACGTGGCCGCCCAGATTGCCGGCTCAGTCGGTCTGGCCGGCTCGGCAAACATCGGCGAGAACATCGCGATGTTCGAAGCGATTCATGGCTCGGCGCCGCGCCGGGCGGGACAGAACCTGGCCAATCCTACGGGCTTGCTTCTGGGCGCGGTCATGATGTTGGTGCATATCGGTCAGACGGGAACTGCCGAGAAGGTGCACAACGCCTGGCTTCGGACCATTGAAGACGGCATTCACACCTACGATATTTATAACGAAGGTACCAGCAAGCAAAAGGTAGGAACTAAAGAGTTCGCGCGGGCTGTCGTCGATCGTTTGGGAAAGAAGCCCAATACTCTGCGAGCTGTTGCTTACAAACAGAAGGACGTAGCGGAGGTTTACGGCGAAACGATTGTCAAAGAGCGGTCGGATACCAGGAAGGAATTGGTGGGCGTTGATGTCTTCCTCGACTGGTTGAAAGGGTCGCCCGACAATCTTGGAGCCGCGCTTGCTAACGTCGCGCCGGAGGGTCTGAATCTGGTAATGATCAGCAATCGCGGCGTGAAAGTTTGGCCCGGTGGCAAGTCCGAAACTTTCTGCTCTGACCAATGGCGTTGCCGCTTCATGTCGCAAAACAAGGGTGCGAATATTACTCATCAGCAGATCATCGATCTGCTGGGCCGGGTCGTCGCCGCCGGCTTTGATTTCATCAAGATTGAAAACTTGTGTAACTTTGACGGTGAGCGTGGTTACTCGCTCGATCAAGGGGAGTAAGAATTGCGAATTTGGAAATCGAATTGTGAATTTGTTAAATCCAAACCGCGACCCGAGGTACGACAATGGTGAAAAAGCGAAGGTCTGAAAATCCGAAATCCGCAAACCCAAATTCGAATTCCCTGGTGGGCGTCATCATGGGTAGTAAGTCCGACTGGGAGACTATGCGCGCGACGTCTGAGACGCTCGGACGCTTTGGCGTGGCGCATGAATGTCGCGTCATGTCCGCGCATCGATCTCCCTCGCTCGCCGCTGAATTTGCTGCCGGCGCCGAGTCACGCGGGCTCGAGGTAATCATCGCTGCAGCCGGGGGCGCGGCCCACCTGGCCGGCGTGATCGCCGCGCACACGATCCTGCCGGTGCTGGGTGTGCCGATGAAGAGCGACGCCCTTAACGGCCTGGATTCTTTGCTCTCAACCGTGCAGATGCCGGCCGGGATTCCGGTGGCCACGTTAGCGATTGGAAAAGCGGGCGCGACGAATGCAGCATTGTTCGCAATCGCGATCCTGGCGAACAGCAGGCCTGCCCTAAAAGAAAAATTGCGCGAGTTTCGAGCTGAGCAGGAAAAGAAGATCAGGGAAACAAAGTTGGATTGAGGCCCTTCCGAGAAGAAGAACTCCGGGAAGCTTACTTTAATTAGCGCCTCGCTTCACCGAGGTGCTCGTGAGCCAAGGAGAATCACTTGAAACCGTTTCAAACGGTTTCCCGAAAAAGCCGCTGATGGTTATTCACCTCGCTAAAGCGAGGTGCTAATGAGACGGCCCTACGCCGATCCACCCGCATCGCGCGCCAGCAACGCCGAACCGATAGCCACACCATCTGCTCCTAACTCCGCCGCCACGATCGTAGTCGCTTCAAAGCAGGGTTGGAATGAACGCCGGCGTGCTTCTTCGATAACGGGTTGCAGGAGTATGGCGCCCGCTTCCATGATCGCGCCCCCCAGAATGATCCGCTCGATGCTTAAGAGGTTGATCATGCTGGCCACGGCGGTGCCGATCGATTTGCCCGTGCGTTCGATCATCATGATCGAGAAATCGTCGCCGTTGTTCGCTTCACGCGCCACATCCGCGGCGGTAAAGCTTTCTTCAATCAGCAGCCTCGAGAGCGATGAGGTCGAATCCCGATCCAGGCGCTCACGCGCGCGCCGCACAATGTTCGGACCCGAAGCGACTGTTTCCAGGCAGCCCGTATTTCCGCAGTCACATTCGGCGCCCTCGGTGTTGATGGTGATGTGACCGATTTCTCCGGCACAACCGGAAGCGCCGAGCCAAAGTTTGCCGTCCAGGATGATCGCGCCGCCAATTGCCTCGCCGATTCCGATATAGAAAATATCGCGAGCATCGCGGCCCGCGCCCGCTTTGTATTCGCCGTAGGCCGCGGCGTTGGCATCGTTCTCGAGTTCAAACCGCAGGCCCGTCGCTTTCATCAACTCAGAGTGGATGTCGTCTTTGGCGGCTGACGGCAACCCGGTCGAGATCAGTACCCGATCAGTTTCGCGGTTAACCAAGCCGGGAATGCCCACGCCTACTGACTTGATCTCGCCCGCTTCGCGCAGACCGGTAACCAGATTGACAATCTCCGGGACCAGATTTTCTGGTTGGTAAGTTGCGGCGCGCCGCGCGAGCACGACGCCGGCAGCGGAAATCGCGACGCCGCGCATCGTGGTTGGGGCAACTTCAATTCCGGCAAAAATAGGTTCAGAGTTATCCGGCATGAGCGAAAGCCTTTCACTCGAGCTTCGCGATCGGGCAGGGATTTCGAGGCCATCTTATTAAAGGGCTGAGGGGCTGTCAAACCGCGCGTTGTGCGTGTAGAATGCCCTCGCATCGAGCCCATGCCGGATACACCTGAAAAATCGCTGGCGGCAGCGTTACAACTGCGAAGGATTTTGTTGCCGACCGATTTCAGTGGTTGCGCTAACTATGCGCTGCCTTATGCCGCCGCGATCGCCCGCGCAGCCGGGGCCGCAATTATTTGCGTGCATGTGGTCGAGCCGATAGTGCCGGCCGTGGCGTATTCCGGCTTGGCCGAACCAATGCCGATCGCCGATATCAGCGATCAGTTGGAAGACTCGGCCGAGCGCGAGTTGCCAGAGCTCGCCGGCTGCGAGGAGTTCAGCGGCCTCAAGGTCGAAGAAGTCATTGTTCACGGTGACGCCGCCGCCGAGATTGTCCGCGTGGCCGGCGAACGCGAAGTCGATCTGATTGTAGTTTCGTCCCACGGCCGCACGGGCCTGGGCCGGATAATTTTTGGTTCAACCGCAGAGGCAGTCGTGCGTCACGCCAGTTGCCCCGTCCTGGTCGTAAAACCTCCACCACCGGAAGAGGAGCCTGAAAGGTGAGCAGTAAGCAGTGAGCAGTAAGCAGCGGAAAGCCGTATGAATTTTTTAATGCGACTGCTCACTGCTTGCCGCTCACTGCCCACTGATTTATGAACAGCCTCCAGTTTTTGTCTCATTTGATCGAGCTGTACGGCCTCTACGCCGTGTTTTTTCTGGCTATGATCGAGGGCGACATCACTCTTCTGATGGCGGGAGTACTGGCTCATAACGACTTTTTCGGCAGTTACAGTTTCGCGCGCGTGCTGCTTTGGGGGACGCTGGGAGGGTTTGCCAGTGACAACGTGGCTTATGGGGTCGGCCGCGCTTTCGGCAAAACAGTTCGTGACTTTCGCTTTTATCGTAACGCGCAAGCGCGCCTGGAGCGGCTCACGAAACACTTCGGCACGCTCTCGATTTTTGTTTCGAAATACATTTATGGATTGCGTTGGGCGTCATGCACCTTCTATGGCGTCGCGGGCATGCGCTATCTGCGTTTTGTACCGCTCTCTTTGGCCAGTTGCTTCCTGTGGGTGTCGATTCTCAGCGGCGTCGGATACTTTTTCAGCAGTGCCGTGATGGGACTGATTGGCGACTTTCGCCACGTGGGAAAAATCCTGCTGGTGATAGTAGTGGCCGGAGTCATCGGGTTCTATTTGATTAAGCGCTTTTGGCTTTCGCGGAAGGTGGAAGAAGTTCAACCGGAACTGCTTTGCGAAATTGAGCAGGCCGCGATCGAAGGTATCAAAGAATTATCGGGAGAAATTCAGGAAAAGATTCACTTAAAGTCATCGCGCCGGCGCGAAAGCTCACGCTCGTCAAAGCATGACGCGCACGACTGAAAGAACTCGTCCGGGAATGACGCGCGCGACTGAAAGAGCTAGAATCTCAAGTTCAAATTTCAAATCTCAGATATTCAGATCTCCGATCTCAGTTGAATTTCAAATCTAACGAACCACCGCCAACCAAATTGGAATTATAAAAGTGATCATAGAAGCTTCTGCTCCAACCCGCGTAGATCTCGCCGGCGGCACTATCGACATCTGGCCCCTTTATCTGTTTCATCCGGGCGCGATGACGGTCAATTTTGCGCTGTCGCTGCGCGCGCATGTCCGGATTGAAAGGCGCGACGACGAGCGTCTGATCCTGGAATCACGCGACCGGGGTATAAGCTTTGAGACGACCCTCGATCGCCTGGACGACCTGGCGCATGACGAGCGGCTCGAGCTGGTTTCGAAGATGGTCCACTTCTTCCGGCCTGAGACGGGTTTCCATCTAATTGCGCACAGCGAAGCTCCGGCCGGCGCCGGCATTTCCGGATCATCGGCATTGGCCATCGCACTGATCGGCGCGCTGAATAGCCTGTCGGGGAGTCGTTATGAACGGCGCCAGTTCATCGGGATCGCGGCGAACGTTGAGACGACGGTCATCAAGGTGCCGGCAGGGTTGCAGGACTATTATCCAGCGTTCTATGGCTCAACCTCGGCCATCCACCTCGATCCTGACGGCGTCGAACGTGAACATCTGGCGGTCGACGATAACGAGATTAAGCGCCGCTTCGTGATCTGTTATACCGGCGAACCGCGTCATTCGGGAATTAACAACTGGCAAATGTTCAAACGTCACATCGACGGCGATAAGAATGTGTTCACGGCCTTCGAGCGCATCCGTGATGCCGCGGTGCAGATGCGCGTCGCCTTGCTGGCTAACGATTGGGATGAAGTAGCAGAAACCATGCGTGCTGCCTATCCAAATCGCAAACGCCTGGCGCCCGGGATCACGACGCCGCACATGGACCATCTGGTTAAGAAAGCCCTGGCGAACGGCGCGGAAGGCGCGAAAGTCTGCGGCGCCGGCGGCGGTGGCTGCATCGCATTTCTGTGCGCCGACGGACGCAAACAAGATGTCGAACGCGCTTTGGAAGCAGAAGGCGGGGAAGTTTTGAAATGGGAAGTTTCGCGTGAAGGGTTGTTGGTCAAGGAGAGCTGAGCGCTGTTTCCTCCAACCGCTTCATGGTTGATCGACGGAAATGATCTTTCCGCTACCCGCCTTCGTCCGCCTTCTGCTTTGCAGCCGCGGCAAGTTTTGTCAGCCGCTCGATCTTTTGTTCGTGAGTCTCGCCGGAAATCGGTCCGGTATCCAACACACCGGCATAAGCCGATCTCTTCATCAAAGTCCGATCAGCTTCGCCGCTCGGCGCGTGCGAACTGGTGGGCGTGGGTGTCGTTGCCGGTGCAACAGTGTCCGGTGCGAGATCCGCTGCACTCTCGGCGCCTGCGACCGGCGATGCGTTGGCGGTCGCGGCGCTCAGCGGGGCTGCTGAAGCAGCACCGGTTTCAGCCTGGGCTTCGGCCGCCGGTCGGTGCAGGTCCGCGGCCGGCGATGAATCAACCACAGTGACTGCGGCGGTAGCCTCGGCTCCGCCTTCGTCCGATCGTTGCTTTGCTCCCGCCACCAGTTTCTGCAGCCGCTCGATTTTTTGATCTTTGGTTTCGCCGGCAACTGGACCAATATCGACAACGCCCGCGTAAGTAGTGCGCCGGTTCAATTGACGGTCGGGCTGGGCCGCTGGTTTTGGACCGGCGGGCGCCGCGGACGCTTTCTCAACTACCGCCGTGGCTTGCGCGGCCGCCGGCGTCGGCTTCGCAGGAACTGCGGCCGGTGTCGCGACCGCGGGCGCCGCTTTCGCGGCCGGCAGAGCGTGGCCATGTCCAGCCCCACCCGGTTCGACGATCACATAAACGCCTTTGTCATTCTTCTCGATTACCGGCAGCGTTCCACCCGCGGCTTGCAGCAAAGCAGTGAGCTCGGCTTCGACAAAACGGCTTTGCTTTTCGGGATCGCGAACGTGGCCGAGGGGCGGGCCCATGTAAAGCGTCCCACACAAACTACACTTGGAAAGCACATCGTCGCCGCGCAAATGCACCTCGGAAGCTTCGCCCGCCGTGCGCAACTGCTTCAAATGCCCGTTGCAGAGTTTGTTCTTTTCGTTCCGTTCGTTACAGACGGTTTGGGCATTAGTGATGCGCTTCGGCGCCGCTGCTGACGCGGGCGACACGGTAGGACCGGCTTCTGAAATGTTAGTTGACATGATTCGCTTTTTCCGCCTGGCTTTGTCGCAAATCGATTGACCGCATATTAACTACGAACGCTAACGCGGTCAATCGTGGGCGATGTTCTATAATTTGTTTTCTGACTCTCTCTTGGCGTCGGGTCAGGGATGAGGTCCGTACCCAGGAGCGTAACGACCGGGTCTCAATACTCCGCATGGTCGAGATCGCGATGACGAGACCCGGTGGCTACTGCTCCCAGTAGGGACCTCACGCCCTGTCGGACATGATATTCTTCCGCTCCGATGTTCATAGAATTTCTCGGGGCCATCTGGCGGCGTCTGCCGTCGCTCGTTCGTCGTCGTCTGATACGCACCGGCCAGAGACGCTTTACGGTCACGGCCGGCGCGATGATCTTTGACGATCAGGGCCGGATTTTGCTGCTCGAACATGTCTTCCGGCCCGACAGCGGCTGGGGAATTCCCGGCGGTTTCTTAACTAAAGGCGAACAACCCGACGCGGCTTTGCGGCGCGAGTTGCGCGAGGAAATCGGGATTGAAGTTGAGAATGTCGAGCTGCTGTTTGCTCGGGCGCTGCCCACGGAACGCCAGATCGAAATCTACTTTCGCGCCGAAGCTTTGGGAACTCCCGAGCCGTGCAGCTTTGAAATAAGAAGTGCGGGTTGGTTCCCGGTCAGCGATCTGCCGGCCGAACTTTCGAAAGATCAGCGTCGTCTCATCCAGCGTGCGCTTGGTTCAAGTGAAAACTCTTTTCAATGATGTTATGCTACGCGCCGCAAACGCAATCACAATAAAATGAGTCGCAGGAGAAGCTATGGCAGGAGCACCAGGCGTCCAACTGATTCCGTCGCCCGAAGAAATAATGCAAATCCTGAAACGCACCGGCGCGTTTCGTGAAGGGCACTTTGTCTATCCCAACGGCAAACACACGGCGCACTATTTTCAAATGCCGCTGGCGTTTCGCTACTACGATACCGCGCGCGTGCTGGCGGTCGCGCTGAGCCGCAAGTTTCGCGTCGATCGTGATATCGCCAGCCAGTTGCCAAAGGTGTCGATCATCAGTCCGAGTTCCGGCGGTATTCCCGTCGCTTTCGGTGTGCGCGACGCGCTAAGCGCGCAACAGATTTACTGGGCCGAGCAGGAAAACGGCAAGCGCATGTTCCGACAGTACGTGAACCAGGGCGACATCAATCCATGCATCATCGTCGACGACATCATCCGCAGCGGCCACGCAATCGAAGAGACAGTCGATCTAGTGCGCAGCCTCGGCGCGCCGATTATCGGTTGCGGCGCCATCGTGCGCTTCACCTCTGCTCCCGATCAGATTGAAGGCGTGCCGATCAAGTCGCTGGTCGAGTTTGACGAAAAGTTTTATGACTCAGCCGAAGACTGCGACGAGTGCATGAAAGGCGCGCCGGAAGAACATGTGCGGTTCTGAGAAGGCAGAAGGCAGTAGGCAGAAGGCAGTAGGCACAAACATAAGACGATCGTTTCTATGAGGAGGTGCTCCCGTGCTCCGTGGACATAGAGATCTCAAGGTTTACCAGTTGTCATATAAGCTCGCGATGGAAATCTTCCATTTGTCGAAGACTTTTCCAAGAGAAGAAATCTATTCGCTCACCGATCAGATTCGCCGTTCTTCGAGAAGCGTTGCTGCCAACCTTGCCGAAGGGTTTCGGAAAAGGCGCTATCCTAATATGTTGGTCAGCAAGCTAACCGATTGCGATGGTGA
Organism: Blastocatellia bacterium; assembly: GCA_033856735.1. Taxonomy (GTDB): domain Bacteria; phylum Acidobacteriota; class Blastocatellia; order Pyrinomonadales; family Pyrinomonadaceae; genus UBA11740. The sequence continues at coordinate 8,596 of JAWVEM010000055.1, forward strand.
AGCAACCGAGACTCAGGTCTGGCTCGATTTCTCCCATGAATGCGGATATATGTTGCGCGAAAACCACGACCGGCTGACTCTTGGCTATGAAGAAGTTGGGAGAATGCTTTCAGCAATGATCGCAAGTCCAGAAAAATTTGCGCCAGCGCAGCGGCCATAGCCTTAGTTTTCTGCCTACTGCTTTCCGCTTACTGCCTTCTGTTATCTACATCTCATGCCGGTTCGTTAGAGCCTTATCCATCGTCACTTCATCGACATATTCCAGGTCGCTGCCCACGGGCATACCCATCGCCAGACGCGTCACTCGCAAGCCCAAAGGTTTTAGCAGGCGGCTGATGTAGTTCGCGGTGGCTTCGCCTTCGGTGTTGGGATTCGTCGCCAGAATTACTTCGATCACTTCGACGCCTTCGTTGTTTTCCGGCTTCAAACGCGGCAGCAGATTGTCGAGCCGCAAATCGCTCGGCCGCATGCCGCGAATCGGCGACAGGCTTCCATGCAAAACGTGATACAGGCCTTTATAGCTGCGTGTTTTTTCAACAGCTACCAGGTCGTAAGGCTGTTCGACGATGCAGAGGAGGGAATGATCGCGCGACGGCAGAGAGCAGAAGCGGCAGGGATTGACGTCGGTGAGGTTGTTACAGATCGAGCATTCAATGATGCGTTGCTTTACTTCACGGAGCGCTTCGATCAGGCGCTCGACCTCGGCGTCGGGCGTGCGCAAAATATAAAATGCCAGACGTTGCGCAGACTTCTGCCCGATGCTGGGCAGGCGTTTGAATTCGTCTATTAGTTTGGTGACGGGTTCGGCGTAATCCAACATTTGTAATTTCCAATTGCCGATTGCCGATTTTGTTTGAGGTGAGTTGCCAATCGGCAATTGGCAATCGCAAATCGGCAATTAGAATAGGTTCCCCAAGCCGGGAGGCAGCATTGAACCCAACTTACCTTTCATGGCTTCGTTCACTTTGCGGTTGCCTTCATTGATGGCGGCGACAATCATGTCCTGCAACATCTCGATATCATTTTCCTTGACGATTTCAGGATCGATCTTGAGCGAAATGATTTCGTGGTCGCCTTTCATCGTCACGTTGACTACGCCGCCTCCGGCCGAGGCTTCAACGCGCAGTTCTTCCATTTCGCGCGCCATCTTTTCCTGCATCTGCTGCGCCTGCTTCATCATTCCCTGAATGTTGAGTCCCCCGGGAAATTTCATTGTGCTAACCTCGCTTCCGGTCTGGTAATAGTATTTGAATTGAGCAACGCGAGCATCGTAGCTGTCATTCTATTTGAATGCAAAGCCGGAATAAGTGGCACAGACTTTAGTCTGTGAATATCCTTCGTCTCTCTCAACGCGGCGTGTTATAAGGCTCTTCTAACCAATGCAAACAGAAGACACAACACACAGTTCCACGACTGAGCGCTCGCTCTCGGCGGAAATCAAACTCTACTACGATCTCGATGGAGCGGGGACCGCGCCGGCCCCACTGTTGATCGCGCTGCACGGTTACGGCGCCAACAAACGGCAGATGATGCGTGAAGCGCGGGCCGTCGTGCCCGCAGGTTTCGCGATCGCATCGTTGCAGGGGCCGCACCAGCATTTGCGAGATCCGAAAGAGCCCGGCGGGCCGCTGCGATTTGGGTTCGGCTGGCTGACCAACTTTCGTCCGGAAGAATCCGTCGCGATTCATCATCGGGCGCTGCTTGATTTGATTGACTCGTTGGTTGCCGATGGCATTGCCGATCAAAGGCGAATATTTCTGCTGGGCTTTTCCCAGTCCTGCGCGCTGAACTATCGCTT
>JAWVEM010000056.1:0-2594 GCA_033856735.1 Blastocatellia bacterium
TGATTAAACGTCTGTTGCCGCTATTCGAACAGTTCGCTCCGAGGGATATGACTGAAGCGCTGCGCGCGCAGATGGAGGCACTGGGCACGGCCGTGCCGGAAGACCTGCGTCAACGCGACGATAAAACCTTGCGAGAAGGAATAAGGCCGTCGCTGACCAGCGACGATCGCGAGAAGGCCCTGCTTGATCGAATCGATCGCGCCAAAACGACGGAGGACCGTGACGGGCTCTACGTTCAGTTGGCCAGAATCCGAGCCGACAATGGCGATATGCGCGCCCGCGACTATGTTGACAAGATCGATGACAGCGAGCTGCGTCAGAATACGCGTGCCTATACCGATATCACCATGACTATCCGGGCGGTTGACAAGAAAAACGCCGAACAGGTTTTGGAGTTCGTTCGAACCGGCGAGTTAACGCACCTGCAGAAAGCCTGGGCACTGGCTTCAGCCGCGAAATTGTTGGCAAAGACTGATCGTGAGAAGGCTCTGGCAGTGATTGAGGACGCAGCCGCCGAAGCGCGTCGCATTGAGGGTTCGGATCCCGACCGGCCGCGCGCGCTCATGGCCGTGGCGAATGCTTTCCTGATTAACGATCGTAGTAAGACCTGGGATGCTACTTACGACGCCGTCAGAGCTGCAAACTCTGCCGAAGGTTTTACTGGAGAAGACGGCGTGCTCAGAGTCAGCTTTTTTACCAAAGTGATTGCTTCCGTTCACAGCTCTTCAGCGCAGGACTTTGATGTGTCAGGCATCTTTGGCGAGCTCGCGAAGGATGACTACAATCGCACGGTCGAACTGGCGCGTGGTTTTGAACGCGAAGCCCCCAGAGCCAGCGCAGTGATTGCCATCGCCAAAGCGGTGCTGGAAAACAAAGACAAGCCTAGAAACTAATCAGTGCTTGGCGCAGTGCGGATCCGCGGTCCTTCTTAGTGGCACCGTGGCTCTAGCCCGGTGAGCAGTGGTGGGCTTGTGAATGGAAACCGTTTCAAACGGTTTCCGATGTGTCGGTGACTAAATCACCGCGCTAAAGCGACGGTGCTCATGAGATGAGTATAGGCAAACTGAACCCTGTGCCCACGGTAGGGAGTCTACGAATAGATATTCATCGGCCGGGTTAACAACGCAAACGGATCTTCGACATTCAATGCCTCGCGTACATAGAAGGCCTCGCCCGCCTCGACGCCAATCAGCGAGCCGTAGTAACGCATCCGATCTTCGATCTGCTTGAGAAATCCCTGCTCGCTGATCCGCGTGGTTGGTTCCTTTGACTGAGCGCTGTAAAACTGCGAAGTGTACGCACGAATCGCGTTCATCTTACCCTCAGCAAATTCGGAAACATCCACGACGAATGATGGAATAGTCAGACGCGAGTAGACCGTGTGCGCGATCGCCGGCATTTTGATCGCGGCCGGCCCCGCTTGTTCATCATAGCGGCGCATGGTGGCCAAACGGGCAGCTTCGCGCACTATTCGAGAAGTCGTGGAATGATCCGGATGGGGATCGTCCCAATGCGAGGTGAATACCACTTGCGGGGCGCGCTCTCTCAATACGCGGACCATGGCCCGCCGCGACTCTTCATTGAGGTCGAGGTGACCATCCGGTTGGTCCAAATTAAGGCGAGCATCCAATCCCATGACACGCGCGGCGTCGAGCGATTCCCTGGCGCGAATTTCCGGCGTGCCGCGAGTGCCCATTTCCCCGCGAGTCATATCTAGAACGCCAGTGCGATATCCGAGCGATTTCAGCTTCAACAACGTCCCGGCCATCGTTAACTCGGCATCGTCAGGATGCGAGAATACGGCCAGCACATCGAGTTGGATTTCTAAGGACATCGTTTTCTTGTTAGTAAGTGTAAGTGAAACGCGAGTCTTACGGCCAACTATTGCTTACGGCTTACTGACCCTATCCGGATCGTCCCATCCCCGACGGTGAATGTCAGTACCGCGCCACCGCCACCGGCGCGCGCTCGCACCGAGCGTGGCCCGATACTGTTTCGGTCGCGCGGCTCGAGACCGGGGAACATGGTTTTGATTTCACCAACGCGCAAAATGTCAGCGTCGATGTCGCCACTAAAGCCAGGCATGAGATCAACATTGAGATTGCCGCTGGCAAGCTTGATCTCGGCCCGCAAGCCATGCCAGGAGCGCGCCGGAATCGTAAAGTTTACTGTGCCTTTTTGAATAAGCACCGAGACGTCGCTGCCCGTCAGCGAGAGGTCCGCGACGCTTTCCAGCGCGTTGATCCGGATCGAGCCTTCGACCCCCGAAAGTTTTATGGGTCCGTTACCCGCGTCGATTGCCAGGTCGCTCATCGCCGGCATCTTGATGTGATAATCAACTTTCCATGGCATACCGATCAGAGACTTTGGGAAGTTCCTGGCCACGCGTTTCAGGAACTTCTTGTCATGAGTTCCTACCGTTATGATCCGGATGTGATTGGCGTCTTCGTCGATCGCAAAGCTGTCCACGGTCGCGAGTAAATCAAGGTCCTGGACGCTGGGCGCACGTAACTCTACCTCCGCAGTGATATCAACTTCACTTCGTTGCCAACCTTCGATCGTAATCGAACCTGCGGGGGCGCCGACGATCGTGA
>JAWVEM010000057.1:0-8766 GCA_033856735.1 Blastocatellia bacterium
CAGGGTCTGGCCGGCCTGGTCGATCATAATGGAGGAGATTTAATATGAAACTCACGAGCGATACGATTTTGATCACCGGCGGTGCCGGCGGCATCGGTTACGAACTCACCAAACAACTCACGGCACTTGGTAACACGATTCTTATCACGGGCCGCGATCAGGCTAAGATGGACCGCGCGAAAGCGGCCTTTCCAAAAATTCACACCTTTCAAAGCGACGTTTCCGATCCGGAAGCGATCGCCACTCTTTACGAAGAGGTCACCAAACAATTTCCCGAGCTCAACATTTTGATCAACAACGCCGGCATCATGCGTAAGATCAATGTCCACGATAAAGCTGGCAGCCTCGAAGACATCACTCGAGAGATTGAAATCAATTTGAGCGGGCCGATTCGCATGGTGAAACAATTCTTGCCGCATTTGAAAACAAAATCAGAGGCGGCAATCATGAACGTTTCATCGAGTTTGGCGTTTGTTCCATTGCCCATTTCACCGGTTTATTGCGCCACCAAGGCCGGTTTGCACTCGTTCACCGAGTCTCTTCGTGTGCAACTGAAAAATACCAAGGTGAAGGTATTTGACTTGGCGCCGCCGGCGACACAAACCGAACTCTTGGGTGATTTTGATGCTGAAGACATGAAAGGCGCTTCTACCATGAAAGCGGAAGAAATGGTTCAAGTCGCCGTCAAAGGAATGCAAACCAATCGATTTGAAATTCGTCCAGGTCAGTCGAATCAGCTCAAAATGATGAGTCGCTTGGCGCCCGGGTTTATATTGAAGCAAATGAGCCGGTCGGTCGATCGTATGCTCGGAACACAGAAATAAATCGAACGAATAATTTCTGACATAACAAACACAACAAGCCCTAAGCAGGCAGAGTGCTGTAGGAGCGACTTGGGCACACTGCAGCTTTGGGCGATGGCAAGGAGACTGGCCATGAAGTCACTTAGCGTGTTCGCCGTCACCGCGGCACTGGTCGCCACAGGAGCATGCGCGCAAGGAATTTCCGATCGTGATGGCGCGTGGCAGGATTCCGCGATCGCCGCTTCCTCCGAGGCCAGGCACTCCGCGACCGAGAGGCGCGCCGCGGGGTCGCGCGCGCGCCGGAGCGTGCGCGGGGAGAGCGCCCGGTCATCGAGCGCCTTCGACGGCGGCTGGGGCGTTCTGATCCAGACCCGGTCCGGCAATTGCGAGCCCAGTTTTCGCTTCGGTGTGCAGATCCGGAAAGGCCAGATCCTAAACGGGGGTGCCGAGCAGGTCGCGGTCGACGGCCGCGTGACGCCGAGCGGCGCCGTGCGCGTCACCGTGGCGGCGGGCAATCAAGAAGCGCAAGGCGCCGGCCGTCTCTTGCGCACGTCCGGCGGCGGCACTTGGCGCGGCCAGGGCTCGGCGGGAACCTGTGCTGGTACTTGGGTGGCGGAGCGGCGCGAGTAGGTCTTACGCGCCGCGCGCTCCGCAAACTCAGCTTGCGTGTTTTGAGCCGACGCAATTTCAGTGCGGAGGCTATTATGAAGCTCACGGATTGGCTCACCATTGTCCCCACGGTGCAAAGCCCGTGGACTTTCACTGCCCTGGCAGCTGTGCTCTTGTACCTTTATCCCACGTGGTGATGATCCGCAGGGCGACTCACCACCAGCCCAGGCCCCTTGGCAGCAGAATCGCTGCGACCAAGGCGAACAAGACAATGATGGCGAGGGGGCCTTCGGCCTACTTTGGGCGCGTGGCCAAGAAGCGCATCGTGGAAGCCGTTCGTGAAGGCGTCTCGGTTGAAGCCGCCTGGAACATCGCCGGGTTGAAAAAGCAGGCGATGGCCGAGGCCGCCGCGCAGCGGCTGGCGGGAACAGGCTGGTTCCCGGAATTGCTGCGCACCACCCCGATTATCGAACGCGAAACCGGGCAGGCCGCGTGAGGGCGTGGCGGGATGGCCAAGCCCGATACCCTGATCGTCGATGGCCACGCCCTAAGCTGGCAACGGCTCTGCGAATTGCGCCGGCAGCGGCTTGAGGCGTGGAAGGCCGCGCAGCCGCGGCAGCCGGCCTTGTTCGAGCTGAGAGACGGTTGCCGCGTAAGCGGTGTTGAACTACCAGTCGCCACGGTCTGGCAACCGCCGACGGGGCGGGATAAGTTTCGGGACACCGCTCTTGCCGATGACCCCGCCGATGCTGCGGCTGGGAAGGGTCATTTTCGCGAGGTCGTCCTCGAATCCGCAAAAGCGCTCGTTGCAAGTGTCGCACTCGTAAAGCGACTCATGCCTTCATGAAATGAAGTCCCGAACCAATCCGATTCTGCGGCTGGAACCAGAGTACTAACCGCGCCCTACACAGCGACGGCGGAATTTCCCGTTCGCGTTAGAGTGATTCGCCAGGAAGGACCATACCGGCATCGGGATTTTAGGCTCTAACCGGGCGGTGGGGATGGTCCCGCACTGCCGCACCGGTTCACCGGTGTCAGCGTGACAAAGTCGCTCACTTTTTTTTGTTGACCTATCCTCAATTCGCGCGCGTCAGATCGTTGCGAGACAACAAAGGCGCCCTTCGGAGCCGTCTCCGGCAAATAATTCCAAGTAATATACTCGCTATCCGTCATCAATACCAGCAGCCCGCACAGGGGGGGCTCGGCCACAGACTTTAAATAAACGCTCGCTACGGAAAAGCTAAGAGGCTTCACAAGCACGTTAAACACGACGATGCTGGACCATAACAATACCAAGGCTGCAATCCCGCCCGCGGCCCGGCACGCCGCGCCAAAGACCGTGCCAAAGATTTGAGATGCCCAGGCCGCGGGTTGAGGGAAGATAACCACGAGCGCCATAATAACGGTAAGCAGTACGGTTAATGCAAAAAGACCGTAGTTGGTCGTTTGGACCTTCTTGACCGCATTGGAATCGAGCAGAACGCCGTCGGTGCTCCCTCGTAGCACGATGACGGCAATGATTATCAAAGCCACAGGAATCACAGCAGGTACGAAAGCGCGAACGTACTGAAAGGCTCGTTGCTGCTCCAGCTGCATCGACTTATTTTTTCCTGGCAAAAGCGTCGCGATGACGCATGATATCAACACAAACAGAACAAAAATTGGCGCCAGCACCGCGATCGCTGCGCTGATAAACAGATAGGCCTCAAAGAGATAAATGCTCGCGGGTAACGACGCGACGTCCCTGATCCCGAGATAGTTGAACCAAGTCCGCAACGATCCGTAGCCAATAACCGCAAAAACCGCGCCTACTCCCCCCACGAGCTTGAGCACCGATTCCCACGACGCCGCCGCATTATCACCCATTGCTATTCCTTCTTGATCACGACATCTGGTCGGATTTTCTGCGCAAATCGCAAAACCTGATCGGTGCAACCGCGATCCAGCAGCTGCCGAAGCGATGCCTCGCCAGGATCGAGGGGCGCGTCGAGGAAAGCAATTCGCCACCTTTCCCTCGTTCCACTACCATCAATCGCCGCCTCGTAATCGACGTTCTGACGCAGATCGAGCCCTGAAGGCCACGCAACGATTGCCGCAGAGAGTCTCACGGTTGCAGATTGATCCTCCGCAACGTTCGCTATACTTGCCCGGCGCCCAACATAGGTAGAATCGACTTCTATTTTCGCAGGCTGCCCGGCCCTTAAACACTTAGCGCCTGGGGTGTCGATACGAATCGCCCACGGATCATCGTTCTCTGCCGACGGCGGTCCCCGGCCGGCAAATTGGAGTACGCTTTCCAGCAGTGAATACCAAAAGCTCGGCCTAACTTGCCCTGTTAGCGCCGGCTCAGGGGGCGGGGAAGTTGCGAGTTCGCCCTGAAATGCACCGTCGATCGCGATGGATATGCTTCGGGTAAGTAGGGTCAGTTTGGAGCCGGCGGGCACGTTAAATGCGGCCTCTCTCCGAACCTTCATTGCGAGGGTCAGAACTCTTCCGTCCGCCATTGCCCTACCCGTGATCCCCGTCACGATGTACTCTTGCGAGTCCCCTTCCGCTTGCGCCGCCGACATAGCGCCAAATATTGACGCCATGAGCGCCGTAACGATCAACCAACGATGCTGCGACATGACAAGGCTTACCTGACTGACGATCCGAGCAAAAATATTCCCGCCCAAAAGAACGGATGGCGCAGTTGACGTTTCGCCTCTTCGAACATCATTGCCTTAACAGCCGACTGAAGGACTCGATCCATGTTTCTCGCTCCGACCACAACGTATTGCTGCACAAGTGATGCGGTAATTGCTTGCACATCCGTCCCCGTTGTCCAACCCGTCGCAATCACCTGCCTCGCGCCCGCGCGAACAAACCCCGCCATCAGGCTATTGAACCCACCTCTGCCATTTGCCATTCCGCTGTCGCACGCCGATAGCACGACAATATCAGCGTTGATGCTGAGACTCGGCAGGTCTTCTGACGTCAACCGATTCTTTTCGGGACCGGAACCCGAGAGAACCAGCCCCGCCGGGTACGTCGCTGTCTCCTGCTCTCCATGCGTGGCAAAGATCATCATCCCAAAGCGGGCAAACGAAGCCGGTCGCAATTCCGCGCTAGAAAAGCGCTCCGCGGACAATAGATAACCTCTCGGCCCCGCCAACCTCATCACTGCCTGCAGTTCAGCATCCGCTCCGGGCGCCGGCGTGAGAGGAGGCGCAGGTTGGCCGGACGCTCCAGTGACGATCATTTGGCACCAAGCGCTCGGGTCTACCGGAACGCCTATCCTGACAGGATCACCCGCGGCCAGAATCTCGCCGCTTGGGCGGGCGGGAACGAAACGCCCTTGAGCAAATGATGCAAGCGACGGCAGCAGCGAAATGCTGAACCGTTTTCCAAGCCATTCCGGCGTCCAACCCGCGCTTGGCGACCATTCCGCCGATACCGTTCCCCCAGGCACTAACGCCGAAAACGGGACGCGGGTTGTTATCTCATCGCCATCAACAAAGAGCGACTGAACATCTGCCAGGAGATCCGCAACTGGCCCTATAAGCTGGTTATAAACGCGTTGTGCCGGCCCCAAGTCTAACGTCTGTCCGACAAACGTCGGGGGTCTGTTTATCGCCCCAAGCAGCGACTCAATGTTCTCATTCAATCGGCCGGCATCCGACAACCGCAAACTTACTCCGTCGCGACGAACGACCCAGATCAAAATCTCTTTGTCGACCACAGCGTATGACAGAATTGCCTCTTCGGCGGATAGTGACGCCTTCAATTCTTCCACTTTCAACTCGTTATATGGCAAAATCAGCGCGCCGTCCGGCAAAGTACCGGTCAGCGCGGCCCACGCAGACCGCGTAGAATTCCGCGCCGACTCGGCAGCTTGAGCAAGCGTTTGTAAATTCGACGGCGGCAGCGAAGATAGTTGCGCACATCGATAACGCGATTCAGCCTGAAGCCAACCGCCGCCGACCCGACGCCAATCATCAAGTCGCCTCTGAAATTCCTCCGAGCCGCCCGCGGGTCTCAGGCTTTCCACCCGCTCAAGCTCCGCCCCCGCGATAGGCGGCGTCCGTATCGCAACCAACCAACGGAGAATTGTTCCAAGCTCATCGCCAACATCATCGACCTGGTTTACCAATGGTCCGATATCTGTAACAATTTCCCGCAAAGTCGTGTTTTGCTGTTGTCGGCTGCGGGTTCGATCTTCGCTCTCGGAACTCGTTGCAATCTTTTGTAGTTCATCTTCCGCAATTAGCGCCGTCATGCGAATAGCGGTCGTGGCGCACTCATTAATCCCGACCCAGGTGTCCCCGGCTACGCTCTCGGTCACGCCGTTTGATTGACAGCTAAATGCCAAGTCGCTCAGATGCTGCTCTAAATTATCTCGGGTCATGAACCCGGGATCGAAGAAACCAATCTTCAGTTTACTCAGGCGGTCGAACGAAGTTAACACCGTCGCGTAGTCGTAATCGGAAATGGCAGCGGTGATGACCGAAACGAGCGCCTCGGCGACGGCCCCCGGCGATTTATCGGATTGGGTTTCAATGTCTTTAAGCTTTGCTAATGCCTCCTGCAGTTGCCCCTCATTTTCGCTGATCCGAGTGGAGAAGTTTCGCAGTTTCAAAAGCGCGCCCCACGCGTCGACCATTACGTCGCTCTCCCGCCACTCCGGCGAGTCCACGGTTGGGATGGCTTTCGCGATTAACTTGTTAGCATCAGAACTGGACCCAAAAAGAAGCTCATGTTCCGCATTAGCGCTGTATACGAGGCCGGCTAAAGCGCCCGGCGACGAACTTCCCTGGACGGCGATCGCGGTCAAGCGCTCCCAGAGCGAGTGCACACGCGCCTTATCGTTCCGGGCCGCTTTGTAGTGGCGTAATTCCTGCACGATATCGATCAAACGCCGACGCCGATCATCGCCGCTCGGGTCTCCGAGCCCAGCTGTCCGCTGCTCTAGAATCTCGATAGAAGGCAATTCCGGCGCCTCTGAACGTGCGATGGATTCGGCCGCGTCAAATGTCTGCTGAGCGGCCTTCGCCCCGCGCGCTTCCGCCATCCGCTTCTGAACTTCGATCATTAGGGGATTTACTAGGGCTTTGTTGCCTTGCAACGTAAGGTCGCGAACAAGGCAGCCGAGGCTCTCACCTATACTGGACGGCGATGCCTCTGGGCTTGCAATTTGCAGATCGAGTGATGTCCGCCGGAGCGTAATCGGGACATCCGTGATTCCTGGATCGTATAAGCTCGCAAGGCTCTCGAGACGCCGTGCTTGGGAATTCGCGGAACGATTGTCCTGCGCCGTCGCCTCATCGAGCAGCGCAAGAGCGGCGCGCCTGACGCGATCATCTACCATTCCGAGCCCAATCATCGGACAGGCCGGACCCGTCTCCGGCCTCAGTCGATCAACTATTTCGGGTTCAACCATTATTGCGCTCAATCTGAGCTGTTCGTTCGGCCAATTAATTGCAACCTATGTCGCTGTCGGTGCCGCAGTTGGAACATCCGCATTACATGGAAGTCTCAGTGCACCACGCCAGCGGGCGTAAGAGGCATCGGCTAGAGCGCCCGCCAGGGTGTTTGCCAGGTCGACACATACACCTTGGGCTGTCCACTTTGGTTCTGAGCCAAATAAAAAATCCGCGTGTGTAAGATATAACCTACCTGCAGGAAAGTCCGCCCCAGCACTATGCAGACTTCGCGCCACCAGCTGGAACAAGTTCAACACATTCCAATCTGTCCAGGGCCGCGAATCAGCGTCAGGCCCAAACAGAACAGGAAACACCACCTCGCCATAAGTGACCATGCCAACGGCCGGGCCTTTGATGTCCACTATATTGGAGACTCCTAAGTCTACCTGCATAATGACATCCTCAATACTCTTTCCCCCCGAAAGCATGAGGCGCAGTACCGTGCGTAGTCTGTTTTTCCGAATTGTGACGATCGCATCACGTATTGTCTGTATCGCAGAATTATAATCTGTTCCGGTGCCAATTTCGCCTAGAGTATGTGTGAATGTTTCCAGGCCCGCGATTGTTTCGATCAACGGCTGATCCAAAGCCAGCCTTTCATCAGGCGGTGGCGGGAGCTCCTGCCGAGTGACCGCATCATAATAGGCATCGATATGGTGCTGTATGTCTTGTGATTCACCAATTTCGCTTTTTATTTCCACCAATACGCTTACAGCGAGGCGCCCCGTGGCGTCAGCGAGTGTCTTAGCGTCTCCTCGTAGCTCTATCGCACGCTCCAGCAACCGCGCTTGCGCGGGAAGATCCGCCTTCATATCGAGATCGAAGGCAGCTTTCTCCAGGGCCGCCGGATCATTCGAGGAGCTCAGCAGATGGTCTGTGTCCGCCGGGAGGGGCATTTGGCTGACTTGCTTTCGGAGCGCCAAGGCGGTCGTCGCCTCACCCAATTTCGCGTAATATTCGGCCGCCGTGAGCAACGCCCAGCGTCGCGCCGGCGAATTCGGGGGCAGCAACGCTTCGTCATCGAGTAGCGACGTTATGACGTTTAATTGCTGCGTCGAATTGCTATAGGTCAGAATGAATCCGATTTTTGCCGAGATGAACTTTCGCCAGGCCTCCGATTGCACATCGTCCCGCGCGGCCACCTCTTTTAGTCCCTTGATAAGCGACGAAAGTCCTATGGCGTCGTCACCGAGTTGGAATGCGTACTGAGCCAACTTCAGAGGCCCGACCGTCCATTTCTGTTCCTCAGGGGATGCCTCAGCCAGGCGTCGTATCTCCGCCCGACCTGTCGTTCGGAGCCCGGCAGGAGCGGCGATCTGAGCCAGAAATTCGGTCGCCGTAGTTAGTGCAGGATGGGTTTTCCAGAAAACCATGGTACGTGTGCGAGCCGCGGTCAGATTAGGCACGGGCGCTGTCGCGGACCCGCTTGATTCGTACTCGCCCACAGCCCACAGTGCCGTGACACTAAGAATTAAGGGAGCTTCGAGTTCTGTCCATTGAGGTTTCGCCAGTAGAGGCCCCATCCGACTGCTCAGCGAAGCGATGTCCTTCTTGAATCGATCCGCGAACGCCAGCAATACGGTTAGTGAAGTATCGAGGATGTCCCGATTCGCTCCAGGGCGAACCCCGGCAATTGCACTGCGCGCATGGTCGATGCTCTCATCAGCCGGCGCGAAGGCTTGACGCCATTCTTCGTCAGTTGTGTTAGCGTCCGCATCCTCGGTCGCTTCCGATACATCCTTCTGCGCTTTGAAGAGACTCGACCAGGCCCGAAGGATCGTCGCAGATTGGGAATCACTGAAAGCGGACGCCGTGTCAGCTAAATCATCAATCAATTGGTCGCGCTCATCCGGACCAATGTCATGAAAAGCCAGACCGGCGTATCGAACGAT
>JAWVEM010000058.1:0-2692 GCA_033856735.1 Blastocatellia bacterium
GTCCGGGAGTCCCAACGCTGGCCCTTCCGGACGTAATGCGGGCTTATGCAGCTTTCAAACCTGCGGATCTCGCTGCCAGGATCATTGGACAACTCGGTAACTCCGACGCCATAGTGCGTGCAACCGCCGCGGAACTGATCGGTGATCAACCGTCGAGCGAGACGAATACCCGGGCGTTGATTGCGGCCCTGCCAAAGGCACTACAAGATAAAGATCTGAACGATGCTGCGCTAGCGATTCTCGACGCGCTGGCGAAGCAGAAGAGCGCGACCGCGAATGACGCGATCAAGTTGGCGCTTGATTCATCCGATCATCTGATTCGCCGTAGGGCAGTCATGCTGTTAAAGACGAACGGCGTTGGTGACTTTTCAAATCGCATTGGCACGGTCAAGACTCGCAACACCGAACTGGACTATCGGCGGGCGATCGCACGCGTCGGCCGGAAAGTAACCGCGACGGTGGTGACCAGTAAAGGCGCTTTCACGATTGAATTCTTTCCTGAAGAAGCGCCTTTGACGGTCGATAATTTTCTTCAGCTTGCCCGCAAGGGTTACTTCAATGGGCAGACGGTGCCGCGGGTCGTGCCCAACTTTGTAATTCAAACCGGGGATCCGCGAGGCGACCAAAACGGCGGCCCGGGTTATCAAATTCGCTGCGAGATAAACGAGGCTCCGTACGAACGTGGGGCGGTAGGGATGGCGCTTTCCGGCAAAGACACGGGGGGCTCGCAATGGTTCGTAACGCATTCTCCGCAGCCACACCTCGACGGCGGATACACTGTCTTCGGACGGGTCGTTCGCGGGATGGATGTGGTTGATAATATCGCGCGAGGCGATACAATTCGCAGGGTGATTTTTAATGAGCGTTAGGTTTTACACAGGTCACGGAGGAAACATCACGGCCCGGCCGCCTCGGCGCCTCTGTGATCTCTGTCGCTATTTTTCGTTGATTTTGATTCTCGCTGCGCTCCTAACCTCAACGATCTCTGCTCAAAACCAAACGCACCAACCCCCGCCTCCCGAGAAACGCATCCGCTACCAAATTCATCTAGCGCTCGACTATGAAAACCGCACTTACACTGGCACCGAGCGCGTGCGTTGGATAAATCGCGGCGACCATCCGACGTCGACTCTGTTCTTTCACTTGTATCCGAATGTGCGCATGCCGGGTTACGTGCCGCCAACTGAAAAGACGCCTGCGGGACAGCCAATTTCTGACGAGCCACGATTGGAAATCTCTGAAGTCCACCTGGCAGGCAACACTACGCCGTTGCAGTTCCTGCTCGACGATCAGGAAACTACGCTGCGAATTAATCTACGGGAGGCAATCGCGCCCCACGCGGCGATCGAACTCGAACTCAAATTCCACGGCAGCGTCCCTGAAATCGATCCGGAGGAAACCGGTCTGGTAGCGCACGTAGTGCAGCAGGTAAGCGCCGCCATTCGCAGTACGCGCGAGGTGCGCCGCGCCCGCGACACAAACTTTCGCTGCCGCGGCATCATGATGCTCGGGGCGTCGTATCCCGTACTGGCGGCCCGCGACGGCGACGATTGGTTTCGCAAGGTTGAGTCGAGTATTGGCGATGCTTTGACGATTGACACCGCCGATTATGAAGTCACGATCGATGCGCCCCGAAACATCGAGCTGTTTGCGCCCGTCAAGACCAACGCGATTTCTGAAAAGGAGCAAACCGGCTCGAGGATTTTTGCCGCTGAGAACCTGCGCGACTTTGCGATCGTCGCCGCCAGTAACGTCCGTGCCGAAGAAAGAATAGTTGGCGGCGTGACGATCCGCTCGGTCTTTCGATCCGATCATGAGGCTGCGGCGCGGCGGGTGCTGACTATTGCCGCCGACGCGCTCGGTGTCTTTACAACGCGCTTTGGCCCGCTGCCGATGAAGACCGTGACGATCATCGATGCTCCCCTGGTCGCGACGCTGGGCAGCGCGGAGTTTGCCGGCTTGAGCGCGATTGCCAGCGCCTTCTATCTCGATTTCGAATCACCCACCATGCGCAACATGCCGGACGTGATTCGCGAGCAACGCGCCGCAGTCGAAGATAGCCTGGAATGGACCGTAGCCCGCGCCGTGGCCCATCAATGGTGGGGAGCGACCGTGGGCAATGACTCCGAGCGCGAACCAGTGCTTGACGAAGCTTTGTCGAACTGGTCAGCGCTCCTCTATTACCGGGAAACTCACGGCGAACCCCAGTCAACTACTGCTCTGGACGAACAGGTGCGCGGTGTTTACACGCTCTATCGCACGTTCGGCGGCGAGGACATGGAAGCCAGCCGTTCGGCGCGCGATTATCGCAATTCTTTTCAATACTCAGCGATCGTGAGCAGCAAAGGGGCACTGATGTTCGAGGCGCTGCGGAAACTACTGGGCGACGCGAGATTCTTTGCGGCGTTGCGCGACTACTATTCGGCGAACTCGCTGGAAGTTGCCGACATGGACGACCTGCGCGGCGCGTTCATCGCCGGGGCGCCGGTCGAACAAAGACGCGCCGTCAGTCGTACCTTTGATCGCTGGCTTTCCAGTAAGCGCGGCGATGAAGACATCGGGCCGCCCGATCCCAAGCTGGCGGCAGAGCTGGGCTTGCCGGCCAAGGCAAACTCAAAGGGAGGTGGAAATTTTTTCACCGCCTTTGCCAAGGTGGGTAAGTTTTTCTGGCAACAGATGACGCGAATACCGT
>JAWVEM010000059.1:0-9222 GCA_033856735.1 Blastocatellia bacterium
TGCGCATAAAGCCGCACTGGTTTGTTGAGGTTCTGTTTTCCGTGCTCGATGACAAAAGGCATTTGCTTGAGCCTGGCGGTCGCCGCGAGCGAGCGGTTGCGCGGCGTGTCGTAGTCCTTCTTGAGCAGAGAAAAGATGCCGTTGCTGCATTCGTTTACGTAAGTCTGCGGATCGGTTTCTTCAAAATCCATCACGCGATCAAAGAAGACGACGCCTTCCAATTGAGCGCGAAACAGCAACCAATCGATGCGATCGTCCTTGCTCCACTTTTCGGTCTGCATCGCCCTTACTTTGGCGAGCACTTCTTTGACGTGCAGTCGCCGCGCGAGCAGAGCGGACAGTCCATAGTCGGTAAGCTTGTTGTCCCAGGTGTGCAGCCCCGCATCACTGCTGGCGACGGGATAATTTTGATTGCGCCAGTTGTAATAGTCTTCGGCGAGTTTGCGCAGGTCGGCCGGCGATGCGTTGGCTTGGGCGCGAGTCAGGTTTGCGGTTCCGATGATAGTCATAGATACAAACAGAATGATAAGCAAAAGTTTCATTGGTTTCCCCTGCGTAGGTTTATCACGGCTGACGATAAATCAGAATCACATTTGATAACAAGGCTTTAGAGCGCTGGCGCAAACAACCAGAGCCGGGGTATCGGTAGGATAAGCGCAAGGGTAAACGCCTGACGCTAAAGTTCTCGAAACAAGAGACTGTCGTCTGTTCGATGCTCTTTGTTCAATCCCGGAGGGACCAAATGTTTATACAATCAGCCTTACACAGAACTGGAAAGCTCTGGAGGAGCGAAACGTCCGTTCATTGAGGCACATTCCGCTCCTCCAAAGCCAAAGAGCTTTCTACGGCTTAATGGAATATAAACATTGGCCGCTCCGCGGCCAGGAAGTTAAAGCGAGCTCGCACGAACGTCTCTGAATCGCTTGACGCGAAAAGGCTTCTAACGCGGCGTCAAGCTGCATCTTCGGGCAATAAACTAAGCGCGTTGCGCTTCAATCCGGCCAGCTTGGCGCGCTTCATCGCGTTGTGACGAAAGCGCGCGGCGTAGCTCTCCGGCGTTAGTTCGAGAATCTCAACCAAAGACGCATTGATGTTTCCCTCGCGCGGTTCGAATCGCGATTCATTCGTGACTGGCGTCATCTGGTTCCAGGGACAGACGTCCTGGCAAATGTCACAGCCGTACAGCCAGCCTTCCAAATGCGCGGCGACATCGGGACGAAGTTCCGGCGCGCGCGATTCGATCGTCGCGTGAGAGATACACAGATTCGAGTCGACAACATAGGGCTCGACAATCGCTTTCGTGGGACAAGCGTCGAGGCAGAGCGTGCAAGAACCACACTGATCGGCGACTTGATCATCGGTGTATTCGAGTTCGAGATTCAGCAGCAGCTCCCCAATAAAAACCCAGGACCCGTATTCCTCTGTGATCAAATTCGTATGCTTGCCCATCCAGCCGAGCCCGGCGCGCACAGCCCAGGCCTTGTCCATCATCGGTTGAATGTCTACACACACTTTTCCTTTTGCTTCGGGCCACTGCGTCTCGATCCAGGATAGGAGCCCGCGCAGCTTATCGCCGACGACTTCATGATAGTCATCGCCCCACGCATAACGCGACACCTTGCCGGGACTGTCTGAATGTTCGGGCGAGGTGTAGTAATTCAAAGCGACAACTATTACTGATCGAGTTTCCGGAAAGATTTTGAGCGGGTCCGTGCGCTGCTCCGGATCGCGGGCCATCCATTTCATCTCGCCGTGAAAGCCGCGGGCCAGCCATTCGTTTAGGCGCTCTAATTCAGCGGATAAAGCGCGCGCCGGCACGACACCAACCTTTTCAAAACCGAGCGCGTGCGCCCTGGTCTTGATTTGCGCGGACCTCTCTGCGCGGGTGCTGTTATGCTCGTTCGAAAACGCGGACATGACTCCCCATTATAACAACGGCGTCCCAGAAGCCCGCGCGTAAGCAAGGGCTACGCTCACGTAGAGCGACACACACTCTTGACGAGATGTAGCTTGAGTGAGTGATCCACCCGCTCACGCAGGCGGTCCTAACTCCGCACCGACGGACGAACCTAAACAATCGGGCGCGCGGTTGCAGACGCGCCCCTGACGAATAAAATGTTAACCATTTGCCACAGTCAAACTAAACAAGAAAAAGGGCGCGTGTTCGATTGAACACGCGCCCCTGAGTTAAGCCCGAGCGGCAGAACCGCGCGAGATAATCTAGAACTCAAAGCGGACGGCCAGCTGCACTTGCCGCTCACGGAAGAAGAACCCGTCCGAGCCCGCAATGCTGCCGAACGTCGGATTGAAAGTCGCGAATATGCCGGTGCCAAAGGGACACGCGCCGGCTGATCCGCTTCCGGTGCAAACGGTGTACATCTGGGTATTCACGCTCGTAACCTGCGTGCGATTGAAGATGTTGAAGCCTTCAGCCAGCAGTTCGATTTTGTAATTCTCCTTCAGCGTGAAGCGACGCGAAACGCGCAGGTCCACGTACTTGATCGGAGGCTGGTGGAAATAGTTGTTCGGCAACAACGCGAACCGCAGCGAACCATTGGAACCATTGATACCACCCGCCTGGCTAAAGCCGAATACGCCACTCGGACTGAAGCTGTTGGTGGTCGGCGTGTAGCGCGCGCCGGAAAACATATTTATTACCGGCGCAATGGTCCAGCCGTTTAGCAACGCCCGAGCTACCTTGTTGTCTTTGTTCTTATAGCTGGTGTTGTAGACAACGCTGGCAACAAACTTGTGCCGGCGATCAAAGTTGGACAGACCAGACTCACCGCCCTGATTTAGCGGATCAAAAGGAGCCGAGAAGCCAGGAGTAAACGTCTGCGAATTCTGTCCGTTGTCCCGGGCCTCAGAGAGAGTGTAACTGGACTGGAATTGCAGTCCGTTCGTTAAGCGGCGGTTCGCCTGCAACACCAAGGCGTTGTACTTGGTCGAGATGTTGCTGCGCATTTCCTGAATTTGTCCGAAGGCTGGATTCGGTCTGGCTGCTCCCAGGTAATATGGGAATGTCCAAACCTGTCCACCGACCGGACCGTCGACTATCGTAATGCTCTTAGCCACTGTCGGCGGAGAGAGATTGGTGTCGACGAAGTTCGGCAGGTATTTGCCGAAGCTGAAGAGATAAGAAGCAGAGACGACCGTGTTGTGCGCCACTTCTCTCTCCAGGACAAGATCGCCCTGTTGAATCATCGGATTTTGGTAGTTGCTCGCGAAGTAGTTAACAGTTGCCGAGCCCAAAGGCGCGCTCGCCAAAATGTTGGGGAAGATCGGGGCCGCAGGATTGCCCGCGGGAATCAGCGCAGTCGCGGTTCCGCTGGGAGCGGCCGGATTTACTGAGGCCACAATCTGACTGCTACCCGCGACGCTGGTATTGATCAGCGCCTGGGTAATTGCCGAGCCATTGATGCGGCCATAGTAAATTCCATAACCTCCACGGATGCTCGTCTTGCCATCGCCCTTAACATCCCAGGCGAAGCCCAGGCGCGGGCCGAAGTTGTTCTTGTCATTCGGACGATTGGCCGTTTGGGGCAGCGCCGGATTAATCAAAGCCGCGAACGGTTGCGGCAACTGCTGGTATTCGTAACGAACGCCAAGGTTCAAAGTGAGCCGAGGCGTGACGCGCCAATCGTCCTGAGCAAAGAAGGCCCAGTCAATCGTTTTAAATTCAAAACGCGGTGGCCCAAAACCCTGGGCGTAGTTGCTGGTATAGCACCTCCCGGCAAGTCTCGAATTAGCGACTGGGTTAACCTGCGTGAAGCAGGTTTTTCCCGCTGCTCTCAAGGCGCCGGCGGTGGTGAAGTTGGTGTAGTCAATCAGGAAGTCATTAATGTTCGAGTAGGCATAGGAACCCGCTTCAGTGAACAATTCGTCATAGACTTCGCGCACGTGATTAATGTCGGTGCCGAACTTGAACGTGTGGTTCCCGGACGAGTAGGTCAGCGTGTCCGCGAATTGCAGCCGTCGCTCGTTAGGCAGAGCGCGTCGATCCAGGCTGGTAGATTTTCCAAACGTTAGTCCGTTCGTCAGAGCGACCTGGGGTGAAAAACCATTGGCGGTCGTAGGCTCGCCCGGCAACGCCGGCTGTGCAAACTGCGAGTCAAGTTCTTTCGCCCACTGGAACCGGCCTTCATTAACCAGCTTGCTCGAGATGGTTGAAGCCAGACGAATATTAAGCGTGTCGGCAGTGACAAAGTCGTCGCCAAAACCGTTCCGGTCACGGGTTACGGTCGCCGCGGTCTGAACTCCCGCCGGCGAGGCCCAACGCAATCGGTTGTAAGCGACAGTTAAGGTGTTGTTCTGATTGAGACGCCAGTCGAGCTTGGGCAGAAACAGCTTCTGATCGCCACGACGCGGCGTGGCGCCGGTCAGGCTGGTGATAAAGCTCAAACCTGAGTCGATCTGGGCTTGCGTCACTCCTCTGGTCAAGAGGGTCGCGTTGTTAACCGTGCTCAGATAGCTGGGGACGGAAAAAACCGCGACGCCGGGGAAATTGCGTTTCTGCTGATCGTAGCTGAAAAAGAAAAATGCTTTGTCCTTGACGATCGGTCCGCCGATGGCGCCACCGAACTGATAGCGAACATCGGGAGCCTTATATGCGACCGGAGTCGAAACGCCACCAATAAGCTGGTTCACAAAACTACGGGGATTGCGTGCGCCCCATCTGTTATCGCGATCGAACAAGAACGCAGTGCCGTGAAACTGGTTAGTGCCGGATTTCGTGACCGCGTTGATGACCCCACCCGCCGAACGTCCGTACTCGGCCGAATAGTTCGAGGTGTTGACCTGATATTCACGGATGGCTGCCTGGCTGATTACATAGCCGATGCGGGTCCGACCGCGCTCCTCAGAGAAGTACGCCTGGTTATTATCGCCGCCGTCAATCGTACTATTGTTAAGCAGGCCCGAAATGCCGCGAAAACTGATCAGGCCAAAACTGCCGTCCGGAACCGTTCCGGGAGTGAGAATCGCCAGGTTGGACCAGCGACGACCGTTGGTCGGAAGATTATCGAGCGAGACCTGGTTAACGTTAGTGGAAAAGTCCTGTTGCGTCGTGTTGATAACGGGCGCCTCGGCAGTTACCTGGACCGTGCCAGTCACTCCCTGAACCGACAGCCCTACGTCCATCGGGGTCGAACGTCCGACTTCGACGATGACGTTCTCATTAGTGAACGGAGCGAACCCTGAGCCATTCACAGTCACTGTGTAAGTGCCGGGCTCGAGGTTGACGATTTTGAAGCCGCCGTTGTCGTCAGCGGTAGCGGTGGCTTCTTTATTAGTCCCATTATTCTTGGCAGTGATCGTAGCGCCGACTACTACCTCTTTATTGGGGTTTGTGACAGTGCCATTGATGGCGCCGGTCACTGTGGATTGGGCCATCGTGCCCAGCGCGCACAGCGCCACGAGCGCTAGAGAGGCAAAACTTAAGCGTAGAAATTTAGACATAACTGAAGAGCTCCTTGACTGATTAGTAACGTTGAGACCGTTTGCCGCGCGAGCTATCCGGCGCAGATTGGACCGAAAATATCGTGATCGTACTGGATTGGTTGTTCGAGAACGCCTGCGAAGAGGTACTGTGGGCGATCATTATGAAGAATGGTAGGCGCTGGAGCATGAAAAGTGCTTGATCGTAGTTGCAACTCGCGCTAATCAATTCAATCGACCGGGTACGTTTACAGCGGGCTGAGGAGAAATTCGCAAGTATTGTGCCTGACTATTGCGTTAACAGTGCCGGTCGAGAACGACGCTGTTTGTTACGATTATTCTTCGTGCAAGTTCTTGATGACAATCTGCCTGACCGAGAATTTGGATTTTCTATGAAAATCCAAAGACACATAGCGTACTCATCTTGCTTTGATGACACGTGCGCGCGAACGAAGTAGACACTTTTGCGTTAGTTACCGATCGACATAAGCGATCTTAAACTCGCTCACAAATAATCGCAATGCCTTGCCCGCCGCCAATGCAAGCAGTCGCCAACCCGTAACGGCCCCCTCGTCGGCGCAACTCATGTAGCAACGTCAGCACCAGCCGCGTCCCGGTAGCTCCCAGTGGATGCCCCAGGGCAATCGCACCTCCGTTAACGTTGGTTCGCTCGCGATCGAGACCAAGCTCCTGTTCCACGGCCAGGTACTGGGCGGCGAACGCTTCGTTAACTTCAATCAAATCGATGTCCGAAAGTTTCAAACCGGCTTTCGCTAAAGCTTGACGAGTTGCGGGCACGGGTCCAATTCCCATGATCTCAGGTTCGACGCCGGCGTAGGCCCAGCTCACGATACGGCCCATCGGTTTGATGTTCTTCCGCTTAACAAAATCCTCACCCGCGATGATTAAAGCGGCGGCCCCATCCACAATACCCGACGCGTTTCCGGCGGTGACAAATCCGTCTTTGCTAAAGGCCGGTCTTAGCTTGGCCAAGCCCTCCATAGTTGTCTCGGGGCGCAGGTGATCGTCCTGCTCGAAAAGGACGGTGCCTTTTCTGGTCTTAACTTCCACCGGGACGATCTCTGCGGCGAAGACGCCGGCATCAAGAGCGCGCTTGGCGGCTTGCTGCGAACGCAGCGCGTACCGATCCTGATCCTCGCGCGGGATTTCGAACTTGCGCGCCAGATTATCGGCGGTGCCGGCCATGGGAACGTTGCAGTAAGTATCGAGCAGCGCCACCATCAGGCTGTCTTCGAGTTTCCCCTGTCCCAGAGCAAAGCCGGATCGCGCGCCCCGAATTACGTGCGGCGCTTGCGACATCGATTCCATTCCGCCAACCAGACAAGCCTGCGCTTCGTCGAGCTGAATCATTTGCGCCCCGGACACGATGGACTGAATGCCGCTGCCACAGAGACGGTTGACGGTCAGTGCCGGACGATCAAAGGGAATGCCCGCTTTCAACGCTACGTGCCGCGCGCCATAGATCGCGTCGCCCGACGTTTGCAGCGCATTGCCAAAAACGGCGTGATCGATCTCATCCGGCGCCACGCCCGTTGTTTCCAATGCCGCGCGCGCGGCGATCGCCCCGAGCTCAATCGCCGAAACGTCTTTCAGCGCGCCCACATACTCGCCCATCGGCGTGCGCTTGCCACCAAGTACAAAAACATCACGAGTCATCATTTATGATTGCCTCTCTATAGAGTTGAATTTCCAACATTATGGAAAACCAAAAGGCTAACAGACGCTCCGAGCGAAATCAATTTCGGGAACTGGTGTGATTTGTGGCCGCGACAACGCCCGAGTTGACCCTGGCTGTAAAAGAGTGAAGAGGTTATTATTCGACAGCCTCCGCGAACGGTTTGGCCCGTTCCCAATGCGGTGAAGCGTTAAGGAATTTGCAGCGGATAGGAATTGATGAGAGCGATTACTCACTCACTCATCCCTTTGATGGTTCTTCTGTTAGGAGTTTCCGTTGCGGCTCCACAATCCGCGCCTGAAAAGAACATTGATAGCACTCGCGATAGTGGGCTCAAGATGCTCAAGGTCGTAAGGGAACAGATTAAGGCTAACTACTACGACCCGAAGTTTCACGGAATTGACTTGGATGCGCGATTCAAGGTGGCCGAACTCAAAATTAACCAGGCTCTGTCCTATGCCCAAATCATCGGCATCATTGCGCAGACTGTCATCGATCTTAATGACTCGCACACGCGCCTGGTGCCGCCACCATATAAGTCGACAACTGTTTACGGTTGGAAGATGCAAATGATTGGCAACGATTGTTACATCACTGCCATTGCGCCGGGAAGCGATGCCGAAGCGAAGGGACTAAAGCCAGGGGACCGGATAATTGCGCTCGACGGAAATGAACCAACGCGCAAGACGATGTGGAAGGTAAAATACTATTACTATGTACTCCGTCCGAAGTCTCAGGTTGACGTTACATTCGAAACACCGGCCGGTGAGAGACGCCAAGTCGTTGTGCTAACGAAGAACTATCGGCACCACTTTGAAACAGATTCTGGCATGATCTACGTCAGGGATACGATCACCTCTGACCTGGGAGAAGTGCTGAAGACCAGTAAGGTTTACTATGAGTTCGGCACGGATCTAATTGTCTACCGCTTTCGCTCGTTCAATACCGATAGCGACGACATCGATAACATGATGAAGAAGCTGAACGGACACAAAGCCGCTGTTGTCGATCTGCGAGCCAACTCCGGGGGCCGCTCAGACATGCTGGAACGCTTCATTAGTTACCTCTTCAATCATGAGGTAAAGGTTGGTGACTTCAAGAGGCGCAAGGAAGTAAAGGAGGTTAAGGTGAAGCCGCGCAATTCGCATGCGTTTCCCGGGGATCTTATCGTGCTGATCGACAGCGAATCTAAATCGGCGGCGGAGGTTTTCGCCCGGCTCGTGCAAATAGAGAAACGCGGTCTAATCGTTGGCGATCGGAGTGCCGGAATGGTGATGGAGAACATGGTTTACAACTATGAGCTCGACCTTCGAAACGCTCCGCCCGTTTTGTATGGACTAATGATTACGGACGCCGACATAGTCATGTCCGATGGCAAGAGCCTGGAATGGCTCGGCGTGACACCGGACAAACTTATACTACCAACGTCCGAGGATATACGTAATCACCGCGATCCAGCTCTTGCGTACGCGGCGTCTCTTGGTGGGATCAAGATAACTCCAGAGGGGGCTGGCGCTCTTTTCCTTGGCAATGATCCGAAGTGAATCGATTGGCGAAATCTAATCCGTAAACCGATGCTTCTCGCGATAGCGGTGCAGTAACTCTTCCAGAAAACCTTCATAGGTAAACGTGGCCAGGTCATAACGCGGTCGCAGCTTAAAAAGAATCGGCATGGCCACGCGCCAGGCCATCCATTGGCGCGGATAGTCTTTCAAATCCCAGCGCCGCCGCAGAAAACTTTCCACCACGGAAATCTCCTGCTGGGTGACGTTGTTTACATCGGCACTGAATTGGACCGGCTGGAATGAACGGCGCAGGGCTGGATCGGAAACCGGAGAGGCAAAGACTTCCGCAAAGGCCGGTGCTTCCGCTTCGCGCTCGCGCACGACCACCGTCCCGGCGACCAGGTCGCCGACGCGCTGGTCGCGGTCGGTCGAGAAAACTGAGATCAGGCCGATCGAGTAGAACGGAAACGGCATGATGTCGAACTCGCGCAGGAGATTGCGCACGATCGCTTCAAAGAAGCTGATCGGCCGGCCGTCTTCGCGAATTACCCGCAGCTTCAACCAGCGCTTGCCCGGCGTTTGACC
>JAWVEM010000060.1:0-28190 GCA_033856735.1 Blastocatellia bacterium
GCGCGCTTCGCGATCTTGAATTTTCCATCCGCCGTGCGCGCCATGCCCTCTTCATCGATCGTGCCGATAACCACACTGGCGCCGTAACGCTTTGCCAGATCGATCACCTTCGCAAAACGCGGCTCGCCGTCTTCATAGTTAGTCGAATTGAGAATGCTCTTGCCGCCCGCGTGTTGCAGGCCGGCTTCCATCTTCTCCCATTCAGTCGAATCGAACATCAGCGGCAGCTTGATGCTGGTGACTAAACGCGAAGCCAGCTCGTGCATGTCGACTTCGCCATTGCGCCCGACAAAATCGACGTTGACGTCAAGAATGTGCGCGCCTTCTCGCTCCTGCTCTTTGGCCAGAGAGACCAGGCCGTCCCAGTCTTCGGCGTTGAGCAAGTCGCGCATTTTCTTTGAGCCGCTGGCGTTGACGCGCTCCCCCACGATTAGGAAGGACGCATCCTGAACGTACGGTTGCTGGAAATAGATCGATGACGCTGCCGCCACAAGTTTGGCGTCGCGCGCTTTCGGCGTGATGCGCTGCATGGCCTCGACGACGAGCTTCAAATGCGCGGGCGTGGTCCCGCAACAGCCACCAACGACGTTGACGCCGAAGTCACTCGCGAAGTGAATGATCTGCGAAGTAAAAGTTTCGGGCGTCTCGTCATAATGCATCTTGCCTTCGACAACTGAAGGCAGGCCGGCGTTGGGCAGGACCGAAACCGGTAACGGAGCGTTCTCGCAAAGATAACGAATGCTCTCGGTCATGTGCCGCGGACCGGTCCCGCAGTTCATGCCAATGACGTCAATCGGAAAAGGCGCCAGAGCCGTCAACGCGGCGCCAATCTCAGTGCCGTTCAGCATCGTGCCAAAGATTTCGATAGTCACCTGCGCAATCACCGGGACGCGCCGGCGATTCGCTTTGAAGTTTTCGAAGATTGCCGAAAGCGCGGCCTTTGTCTGCAGCAGATCCTGGCAGGTTTCCACAATCAGTAAATCAACCCCCCCATCAAGGAGCCCGCGCACCTGTTCAGCGTACGCCGCTTTTAGATCCAGAAAGCCGATATGTCCAAGCGTCGGCAGTTTGCGCCCCGGGCCCATTGAGCCCGCGACCCAGCGCGGTTTGTCTTTGGTCGAGTAGTCAGAGGCGACGCGCTTCGCCAACGTGGCTGCCCTGACATTCATGTCATATGTCTGGCCGGCCATATCGTACTCGGCGAAGTCGACGGTCGTGCCATTGAAAGAGTTGGTTTCGATCACATCACAACCCACATCGAGAAAGGCAGTGTGGACGTTCTCAACCGCGTCGGGTCTGGTGATCAGCAAGTTTTCGTTGCAGCCTTCGAACCGCAGGCCGCCGAAATCTTCCAACGTCAGGTTCTGGACCTGCAGATTGGTGCCCATCGCGCCGTCAAAGACGACAATGCGTTCTTTTAATGTCTCAAGAAAGCTAGCCATAAACTGTTCTGATCCCGGATCTCAAACGGGATTTTCTTCGTCGGTCTTGTATTCCGCGGCAGCCTCTTAGGTCTGAATTTCAGATCTGAAATCTAAAATAACAAAAGCCCCGCGCTGCTAACAACGCGGGGTTTCTTCGAACCTGTTTAGGATGCGGTTGAAAGACTCGCCGAGCTGTTTAGCGGATTATTTTACGTGGCCGCAAGTCGCCTTAACTCACCACGTCTGTTCCGAGAGTTATTGAAACATCGCCGGTTATAAGTGTCAAGACAACAAACAGCACGGTGAGAGGCTGGCAAAATGATGACGCGAGCGAGGTCATTAATTCGACCCCCCTCGCATTTTGCGACAAACCCACAGGTTCGGATTTTTCCACCACTTCAGATTAGGCCCTGACGAGTGGCCAAGCTCAATCAGCCCCGCTTTACCTCGGTTTGATTCCGCGGGTTCAGTCAGGTGATAGCGACTTTCGTCATGATAGATAAATTCTCGTGTCGCTAATACGAAAACCGCAAACCCGATGACGCCGGCGATCACTTCAATTAAGCCTGGCGGCGCTGGCCGCCAATAGTTCACGGGGGCCGGGATCGAAAGGACCCCCTCCACGAACATGTAAACCCACCCACCCAGCACCGCGCCGTAAATTAGCGCCAGCCCAACGTCGTGCTTAACCCTCACGAACAGGAAGCGCATCCATTTGCCTTTCAATTCGGTTTCATCGGGTTGGTAGCTAAGGCTTTTCCCATACTCTTTTTCGACATACGGAGGTCGTTCGTTAAATAACCCACCTTGATTAGATATTCCCCCGCTTTTTATTCGTTTGAGGGGGCGTTCGAGGACCTTCGCCCGGTGAATTGCAGATTCGTAGAATTGGCTATTGCGTAGTTCGTAGACAGCGATGCCGAGCGTGGTAAAGAATCCGACAAACCCCACCGTAATGCGCGTCCCGTGATTTCCCACGCCGGGGACGAGAGCGTTCACCAAAGCTATGACCGTGGTCACAAAAACGAGGCACCTAAATCGAATGTCGGACAACAGTTTGATCACCTCGACGGTGCTTTGATAGTCAGCCTGCAGTGCGACTGGGTCGTCATGGGCATCGGGCGGCGCCTTACCTTGGGAAGTGGCTGTAGCCACTTGAATGAACAGCGATACCAGCTGCTGATAATCGAGATTCGATCCGCTGGCTGGGGGCGTATCCTGATCAGGCATGATGAGTGACCTCACGAGAACTGAGAAATCTGAGCAAGCGCGGAAGAGGAATCCATCCCGCGAACGGACTCCTCATCAGCCCAGCAACTCCAAGCGTGCCTCAACGTCCACGGGTCAGACGCCGTGTATTGGGCGCGCGTCTGATCTGCGGCACGAGAAGTCTTCGCCTGCCGCCTATTTGCTCGACGACATGTTGCGCAGACATCATGGCCCCCTCCTGCCAGCCCGGCAGTTGCGAGACCTGGTCGCCCACGACAAAGAAACGACGATCCGGAGCCAACAAGCGCGCGTAGGCATGCGCGTGGTCGTCGCTATTCGGATCCCAATTGGCCCAGCCGCCGCCTTCGTTCGGAATGTTTTGCCAGGCTATAGAAATGGCCTTGTCTGAGGGCACTACGCGCGTATCCGCAAACTCGGGATGAAACTTGATAGCGCCTTGCCGTGCCGTCCTGATGCGCTCCGCAAGGCTCATTCTGCCGAAGGCGCGCGCATCGTCGTCGTAGTTATAGACGCCGGTCAGGGTGCCGTTTTTGGTGAAGTAATCATACGACGGATACCACATCTGCGTGATCGGATCGTCCGTATAACTGATGCCGCCGTAAATCTGGTTCTGGTTCGATTCCCAGAAGCGGCTGTTGGCCTGCCAGCCGAGCTTGCAGGTCGGATCATACTCACACTTCTTAACCGCCGCATCGAAAATAGGATCGAAATTGTTCGGGATATTCTTGAGGATGGGTAATGGAATATTGCTGATGCAGTAGTCCGCTTTGATAGTGCTACGCACTCCGCGGTTTTCGACGACGACGCTGACGCCGGCATTGCTAGTCTCGATGTTCAGCACTTTCGTGTCGTACTGAATCAGCGAACCAATCTTGCGCACAAACCCGTCCACGATCTTATCCATGCCGCCAACGGGCTGAAAGAGCGTCGGTTGCCACTCGTATTCAAAAGATTGGTAGAAGCGGTAGCGCCAGAACTCCGAGTTAAGCAGGTCCTTCAACTCAAGCTTCTTGCCCGGTTCGCAGGGCTCGTAAACGGTTATTGCGCAGCCGTCGCGGGTCGAGCCGGTATACTGGAAACACGCCACGCATTGCTTTTCACAAGTCACGCAATCCCGACAACTCGTATTGCATGTCGCACACTTCGGTTGGCCGCACTTACCGCACAGCTCGTTATCGCCAAGATCGCCAAAGTTTTTTAAGAGACAAAGGAGCTGGATGCGATCTCCCTCATCCAGTTCTGCGTTGAGGGCGTTTTTGTTCACGGCCTTCGCCAGCATCTCCGAGATATAGCCCTGAACGTCGTTGGCGATGCGCCGCTTGATCTGCGGCTTGCCGCCAAAGGCCTTATCGCTTTGGAACAAATTTGCCATGGTTTCCATGACGTAAATTTCGAGCGGCACGCCTAATTCCTGACAATAGTGAAGCGCCCTGCGGTGATGGTAAGGGAGACGCCCCGGACCCAAATTGAGATAGAGGCCCTCGTCGAAGTTGCAGACCTGTTCCGTCTGGACTCCCTTGTCATTCACCTCTTTGAGTACCGTTCCGCGGCGCGCTGTATGGTTTCGCCCACCGGCGCGGTCGGTCAACTCGATGATCTGGCAGTTGTAATTTGCTCGTGTCAGTTCATAAGCAGCGGTCATCCCCGCGATGCCGGCCCCGAGGATGAGAACTGATTTGCCTCTTCCCGAACCTTGGGGAAGTTCAGGGGGGCCAGCCCACGCCTCAGGAAGATTAATCAGTCCGAGCGCGGTCATCGTCTCGTAAAGCGCCGCCGAGCCTCCTGCTAAACCGACCTGTTCCAGGAAGCGCCTGCGAGTCACGCCTTTCTTTTTCTTGGACATTACGATTTACTCCTTCAGCGAGCGCGAGGTTGCGACCGGGTTAACTCGACGCGACTACCGCTTCCTGCAAGCGGTTCCGTACCATCGTTGCAGGAAAACCAACCCCTAACTTCTAATGAATGGGCCCTGCTCGAAAGAAAGATTCGCAGGACGCGCCTTTAATACTCCTTTTTATCTTTCTGATCAATAGAGTATTTTACCCGTGCAAGTCATCAAGCAGATGCTGGACCTGGTAGACGCTGCAGAGATACTGCAACATAAGGTTCCGCGTCTGATGGGCAGGCTTAGAGTGCGGCGGGGCTCTTAGTAGTTTTTCAAGTACCACTGTCAAATGGCTGAAGCGAGGTGCTAATGAAAGCGTGATTTTGGCGCGGCAACACAACTTCATAACGCCAGCATCCGTTATTTCCTATTTACCATTTACGATTTAACATTTACCATCTGTCTTCATGCGTCGCGCCATCTATCCCGGTTCTTTCGATCCGGTTACCAACGGCCACCTGGATATCATCCAGCGTGGCTGCAAGCTATTCAATGAAATCATCGTCGCAGTGCTCATCAATCCTGAAAAGAAGGCGTTCTTTTCTATCCAGGAAAGATGCGAAATCCTGACCGAGGTTTTAAAAGATATAGATCGCGGCGACTGCCGCGTGACCGTGGAAAGCTTTGCTGGATTGATGGTCGAGTACGCCGCCGAACGAAACGCCAACGCCATCGTGCGGGGCATTCGCGCGATATCAGACTATGAGTACGAGTTGCAGATGGCCCTGATGAACCGCCGTTTGCAGCCCCGCCTGGAAACCGTTTTTATGATGCCGGCCGAAGAATACTCCTATGTTAGCTCGCGTCTGGTAAAGGAAGTATTTCATCTCGGTGCACCGATTAAGGATCTCGTGCCGCCGCTGGTTGAACAGCGTATGAAAGAGAAGAGTTCCCAATGATGACAAAGCCAACAGCTTCGTTCCCTGTTTCCGACAATGTTGCCGAAATGAAAGCGTCATCGACGCTTGCGGCCATGCAGGCCGCTGATGCTATGCGCGCCGCCGGCGTGGATGTAGTCGACCTCGGCGCTGGTGAGCCGGATTTTGACACGCCGCAGAACATTAAGGACGCAGCCGCCGAAGCGATCCGCGCCGGCAAAACCAAATACACAGCCACCGGCGGCATCCGCGAACTACAACAAGCAGTCATCGGCTTCTATCAACGAGAATTCGGCGCTGCTTACGAACGCAATGAAGTGATGGCCACCGCCGGTGGGAAACAGGCTGTCTTCAACGCGGTCGTTTCCCTGATCAATCCGGGCGACGAAGTATTGCTTCCCAAACCTTACTGGGTAACGTTTCCTGAGATAGTCACCTTTGCGCGCGGCAAATCAGTTTTCATCGAAACTGAAGAAAACGATTTTGTCCTGACTGCCGACATGATCCGAAAAGCGATCACGCCCCGGACCAGGCTGATTATTTTGAACTCGCCCAGCAATCCTTCGGGCCGCGTAATCCCGCCGACCGAGTTCAAACAGATCATGGAGATCGTCGCTGAACACGACCTCTATGCCATCTCTGATGAATGCTACCTGCGCTTTGTGTATCCACCGGCGACGGTATTCAGTGCGGCTTCCATGCGGCCGGAGATCCGCCGCCGTCTCTGCATCGCGGGATCGTTTTCGAAGACCTACGCCATGACCGGTTGGCGCGTGGGTTATGCGCTGGCAAACGCGGAATGGACGCGCGCGATGCTGAACGTTCAGGGTCATTCAACCAGCAACGCGAGTTCGATCTCACAGGCAGCAGCGACGGAAGCGCTGAATGGCCCACAGGATTCAGTTGCCGCCATGCTCGGGGAATATACGCGCCGGCGTGAATGGCTCCTCGGCGCCCTTAACGACATTCCGGGCTTGCGCTGTCCTCAGCCCGAAGGCGCATTTTACGCTTTTCCCGAGGTTCGCGGATGTTTCAAGGGAAAGGTGCAAACGTCCGGAGACTTTGCGAAGGCGCTACTGGAGAAGGAACAAACTGTCGTCACCGATGGCGCGGCGTTTGGGTCAGAGGGTTTCATTCGTATTTCCTATGCGACTTCGATGGAACGCCTGGAGGAAGGCGTGAAGCGAATCAGGCGCGTTGCGGAAGGGAATGTTTAGCGGCGACTAGTGCCCGCCAATCAATCGAGTTGACAACAAAGAAGAGGCGAGCGCGGCGCTCGCCTCTAACTTTTTTGAATTGAGATCACGGGGTCTAGTACAGATTGAAGTTGTACTGCAGCTCCATCCACATCGACACCGGATGGCCGTCCTTGGTCGCGGGAACGAACCTGATGCTCTTGGCTGCCGCGATCGCTCTCTCTGTCAGTCCATCAGGCAAGCCGGACACGGCATGAATGTTTGTGACTGATCCCCCTGCTGAGAAGACTGCTCGCAGGACCACGGTTCCGGTAATCTGATTCTTGCGCGCGGATTCAGTATAGGTCGGCTCGGGTTTCTCTAACACGCGAGCTTTGGAAGTGACATCCTTGCCACTAAAGATCTTGCTGTAATCGGTGCCGCCACCGCCGCCGCCAGGACCGCCGCCGCCTTCGTGACGCTCGCCGCCGCCGGTATTACCGCCGTTGCCTGGGCCATAGCCGCCACCGTTTCCGGGACCCACGCCGCCACCGTTCCCCTGGCCGATTCCGTTGCCGGTACCCGATCCAGATGATGGAGTCGTCGACTTGGACTTCGGATCACCGTATTGAAGTTGCCGCGTGTCCGGAGGGAATAAAGCCGGATCGGCGTCCAGGGTCGCCGGCATCGGTAACGCTGGATTCTTGATTACCGGAGGATGCGGATCGGGAGCCACCACCTGCGGAATCCGCAAATCCGCCTGCGGCAACTTGCCGAACGAAGCAGGGGTCTGTTCCTCTCGGCCGCCACCACCGCCGCCGCCGGCTTTCTCTTGCTTGGGCTTGCTACCACCGCCATTACCCTTGGCCATTCCGGCTGTGCCTTCATCAGGTGTCGGCTGTTCGTTCGGAATATCCGAAATCATTTGGGTCAGTTCGATTTCATCATCGGCCGCCGCTTTTTCAGCAGCTTTCGAGTGACGCATATCCAGGAACACAGCCGTCCCGACAACGGCAAAAAGTATCGCGAAGGAAACCACTATGCCCGAGAGCACATTGCGGGAGTCCGAAGGTTTCGCGCCCATTACAGCGGCGCCTCGGTCCCGGCTAAGCCAGGTTGAAAAGATACCAATCAGTCCGATAAACCCGACTACGGCGACAGCGATCATGCTCTTGCGGGACGGACCGGCGGCCTGCGTACGATCGATAAAAAAGATCACCGCCACTACGGCGGCGAGGGCCACGAGCGAGATCACAATCCCGATCACCGCGTCCCGTCTGGCGAAGAAGCTGCCGGCCATCTGTCCATAGCCCTGGACAGATCGCTTGACGAAACCAAACGGATCGCGTTTGAACTCAGGCCAAGTCAGTTGATAGTTGTGAGCGACGTCACCCAACTCACCGGCAAGTCGAGAGACGAGGCCTCGATCTTCCAGAATCGTAAGATGGTATTCACCCAAAAGGCCTCCCGCGGCCGCCGCGGCTGGAATAAACTTCGCGGGAGCAGGCGTTTCGTAAGGCTTATCAGCCGCACGCTGGAAGGTTGCAGTTTCCGCTGCCGGATATGACGATTCGATCTGGGCTGGAGGCGTGCTAACCGTTGCGGCTGGGGCCGCCGGCGCCGCGCTCAGCGGTGTTCCATCAACCGGACAGAAACTAAATCTGTCCGCGAACTGTTCCTGGCAAGTATCACAGAATTTCATCGTTACTACCTCGTTATCCCTCTGGGGACTAAGTGCCGAATTCGATAGCAGAGCCGGGCTGCTTATTGCCTGCTGATAAGCAGCAGCGACGCGCTGGTCCAAGGAACCGGGAGCATCGGGAGCGCTCCACTGTCGAAGCAAACTACGCAGTTCGTCGTCCTGCATGAACTTGGAATCAAAATCACTCATTTCAAAAAAACTTTGGTCTCATGCAGGCGTCGTAGCTGCTTCACTTACGCCCGCTTAACTGTAACAGTTTCATTGCCGATTCGGAAATATCGATCAAGATTAGCCCGCAGCTTTTCGCGGGCTCGAAACAGGCGCGATTTGACCGTACCCGAGTCAGCTCCCACAACCGCCGCTATCTCTGCCAGCGAAAGGTCTTCGAATTCAAAAAGAACCAGTGCCTCACGTTGCAGTGGCGGCAACGCCGCTATCGCCCGCTCGACTTCGCCGGCTAATTCATTGTCAAGCACCAGCGCAATCGGTCCCTTCCGATCCGCACTGCGCGGTTCGTCCGCAAGCTCCTCGATCGCGGTCTCGCGGCCAAAGCTTTGGTACCGCTTAGCCGCCTGGTTCCGCGCCGCCGCGTAAAGATAAGTCCGCAGCGAAGCCTTGCTGGAGTCAAACCGGCCCGGGTCTTTTATCAAACCAAGGAAGCAATCGTGAGCCACATCTTCAGCGGCCTCTGCCGATCCCAACAAACGATAGGCAAATCGGAAGATCGGATCGCGGTAACGCTCATACAGGATCTGAAACGCTGCTGTATTTCCGTTCGCTGCCTGTTCGAGCAGATGTTCGTCTGTCGCGTGGTCTGCCAATCAAAGCGCTCGATCCTGTAGGAACTTTGCTCCTACTGTCTATTACTGCTAATGGCCAAGAAGTTACGGAAATTTTTCCGGGGCCGGCTGATTTTCCCTAGCACAGGCCGATTATACTATCGTTTTGCCCCGTTGGAGCACTCTGGAGCATCCGGGTCGTTCGCTCTGGCACGGGGCTTTGATGCCTTTAATCAGCTTCAGGTTGACGGGTTTCTACGCTGCATCTAAACTCTTTTTCGCCGCATCCCAAAAAGGCTTTCAGGTTGGCGCTGTTTATGGGTGCATGACAAGCAGTAGCCGCTGGCCTTTGAAGGGAGCCGAACCACCTTTAATGACTAATCGAATAACCCGCCATTCCTGGTTTTATTACTCTATTTGCCTGTTGCTGGTTACGCTTATTTCCACACAGGCCGGGGCTCAAACCTATCCCGAGCCAGTTCGCGAACACCTTCTCAACGGGCTGACCGTATTGTTTTCGGCGCGACCCGGGGATCCGAACGTCCTCATTAAATTGCGGATTGAGAGTGGCGCAGCCTTTGACCTTGCGGGCAAGGGCGGCACAATGGCCCTCCTCGGCGACGTCCTCTTCCCTGACCCGGTAACCCGCGAATATGTATCTGAACAACTCGGCGGACGGCTTGATGTCTCAACCAACCACGACGCAATCGATGTGACCATTTCCGGAAGGGCCGGCGAGTTGGAACGCATCGTGGATTTTCTACGCGGTGCGCTGGTTACTCCCCAAATCACACCTGAAAATGTAACGAAGATTCGCGAAGCCAGAATTAAACAGCTTTCTGAGCGAGCCAACTCTGCCGCAGAAATTGCGGACCGAGAGATAGCCGTGCGCATGTTCGGCGCCTACCCTTATGGACATCCGCCGAGTGGAACAGTTGACAGCGTCGCGAAAATCGATCGCGCCGACCTGATGTTTGCGCGCGAGCGCTTTCTAAATGCAAATGACGCCACGATTGTCGTGATTGGAGGAGTCGATCGATTACGGGTCATGCGGACCCTGCGCCAGTTACTCGGTCCATGGCAGAAGGGCACCCGCACGGTACCGGCTACGTTCCGCCAGCCCAGCCCGCCGGACGCTCGGGTTCTAGCAATAGATCAACCAGGCGCCGCCAAAGCCGAATTGCGCCTGGCGGTGCGCGGCTTGGCTCGTTCAGATCGCGATACCACGTCAGCTTCCCTGTTGGCATTAATCGTGCGCGAACGGCTCAGGGCAAGCTCGATCGATCTCTCCAACGTCTTCGCTCGGCATGAAGCGCACGATTTGCCCGGCATGTTTCTGCTGAGTGCATCAGTCCCCACGGCTTTAGCCTCGAAAACCGTTTCGGCCGCTCAGGATGTAATGAAATCTTTGGCTAAAATCGGACCGACGGCTGTCGAGCTGGAATCCGCGCGCGCGGAAATGTTGGCCGAACTGTCCAGGCAAAGCTCTCGAGAGGATTTGAGCGAGTATGCGGCTGACAATTGGTTGAGCATGGAGATATACAAGCTGCAACCGGTGGCGACTCAAGTCCAGAGTTTAACTCTCGCAGACCTGCAGCGCGTGGCGAGTAGGCTTTTCAAAGACGCTGCCGCGGCAACGGTTGTGGTTGGAGACGCTGACCAACTTAAGAGGAGCTTTGGCGCCGTCATGGAAGTCCGCGGCGCTAAGCCAAACGCGAAGACCACAGCTGATCCTTTGCCAGGTAAAAAGCCCTGAAAGATTTTACAAACCTATCGCAAGCACCTTGCAACCATTCCTCCACTCCTATGGGCTTAACTGATCACGGCAAGAAGAATTCAGCTGAAGACCATGCTCGGCGGGTGCGCGACATGTTCGCGCGAATTTCACCACGTTATGATCTGCTGAATCACCTGCTGTCAGGAAATATCGACAAACGCTGGCGGCGAATCGTCGTGGAAAAGCTTCGGCCGCAGCTGTCACCCGGTTCCGAGATCCTGGATGTAGCCTGCGGCACGGGCGATTTGAGTATCGCGTTATTTGAAAACATCGGCGCAAGGGTTACCGGCGTAGACTTTTGCCGGCCCATGCTTGAACGCGCGGCGCGAAAGCCATCGAGGGTTGCCTTCGTCGAAGGAGATGCTTTGCAGCTTCCTTTCGGCGACGGAGTATTCGACGCGGTCACCATCGCTTTCGGCCTGCGAAATCTTTCCAGTGTCGAGCAAGGGCTTAAGGAACTTCGTAGAGTTTTGCAGCCAAACGGCTGGGCGGCGATTCTGGAGTTTTCCAAGCCAGTCGTGCCCGGCTTTCGTTCACTCGCTGCGGTTTATTGCACGCGCTTGTTGCCGCGAATAGGCGGGATCATTAGTGG
This sequence comes from Blastocatellia bacterium, assembly GCA_033856735.1. Classification (GTDB taxonomy): domain Bacteria; phylum Acidobacteriota; class Blastocatellia; order Pyrinomonadales; family Pyrinomonadaceae; genus UBA11740. The sequence continues at coordinate 11,443 of JAWVEM010000060.1, forward strand.
CTCGCGAAGTGCTTATGAGTATCTTCCTGATTCGGTGTCCCGCTTTCCGGATCAAGAGACGCTTTTGGCGATGATGACGGCGGCGGGTTTTGCCGATGTGGGATTTGAAAACTTAACCGGTGGTATAGCGGCACTGCATACCGGCCGGAAGACGTAGCGCAAAATGTTATTTTGCGCACGCGCGCAAGAATTATCTTGCGCACAGAGATTGGTTGCGGCCTTCGGGTAGCGACCAAACAGCGTAGTCCGCGGGACTCGCTTAACTGATGAAGGCGCGGTTGTCGGGGCCATGCTTAATCGGAACAGTGAGTCCCCGCGCGGCTACGTTTTTCTTTGGCTTCGCAAAAGTCATAGCCGCCCTTCCCGCCAATCTGATATTATCCGCGCTCGGTGTGCTCAGTTCAGAGTTCAAGCTCCAGCTTGTTCCGTCCTATAAATTCGCAACCTAAAAGTTGAAGTCTGAACGCAAAACCTTGCCCGAGATGAAACGTAAACTGTTTGGATTCTTGCGCCGTGCCGGCTTTCTGATTCTGGTGGTCTGGACCGTCGTTTCACTTGTGACCATTCTAATCGAGTTGGTGCCGGGCGATCCGGCCGCGGCCGTTCTTGGCGACCAGGCCACGCCCGAGCAATTGGCGCAATTCAGGGCGCGTCATCGACTTGATCGCCCGGCGTTCTTTTTCGGATTCCCTCAAGACCCGAACGGTCAACATCATTTTCATTGGTATGGTTATCACAATCGCTATACCGATTATTGGGTCGGCATTCTTCACGGCGATCTGGGAAGTTCCTTTCGCACTGACCGGCCCGTCCTTGATCTAATTGTGGAACGTTATCCGGCGACCATCGAACTGGCGGTCGTCGCAATGTTAATTGCGATCAGCATAGCCATTCCCCTGGGCGTCATAGCCGGTAAGAACCGCGGCACTTGGATCGACAATCTCCTTTCCGTCATCGCTCTCGTGGGAATCAGCCTGCCCAGCTTTGTGATTGGTCCGATGCTCGTATTCCTTTTTGCAGTAAAGCTTGGCTGGCTCGCTCCCTCGGGCCGCTTCGAGTGGAACGACATCATTCTCCCGGCCTTCACGCTCGGGGCGGCGCTGTCCGCCATCCTGACGCGCATGGTGCGCTCATCGGTGATTGAAGAGCTGAACGAAGGCTATGTGCGGACCGCACGCGCGAAGGGCTTAAGCGAAAGAACGGTGGTATACAAGCATGTCCTGAAGAACGGTCTGATTCCGGTTGTTACTGTGCTCGGCCTGCAACTGGGCGTTCTTTTGGCAGGAGCGATTATTACTGAGAAGATTTTCGGTTGGCCGGGCTTGGGCTTGCTACTGGTCGAAGATGGCATCGGCAAACGCGACTACAGCGTGGTCCAGGGTTGCGTGCTCGCGATCAGCACCACTTACATCATTGCAAACACGTTGACCGATATGGCCTACCGTTGGTTGGATCCAAGAATCAGAGTTTCATGATTTCCAATTTCCAATTTTGGCAGAGTGATCCCTGCTTGAGAACGTCCCGCAAGCGGAAAGGCTGAGAAATCAAGAATGAAAATCGGCAATCGGCAATCAGCAACTGGAAATCAGCGATGAGTCGTCTCTCTATCATCGGTCTTGTCATCGTCGGCATCTTTGTCCTGGTGGCGATCTTCGCCCCATGGATTGCGACCCAGGATGTCGGGGCGACAAACCTTTCCTTGCGTTACATGGCGCCTTCGGCGGCGCATTGGTTCGGCACCGATTCAACTGGGCGCGACATCTTTTCGCGCGTAGTCTTTGGAGCCCGCATTTCGCTCGAAGTCGGTATCGTCGTCGTCACGGTCTCTGCTCTAGTGGGCACGACGATCGGCGCCGTCGCCGGATTCTACAGCGGCTGGGTAGATCGTTTTCTATCGGGATACGTCTTCAACGTGTTCCTTGCCTTCCCCGGGTTGCTGCTGGCGATTGCCCTGGTAGCTTTCCTGGGCGCCGGTCTCAACAAATTGATCTTTGCGCTTTGTATTATCGGTTGGGTTGGCTACGCGCGGCTGATACGCGCACAGGTTTTAAAAGTGCGCGAGTATGATTTCGTGCAAGCCGCACGTGCGCTCGGCGCGGGCGATTTCCGCATACTCTTTGTCCACATTCTGCCCAACGCGATTCAACCTCTGATCGTACAAGCGAGCCTGGGCATGGCAGGCGCGGTCTTAGCAGAAGCCTCCCTTTCCTTCCTCGGCCTGGGCGTTCCGCCGCCGGCGCCTTCGTGGGGCGTAATGATCGAAGAAGCTCGCGACCTCTCAACCCTGCAAGCGGCGCCGCACGCACTGATCTTTCCGGGCCTCGCCATCGCGCTCACAGTCTTAGCGTTCAACTTCATCGGCGATGGATTGCGTGAATATCTCGATCCGAGACAGCGCAGAAGATAGTTGTTCTAATGTTTTGGAGTTTACGACGCTGGTGTCTTAGGATGGCTAATCCGGCGTGCGTTAGACTGGACACGAGCCTAATTAAGCTTTGGGAGGAACCGAGATGAAACGCTTATTGATATCGATCCTGCTGGCAATCGTATTCGCAAGCATCCCCGTCTTTGCCGAGTCGCGTGAGGCCCACCTGATCGGCTTCGCGACGGAGCTGATTTCCGCTGCTCCGGCCGGGGCCGCGTTTCCACAGATGCGCCACCGTATGTATCGGATTGGCCGACGCCGACATTATCGCGTCCGTCGTTACCGCGTGCGTCGCTATCGGGTACGTCGTTACCGGGTGCGTCACTATCGGCGAATCTATGTAAGACGGAGAAGGCGGTATTAGACTAGGGTTGTAATCGCCTTGAGAAGCCAGGAAATCGCTTAGAGGATAGATGGTTGGCACGCGCTCCGTTGCGGACGCCCGGGCCACGGTCGCAAGCCGGCAATCAGTTGCCGTTCTGCCGGGCGAGCGCCTGACTGGTCGTATAGCTGTCTCGGGCGCGCACGACGAGGTTAGGAAAACGCACGCGGACTTTTATTCCGCGCTCGGTACCGGCGCCGGAATTCTGTTTCGGATAGTACCCGAGACTGTACTGCACGCCGAGTTCCGCAGTGATCGCTTCGAAGGCCGGACCCACGTCGCTGAGATCATCTGCACGATAGAAACGCCCACCGGTCTTTTCCGCCAGCGTGCGCAGGTACGGCTCGCTGATCGCATAACCCTTCATCAATCTATCCTGGATTTTCTTTCGCGCCTTTTCATTTTTGATTTGGCTGAGACGCTGTGGCAGTTGCGGCAGAGTGTTGTATCGCACCGTGTAAAGCAGAACGTCCTGCTCGGCAATGTCATTCAGTGTACCCTTGAGTGTCACGACGCTGTTTTGATCGACGCCGTCCGTCATAAGCACAATCGCCTTCCGCCCGGGAATCTGGGCCATCCGCTTCAAAGCAAAATCAACTGCGTCGTAAAGCACAGTACCGTCGGTGACGGCCGGGATGTGGAGTTTGGATCTACGAATCGCGCTCACGTCTGCGGCTTCCGTCAGGACATGAATCTGTCCATCGAAGGTAATCGCCATCATGCGATCATTTGCGCGCAGATGGCTGACAAAGGTATTGGCTGCTTCCCGGATTTGCGAGAGCTGCGACTGCGTGGAACCGCTGACATCCAACATCAAACAGACGGTAAACGGTCTCTCAACCGAAGCGAAGTACGACACGTTCTGTTCGACTCCATCTTCATAGATTCGAAAGTCGTCTTTTTTGAGATTCGGGATATATCGCCCGTTGCGATCCATTACGACCGCGGGCACCGTAATCAAGCTGGTGCTGACGCGCAGCACACTGCCTTCGTCGATTTCGGGCGACGCGTTGTCATTCGAGTTGGTCTTCTGCGATTCGTTTTGATTTCCCGAATACGTGCCGCCCGAGCGCAGCACCGGTGGCCGCCGCGGCTGTTCGGGCGTTTGCGCGCAGAGCGATCCCGCCCCAACCAATGAAATAAGAATCGTCAAGAATGCGGCCGGGACACGTACAGTCATACTCGCTTGATCTCCTTTGCGCCGTCCGGTCGAGATGGACTCCGGATCGGCTCTGCACCGTTGATTAAAGAAAAGGACGAAAAGCGTCGATATTTCAGTTGTATGAGGCAAAACGCCCGAATGCGAAGTTTGGAGTGCGCAACTAGTCGCCGCTTTTTCAAAAGGCGCGACCATTCGCGCCGACCAAAGCGCTGACAAGTCAGCGCGTTCCAGAATAACTGCTTCGCCCCTTCGCCCCTTTGCCCTTTGCACTCTTTCCCTCTAACATCTTCGATCTCATGTGGCGAGGAATCAGATACACGATTTATGCAATTAGCGGCATCGTCCTCGGCGGGCTCAGCTTTGAAGCCGCGACTCTGCCGCGCGTGTCCGGGCTACGCGAACAGAATCCGACCACGACTTCAATGATCGAAGTACGTAATCGCGAAGCTCGCGCCGCTGGTAAAGAGCCCCGGCGCGTGCAAATCTGGATGCCGCTCGAAAAGATTTCTCCACAGCTTCAAAGAGCGGTACTCGCGGGCGAAGACACAAACTTTGCCACGCATCACGGTTTTGACTATGCCGCGATTCAAACGGCGTACGATCAAGCGCAGAAGGAAGCTGAAAAGGAAGCGAAGCAGGAAGGTGAAAACGATTCGTGGCTGCCGAACATGCCCGACTTCAAGCGTGGCGCCTCGACCATCTCGCAGCAGTTGGCCAAGAACCTCTATCTCTCGAGCGAGCGCTCGTTCATGCGCAAAGGCCAGGAAGCCATCATCACCTACTTCATGGAACGCAGCCTTTCAAAGAAGCGCATTCTGGAAATCTATCTAAACGTGATCGAGTGGGGCGACGGCATCTATGGCGCGGAAGCAGCCTCGCAATACTACTTTCACAAACCGGCCGCGAACCTAAACCCGCGCGAAGCCGCGTTCCTCTCCGCCATGATCCCCAACCCGCGCACCGTCTTCAATCCACAAGTAAATCCCAAACGCGTCGCGCGCCGCCAAAGAATTATTTTGCGCGGCATGCCCAGCGTGAGGATGCCGCAAGGGACGGGGTGAAATTGGAGCGCGGCCATCCTTTAAGAACTTTGACCGGCAGAAGGGATACGGCGCGTTCTCGATTGGGCAATCAAACGTCGCAGCCTTGAAGCGCTACATCCACGGTCAGAAACAACATCACCGGGCGCGTTACATTTCAGGATGAGTATCGCAAGTTCCTCAAGCGTTACGAGATTGAATACGACGAACGGCATGTTTGGGACTAATTTGCATTTCGCGCCTTCAGCGCTCGGATACTATAACGACATCTAACCTGGGCCGTTGGCCCAGGCTATTACATTTCGCGCCTTCGGCGCTGCGTCACTAGAATTGAGCCCGGCGCCTTCTTAAGCGGAAGTATCGTTACCTTCTAGAGTATCGACTTCCTTTGCGAGAACGCCGAAAAAAAAGGCTCCCTAATCAGGGGCCTTGGTTACAACTAATTTGTTCGCGCTTCGCGCTCAGTGCGGACAGGGATGTCCACGCTCCTCACACAGCAAACTCTTTCGCGAGGATCAGCTCTGCTTTTCTCAGTTCATATCGACCGCGGCCCAGGTTGCCGTCGGGTCTCAAGGCCAGCACGGCAAAGTAATCTTTGTTAAAAAGTCGCATCACGAAAGTGACGCTGCCCAACGTGATTACCAACTCGCGCAGATCGCCGAGATCCAGATCGTTGCCGGAACGGCCGGCGTTGCGCACCAGCGAGGTGAACTCAGCCGCCGCCACATCCAGATTGGCTTCGGCGCCGGCGTCGGTAAAAAACTTTTCGACGGACAAGCCATCGGCGCCCATGATCAGGGCGCCGAGGCTGCCGTCGGTTTTTTCGACGATGGTTTGCAGAGCTTCTTTGAACATATAGATGGCACAGACTTAAGTCTGAGACCTCCATCCTGACACATACCGAGCACAGACTAAAGTCTGTGCCCCTAGTATGTGAATGCGAAGTACTACGGACGGGCGCCGGTGGGACGCGTGCTCGCTCCCGGAATCATTGACGGACTCGTCTGTGGCGTTTGCTGTGGCTGACTCTGCTGTTGCTGCTGTTGCTGCTGCTGCAGTTGAGTCGGCGTATTGCTGGCCGGGTTGCCGAGCGGCACGGGCTGCGGAATTGTCGCCGTGCGATTTCCGGTTCCGTTGCCGACGATCGGCGAAGTAGGCTGACCGTTGTAGTCCGGCCGGTAGATCCGCGGCGTGATGAAGAACAGAATCTCGCTCGACTGGCGCGACACTCCCTTACGCTTGAAGAGGTTTCCAATGATCGGCAGGCTGGCCACGCCAGGCGTCCGATTCTGGGTTTCGGTCTCTTGATCGCCAAGTACGCCACCGACGATCGTGGTGCCGCCGTTGGGGACCAGCACTTCTGTCTCCATGCGCTGAGTGTCAATGCCCGGCGTTCCGTTGATTGCGATAGCCGTGTTGACGCTGTTGTTCTCAGCGATGACATGCAGCACGACTGTGCCCGCGTCCGTGATTTGCGGTGTCACTTCCAAACGCAAAGGCACCGAAACGAAGGTCGTGGTGAATAGCAGCACGCCGCCGCTGCCACCCGCGCCAGTCTGTGGCGTGGTCACAGGGATTTGAGTACCGCTAGAGATTTCTGCCTTACGATTGTTCAGAGCCGTTACTCGCGGGGTGGCGACTGTTCTGGCATTACCGCGCACCTCAGCGGCGGTGATCAGCGCGCTAATCTGCGCCGTGCCAATTATGCCGGTGGTCAGACCAATGACCGTGTTCGGCAGATTCGCGCCGAGCGCTCCGGAGGGATTAAGAATACCTTGCGGAATTCCGGAGGGCCTCAGGCCGATGGTATTGGTAGATCCCCCAACGCCGCCGACGAGCGGCGAGCCCGGAGCCGTGGCGAATCCGGCGGTGCCGCCCGTGCTCGTGTTGATCGCCAGGGCGTTAAGCTGCACGCCCAGATCGCGACTGAAGTTCTTGCTGGCTATTACGATCCGCGTTTCGATCTCGACTTGCGGCTCGGGCTGATCCAGCAGGGTTACCAGTTGGCGAATGGCGTCAATATTTTCCTTCACATCAGTAATGATGAGCGTGTTGCTGCGTCCGTCTACTTCGACGCTGCCGCGCCGCGACAGACGACGCTGGACCACGGGAAGAATTCCCTGGTCGCCGCTCGCACTCGGCGCCGGCGAAGAGCCGCTGCCTGAGGACTGCGAAGCGTTAGTGGTCACGCCACCAGCAAAGTTTCCGGATGAACCGCCGGCGGACGCCAACGTACCGGTCGCCCGAGCGTAGTTCAAACGAATGAACTCGGTTACCAGTTGAGTATTCTCGAGCCTGGCATCGTTGATGACCTTTTCCGTCTCGGCTTCTTTCGCCAACGAATCAACGGTGGCGATGCGGAGGATGTTGCCGTTAACCTGCGCGCCTAACTTATTCGATCTCAGAATCATATCGAGCGCGAGGTTCCAAGGTACGTCCTGCACATTAACGGTTACGGGCACGGCGCCAACTGAACTGTCGATGACAAAGTTAATGCCGTACTGTTCCGTGATGTAATTCAGGATGTCGCGCACGTCGGCGTTGACGACGTTCAAGTTGATCGGCTCGCCCACAAAGCCTGAATTGCCATAGCGGCGTCCCTGATCGGCTTGCGCCGCCATGTTGTCCTTGCCCGGCGACATCCCGGGTCTGACCGGTGTCGGTGATGGGGCAGGAATCTGTTCCGGCGACAACGTCCTGGCGGAAGTCCTGAGGGACTCCGGCGCCCGGCGCGCGACTGCGCCGCTGGCAACGGCGAATGAATTAAGTGACAAGCCGGCGACACACGCGAGAGCGCATGTTCTGATGGCGACATTTTTAGGGGACTGCTTAGGCATTATTCCCTCCTCAGGGGATTGGCTGAACCTTCCGTCACGCCTTCGCTCGAAATGCCTGAAGAACGAACATTCAAAGCGCGCGCCGCACAACACGGCGGTTCAGTCTTATTGTCAAAGTGAACAAAGCCAAGTTTCGAACTGGGCCATCGTTCACTGCGTCGGGCCTTACGCACGCAAACATATTTCGCGTGATGATGGGGCCAGGAATCGTTTTACTGCTGCTTTTCCGGCACGGCTGGTTTGTCGGACTCGGGAGCCGGAGCATTGGCGGGCGCCGCTTTGGTGGAGGTCATGGCGTCGACGGTACTAAACGTACGCAGCGGTTTGGTTTCAACCGACTTTTCACGACGTCCGTCGTTCCAGACTATGTCACGGCGAAATACCAGGCGGGACTCCTCAATGGCCACGAGTTGACCATCAAAAAAGCTTTCGCCAGGATAAATAACGTAGGAGAGCTTGATGGGAGTAGCTTCAATCATGGCCGCAAAACCGCGCGGCGTGCGAAAGATGCCGATAACCTGCATCTCGCTCAGCAACAAAACCGAGGTCGGCTTTGGGGGCGCGACATGCGCGTTAGCCGCAGCTAGTTTCTGTGCGCGATAGCGGTCGATGCGCACCTGAATCGGCGGTGCTTCCAGCTTGGCTGACGGGCCCTTGCCCGCCTTCACCACCGGAGCATATTTCCTGAACGGGTCTCGTCCTGCCGTTCGCTCACTCACGACCGGCTTGGCGGCGGTCTTTGAGTCCTGCGCAGTTGCCGTCACCGCAATGAGACCAATCGCTGAGGTCATCACTGCCGCGGTAGCCAGGTTACGAATTGCGTTTTTGTAGTCCATCGTCTTCTTTCCCTAATCAAACAATTTAGTCGGGCTCGTTTACTTCGCCACCGGTTGGGTCACGGCTTGCGGTACGGCTTGCGTGGGCGCGGCACTCTGGGCAGCCGGCGCATTAGCGGGCTGGTTCGCGTTCTGCTTCTGCAGCTTCTCGCTGGAAACATAGTAAGCGGTCAGGTCAAAGCGGGCTTCAACCGTTTTGCTCGCCGCCTGCTTGTCCATCTGCTTAACTTCAAAGTTCGTAATCGAAACGATGCGTTGGTAGTGGGCCATCTGATCAAAGAAGGCGCGTAGCCCGGCGAACGAACTCTGCACCGAAACCTCGATTCGCTTACCACTATAAAAGTCCTGCTGCACGTCGTCTTTCGGTTGGAACTTCCGCAGCGACAAACCGGTTACATGGGCCCGATCCTGAATGCCTTCGAGGACCTTGGTCAATTCGCGCTGCTCGGGAAGTAGAGCGCGCAGCTCTTCAAGTTCCTGCTGCTTGTTCTTATAAGCTGTCCGGAACTCGTTGAGACGTTGCGACGCAATCTGAGCTTCGGCATTCGCCTTCTGTAACAAGCCAACCTGCTCCTGCAATGCCTTGGTGTCTTTGCGCGTGCCGCTGGTGACGAAATACCAGAAGCCGCCATAGACAAGCAGCGCCAGGACAGTGAATATACCCAGCCGCAGGTACCAGGGAATGTTGTTGATGTTTCCAATGGTCATGATTTTTTCCTGTCGCTCTTTCCTGGAAGGTTCCCGCGACTAATTCTTGGCAACGTGATTGGTCGGAGCCGGGTTCGCACTTGAGTTGGGCTGCGCCGCTGGGCGGGCATAATTGCACTTGATGGTAAAGGTCACAACCTCCGGCTGCGGGACGGTCGAGTCAGGCACAGCCGCCGGGGCGGTAGCCGGGTTCGCCGAGTTCGAAACCTTCGCGACAACTTGCGGGGCCTCTCTCTGCGTCTCGATATTGAGGTTAGTAAACATGCCTGAAGAAAATTCCATGCTCTGGCCGAAGCGCGTAACGGATGCCTCGTTGGGTGATTCACCCTTGATGACCAGCTCGGCATCTTTCTGCTCGACGCTTCTCAGGTAAAGACCGGGAACGCTGTCAAAGCGCGCCTTGATTTCGGCGAGCACTGCACTGGGGCCCTGCTGCGACGATCGCAATTTCTGAATGGCATCGACGCGAAAAGTAATGTCCCCAATCTTCTTTTCCAGATCCGCTTGCTCACGCTTGACGGCATTCATCTGCTCATTAATGCGTTTCTGTTTCTCAAGTTCCTGGGTAGCGGATTCGTGTTGGGCGTTCGCGCTGACATAGTCGTACCCCATACCGAGGACGAGCAGCGCCACCATCGTCAGGGCCAGTAGGAATGTCTGCGTGCGCGTGCTCGAGACTTTGTCCTCTACAAACGCAACACCCGCGGGCCGATCCGTAACCGATTCTAGAAGGTTTATTTTAATCACCGGGCGTCAACTCCTCTCAGCGCCAGTCCAACCGCGATGGCCATTTCCGGCACGATCTCGCGCATGTACTCTGGGTCAAATCCGCGCGAGTCGATGCGAATCTTGCGAAACGGATCGAAAACGTCTACGGGAATTTCGAATTGCTTTGCCAGGAACTGCATCAGGCCGTTAAGTTTCGAACCACCGCCTGAGATCAGAATCTTCTGGACCGCCGACTCGCCGTCTTCGACTGTGGCGCGATAGAAGTCCATGGTCTTTTGAATCTCGAGGGCCAAAATGTCCGAGACCGTGTCGAGGATTGGCGCAATCTCCCGCGGCTCGATGTCGTCGGGCAGCGGCATTCCTCGCTTCACTTGCTCAGCCTGATCGAAATTCAATCCGAGTTCCTTCTGCAGCAGCGAAGTATATTGATTGCCACCGAAGCTGGCGTCCCGGGTAAACACCGATCGGTTGCCGTTCAAGATGTTAATGTTCGTGGTCGACGCGCCAATGTTGAGCAACGCTACGACCTCTCCCGGTTGGGGATCGTAGTTCAGCTCGTAACAATTCTGGAGCGCGAAAGCATCGACATCGATGACTGTGGGTTGCTTGCCGGCTAGCTGGATCGTCTGCTTGAGGTTAGCAATCTTGTCTCGCTTGCAAGCAGCCAGCAACACATGAATCGCATCGGGTGTGCTGCCAGTGACGTGATAGTCGAGGTTGACGTCAGAGATATCAAAAGGAATGTGTTCTTCAGCGTGCCATGCGAACGATTCCTGGAGTTCGTCTCCGGTCATCTGCGGCAGCACGATGTTCTTCACGATGACGGAGTGGCCGTTGACACCAGCGGCTACCTTCGTCGTTTTGATTTTGTGCTCGTTGAAAATATTTGCAATGGCATTGGAGACTGAGTTCAACTCCATGATCTGGCCATCGACAACTGAGTCCGCCTGTAAGGCTTCATAGCCCAGACTAACCAGTTGGAAGTCGCCGTTCTTGCCCTGCAGTTCGACGGCCTTGACTGAACTCGAGCCAATATCAACGCCGACCATGCTCTTGTTACCACGTTTCCACATCATTAATGGCTCCTCGCAATCTTGAACATCAGCAGGCGTTGGCGCCGCACGCGAGCGCGGGCGCGACGGGCACGGGACAATCCCGCGCGCACTAATCTGATCCGGCTGGGATAGCTTGAGTTCTTCATTTGTTTTTTCACAGTAAGTTTTGAAGACTTCGCTTTCTGGCGAAGGGCGGGGCGGTCTGGCGGTTTGGCCGCCATCAGCAAACGCGGTAGAGGTTGAAAAGAACCAGGCACCCCATAGGAAAGAGCCATAGCTCTACCGCCGGACTTAAAACTACACTACTCGGGCAAGGATTGTCAACAGGATTTTGTCTGGTTGAACACCACGAATCGTTCCGAATTATGACGATTTTCGAGCTTAATTGGTGCGATGCCGAACGGATTGTAGGGGGCCCCGAAAGCTAGAAGGCGCCTGGACAGGACCTTCGTCATGAGAAAGGAGCCGGCCAAGTTTGGGGATGGGAGAGAGCCATCTGCCTGCTTGGCACAGAAGAACCCAGCCCTCCGATTTGCTAGCCGCCGCCGCACAGTTTAGGATGCGAAGTATTGACTAGAACTCATCGCGCAAAACTTCTTCTGGTTCTTCTGCCATTCGCTTTTGTGGTTGCTTGGCTCTATTGGAACCACACGACGAATACGGATATGGCGAGCTTCGCGCCCGCCGACTGTCTCGCGTTTGTCGAGGCCAATGATCTCGCGCAGGCAGCTCAGGGAATCGAAGGAACGCAGGCTTGGAAGGCTTTGGCTGGACCTGTTGGAGCACGCGCGCAGCTACTGCCAAATCGCTGGATCATTCGATTAGCTCGATGGACAGGAATTGGTTCCGCGGAAGCAATTCTCCTGGCTCGCTCGCAAGTTGCCGTTGTCTTCACCGGTGCGGAGGCAAGCCAGGCGGGCCCCACACTCACCATCAAGCCGCTAGCCACACTCATCATAGAAACCCATACTACGCAAAGGCGAATGCGACCGACGGTCGAGCAACACATCGAAGACCTTGCCAGGCGTGTTTACGGACAGCCGGTGTTGTCACGCAAGCAGGTTGATGGCGCTGACCTCACTGAATGGTTGTCGATGGATGGGTCCCGGCGCATCGTGGCCGCCTTCGCCGGCACCGTGGCCATTATTGGCAACGACGAATCGTCAGTGCTGCATTGCCTGGAAGCCAAACAGGGAAAGCGTGCCGCCCTGTCCGGCGAGAAGCAACTCGATGACTTACGCCAGAAAGTCGACGCGCCCCAGGCGAGTGTGTTTGGATTTGTTTCCAAGCCCGGAGTGAAGTCGTTGCTACAAGCCTTCGCGCTTCGGGCCGCATCGTCGTCCGAGGATCTAACGGCCTCGCAGATTTTCTCCGACACGTTGGGAAGTCTCATCGACGGGTTGGGCTGGAGCACCAGGTTTGTCGATGGCATGGTTGAGGAGCGTTGCTCAATCACACTGTCGCAGGGCGTCGCCGACAAGCTCCGCGGCAGCTTTGTTCCGGAAGATAAACTAGCCCTCAATGAACTGCCCTTCGTACCCGCCGATGCATATTCTGTCTCGCTTTATCACTTTCGTGATGTCGAAGGTGTCTGGCGCGATTTGAATGCGATCATCGCTTCTCATGCCGATCTAATTGGGGCGATTGCGGCGCGGCCTCTGTTGCGCAGAATGCTCAAGCCTTATGGAATCGACGACGCTGATACTTTTGTCCACTCTGTTGGCACTCGGATACAGACGATTCGACTGGAAGAGAACGCGCCTGCGGTCCTAGTTACGGAAGCACTTGATCGACAGGGCCTAAGAAAGTTAGTGCAACAACGCCTCGGGGCCAAACCGAAGTCAGAAAGTGTTGGCGACTTTGAACTAATGCTCGCAACGACCGATAATTGGGCGGCCAGCTTCGCCGACAACCATTTTCTTATTGGCCCGGCCGAAGCGGTTCGACGCTCCCTTCAGGCGAAAGCCCAGTCGTTGACTTCGACTGATGCGTTCCGAAAGTCTCAACGCCTGGTTGACGTTTCGTTGCCGATCACCGTGCTAACTTTCGTCAAGGATCAGCGTCCGGCTATTTCGTTTGTCGAAATCTTCTCGGAGCATGAACGGTCAGCATTTTCGACGAACGCAACCGCGATCGACGAAGCTTCGCGTTCCCTGCCGTACGCAGTGAGTGTGGTGATCCTAAAGGACACCGGACTTGAGTGGACCTCACGATCTTCCTTCGGCCTGGTTGGATCTCTGCTGGTGACCCTTACCCCGGAGAAATCCAAGTGAATCCGCCGAACGTTCTGCTGTTGGCCACACAAAATGAGGGAAAACTAAAAGAACTTCGCCAGCTACTTGGTGATTTGCCGTTCGAACTTTACGGCCTGTCCGACTTTCCGAACGTTGAATCGATTCCGGAAACGGGCGCAAGCTTCATCGAAAATGCGTCGTTGAAAGCCGTCGGGTATTCGATCCAGACCCGACTCCTGACATTGGCTGATGATTCCGGTTTGGAGGTTGATGCGCTTGGCGGCGCCCCCGGCATCTACTCTGCGCGCTATGGCGGCGAAGGCGCTTCGGACAAGGAACGCACGGCCAAATTGCTGAACGAATTAAGGGGCTTTCCGGCCGGCAAGCGATCGGCGCGATTCGTCTCGGCGGTTGCGATAGCAGACTGCCACGGCCAAATAATCAACACCTCTGTCGGTAGATGTGAAGGAAACATTGAATTCTCGCCCCGAGGATCGAAAGGCTTTGGTTACGATCCGATCTTCGTTCCGAGCGGCTACGATCAGACCTTTGCGGAATTGATTTCAGAGATCAAGAACCAGATCAGTCATCGTGCGCATGCGCTCTTGGCAGCCCGTCAGTTCCTGCTAACCTTGACCATACGTTCATGCGATGACTAGAATGTCCGGTCTGCTAAAGAGACGATTGCAATTAAGTACGGGGCGTAGCACAGCCTGGTAGTGCGCTCGGTTTGGGACCGAGAGGTCGGAGGTTCGAATCCTCTCGCCCCGACCAAAACGCAAGTTAGATCCTCGACGGCCGCCGCTTCCGGTGGCCGTTTTTGCAGCAACCTTCTCGATCCAATCTTCCGGCGGAAAATGGCGTTAGCTCAGATAGAAGCGGCTAGCACTTCGCGATTCAGTCGCCTAAAGAGTGTCGATGCCCTGCGCGGCGCGGCAGCTCTCGGCGTTGTGCTCTATCACACCGTAGGGCCCAACTACCGGTTTGGCCCACGGGTTCTTAATTGGCTTGTCATACCAGTGCTGCCCATGATTCGGTTTGGTTATGTGGGCGTCTTTCTATTCTTCGTTATCTCCGGTTTCTGCATTCACCTTTCAAGAGCTAAGGCCCAGGTCGAAAACAAACCGCCGGTAGCCTTCACGGCGTTCTGGAAGCGCAGATTTCGCCGACTGTACCCGCCTTATATCGTTGCCTTGATTCTCTATCTCGGGATTTCGGCATTTACGACGAGGTTCGAGCTCACGCCCTTTTATGTTTGGGATGTGGTTTCACACCTCTTCATGCTGCACAACCTCGACTCGCATACCGTCTATAGCATCAATGGAGTTTTTTGGACGCTGGCAATCGAAGAACAGCTTTACCTCGCTTACTTTCTGCTGCTCTTTTTGCGCAAGCGTTGGGGATGGCAGCGAGCCTTAATGGCATGCCTGGCCGCTCGAGTTCTTTGGTTCGTACTGAGCACAGCTATTCGCGAGCGGTACAAGGTCGACATTCCGATATCAGAAGGCGCTGCTTCGCACTGGTTCACGTGGGCGCTGGGGGCTTTAAGCGTCGAGGCGATGTTTGGAGTAGTAAAGCTTCCCCGCTGGCTGTATCGCGGAAGGCTTGCCTTGACCGTTCTGGCCGCCTCGGTGGCACTTACGTTTCTGCTTCCGAAAGTCGAGCAATTCAATCAGTCGCTCCATGATTTGCTCTGGTTATTTCTTCATCCGCTGTGGGGCGTTGGTTTTTTCATTCTTCTGAACCGGTTTGTTCTGGCGGAAAGCCTTTGGCGCCCCGCGCTGCGGACGCCGACTTTGATCAAAATGCTGGCTGCGATTGGGCTGTTTTCATATTCCCTGTATTTAACGCATGAACTCGTCGTTATGGAGTCGTATCACTTCGGATTCCTCGGTCTTTCGCAATTAGCGACCGCTCTCTTGGTCACAACGCCGGCTTGTGTAGCCTTCGCGTGGGTTTTCTTCTGGTTTGCGGAACGACCATACTTGAGTGCCCCGCCCCGCCTGCGCGAGCCCCCTCGGGCCGCTCCCGATGCCATCGCAACGCTCGACCTGTAGTGCGCGGAGCCCCGGAGGCCGGGGTACCGGAGAAAATATTTTTGAAAAATGGCCGAAAAAATGCGAATTTTAGCAGACTTTATGCCGGGTCTGTGGTATATCTGGCTCCGACAGTTTTCTCATTTTGTTGACTTTTTGGAGGTGGTACACCACACATGGCGACCAGCACGGCAACAGGCAAGAAGCGCATGACTCAGTCCGACGTTATCAATTACTTCGCGGAGCGGACGGAAATGAAGCGAGCTCAGGTAAAGCAGCTTTTCGAAGATCTCGCAAACCTGGCAACTTCCGAAGTAAAAACGAATGGCGAGTTCGTGTTACCGGGCTTTGGAAAATTAGTTCGTTCAGAGCGGAAGGCGCGTGAAGGCCGTAACCCCGCGACAGGCGAAACTATTCAAATCCCAGCAAAAACAACGCTAAAGTTTCGGGTCGGCAAAGCGATGAAGGACTCAGTCCTGCCGAAAAAGTAGTCCAGGTAGCCTACTTTTTACAAGCTTAGCGGAAGTATTGGGCGTCGGCGTAGTGTCTCCGGCTCGGAGGCTCCGTCGGCGCTTTTCCTTAATACCGGCCCGTTCAACGTAAGGGCTCAATGCCAAAATACTTGCTCCGCCCAGGGATCCGTGGCCCTAGCCTAAGATACGAAACCCCGGCACGTTCACCTCGAATTCTTCCCGCCTGTGTGTGCTAACGCACGGACAAGGAGGTCCTTTCTGGCTATAATCCTTTAACCGTTGTTGTTACGAATCTGTTGCGGAAATTTTCCTTCTCTCAGCGATAGAGTCGTGCTATAGTATCGGGTTTCGCTGAGACAGTTCAGGCTATCTATTCCCCCTCCTGAGTTAGGACTCTGCAAAATCTCCCACAACTGCAACGAGTTTGCATCCCGGGCACGTTCGGGAAGCATCTATAGTTTAGTTAAGACGGAATCGTATTCGAGTTTGTTAATTAAGGAGATAGAGTAAAACCGTGAATCTTGATAAGGGCTTGCCGCTGGCTGAGCGGCTACAGAGGATTGATCACATACAGGCCCGGCGCTTTTCGAAGTTGACCGGCCCGCCGATGGAAATCGCCACCGAGGGTATTGTTCGTCACTTGGCCGCGTGTGATCGGATGGATGTTAACCCGGACATTTCTGCCGTGAGAGAGATAATTGACGACGCTCTTAACGGACGCCGTGTCTATGCAGAAGCCGCGGAAATCACGCGCGCTGCTTAACGTACACGACTGCTTGCCAGTCAGAAAGGCCGCCGGAGTATTTTCCGGCGGCCTATTTGTTTTTCTAT
>JAWVEM010000061.1:0-3057 GCA_033856735.1 Blastocatellia bacterium
CTTGGACGCCTCGCCATTTTGTTTCTCTCCACGTGTAACTACGAGCCCCTCAGACTCATACACCTTTTTCGCATGGGCCGTGACGGCTGTTTTGTGATGAGATTCCTGAGCCTTCATGACTTCTACAACCTTTCTTCCATCTGCATAGCTTCTCTCATCTCTATGCCCCGTTTCAAGCTAGCGCTCACTTATGAAGAGAAAGTAGGTGCGTTCCTGCTACGGAGACGGCCGACAATAGATTAGATCACCGTGATGCCGTCAACGGCCTCATTCAAGTGCAATTCCAAAGCCAAATGCGATCAACGCCGATGCTCTAGGCTGAATTTTCAGCAAACGCCGAAAAAGCGGCCCCGAGTTAGGACGAAAACCCCTGTGATTCACCGGAAATTGCAATTGGCACTCAGCATGCAACCGTTCAAGTGTGGCACTTGAGAGCAAACGAACGTGACCTTAAGAATCGAAAAAGATTCGGATGGACAGACGACGACACTGCGGCTGATTGGCCGCATGCGGCGGGAGCATATCGAAGAATTGAAAGCGCAAATAAAGGCCGGAGGACCGAACGTCACGCTCGACTTGAACGAAGTCAGTCTAGTCGACTTGGATGTCATTCGCTTCCTCGCAACATGTCAAACACAAGGGGTCTCCCTCGTCCATTGTTCTCGTTACATAAACAACTGGATCGCCAAAGAGCGGTTCAGAGGTCAATAAAGTTCGCGGAGACTTCAACCGCAAATTAGTTTGTTCGAAAGCGCATGCGGATTTCATTTCGGGAATATCCATTCGTTTAGGAGAACCAACGTGTCACTGAATCGCTTCCGATCCGTTCATGCCAAATATTTGTTTTTCTTGATTCTGGCTGTTGCACCTTTGGCTTCGGCTCAGGATAGAAACCTTCCGCCGGATGTAAAGATCTCGGAAGCCTCAAAACTCGATAAGAGTCAGGCCGGATATTACCGGATGAAGATTGGGAAGATTAACGTCATCGCTCTTACCGATGGAACTATCGGCGTTGACTTTCTCCCGCTTCTGACAAATACAAAACCCGGTGAAGTAGAAAGTCTCTTGGCCAGGGAATATCTCAAGCCAAATTCTGTCGAAGCCTCGATGAATGCTTACCTCATACAGCTGGATAATAAGTTAGTCCTGGTGGACACTGGTGCCGGCGAACTTCTCGGGCCAAAACTGGATAAGCTTCCCGATAGCTTAAGGTCTATTGGCATCCAACCCGAGCAAATTACCGATATCCTCTTGACTCACATACATCCGGATCATTCGGGCGGTCTAACGGTTGGCGGGCGAAGAGTTTTTCCAAACGCCACGGTACACGTTAATAAACTGGAACTGGACTACTGGACCAATAAATCGTTTGCGGAAAAAGCCCCCGAGCCAACAAAGACTTTTTTTCAGCAAGCCGATCAAACCGTTACTCCATACATTAAGTCAGGACAGGTGAAGACCTTCGATGGGGAGGTTCAACTATTTCCGGGTCTTCGAACTGTTGCTGGCTACGGCCACACACCCGGACAAACTTACTACGTGCTGGAAAGCAACGGCGAGAAACTGGCGTTTTGGGGTGACACTGTACATGTTCAGGATGTGCAGTTCGCAGATCCCTCCGTTACGGTCAAGTTTGATGTCGATCCAAAAGCAGCTGCTGCACAGCGAAAACTTGGTTTCGCCGACGCCGCGAAGAATGGATACCTTGTCGCTCTCGACCACGTTTATTTCCCGGGCGTAGGACATATTCAAAAAGAAGGCGATCACTACAGGTGGATTCCGGTGCCATATATTAACGATTCACAAAAACCGCGTTGACGCCGCATCGAGGGGGCTAACCATGATCAGCAAGCGCACGTCGGTACTACGAATTTCATTTTTCCTTTTGACTGCTTTGGCAATTTGGTGTGCCGTCTCATCTGCACTTGCAGAGCGGACTGCTAGGGGCACAAGTGCACCGGCAACGGACAGGCGTTCCGAAGGCCTTGCCGCTTGGCAGCAGATCTATTCGGTCTTAGCTTCACCACGCTGCATCAACTGTCACACTGCGACAAACTATCCGCAGCAGGGCGACGATCGCCATCGTCACTTTGCGAATGTGATTCGTGGCCCAGAAGGAAAAGGTGTGCCGGGCTTAAATTGTGTGAGCTGTCACCAAACAGAGAATGCCGACAGCACGGGAGTGCCCGGCGGACGCAATTGGCATCTGGCGCCATTGTCGATGCGTTGGCAGGATACAAACGATCAGATCCTGTCGAGTGCAGCGGTGTGTCGCTCTATAACCGATCACACAAAAAATAATGGTCTTGATGGGCCTGGATTATTGAAGCATCACGAAGAAGAGCCCTTGGTCCTTTGGGCCTGGAATCCAGGTCGCAGGCCTGACGGGACAGCGCGATCATTGCCGCCACTAACCCATGCGGAGTTCGTCGCCGCGACTCGTCGCTGGGTTGATGCCGGCATGCAGTGTCCTAAAGGGAGGTAAGACAACTATGGCAACTTATCAACTCAATGTAAACGGACAGCGCAAAGAGGTGAACGTTGATCCATCGACGCCTCTGCTCTGGGTTTTGCGCGAAGAGCTAAAGATGACTGGCACCAAGTACGGTTGCGGCATCAGCGCTTGTGGCGCTTGCACGGTGCACGTCGCCGGAGTTGCAACCCGCTCGTGCGTAGTGCCGGTGTCGTTGATTGGAGATCGGCCTATCGTAACGATTGAAGGCATCGGCACAGATCCAGTAGGTCAAACGGTGCAGGAAGCTTGGGTGGAAAAAGACGTCGTGCAGTGCGGATATTGTCAAAGCGGACAGATTATGAGCGCGGTCGCACTGCTCAAAGCCACGACAAAACCAACCGACACAAATATTGAAGAATCGATGGGTGGAAATCTTTGTCGCTGCGCGACCTACGTGCGCATTCGTGAAGCCATCAAGAGTGCGGCTCAACAACTGACGTAAAGGAGGCGGAACCATGCGCGGTGCATTCAAAGCCGAAAACGATCTAAACCTAAACCGGCGCAGCTTCCTGCGAGTATCTGCCGCTGCGGCCGGCGGCCTG